>QZIK01000080.1 GCA_003599015.1 Desulfobacteraceae bacterium | reverse complement strand
CCGGTATCTCCTGATCGGCCACCAGAGAGGCCGCCACGTCATCCTGTGTGGAAAGGGGGTTTGAGGCGCAGACAACCACCTCCGCCCCTCCCTCCTTGAGGGTCTTTACAAGGCCGGCCGTCTCAGTCGTAACGTGAAGGCAGGCTGAAACCCTCATGCCTGCAAGGGGCTTTTCTTTTGCAAAGCGCTCTCTTATCTTCCCGAGAACGGGCATGCTCATCTCCGCCCATTCAATCCTGAGGCGCCCCTTTGGGGCCAGGTTTATGTCTCTTATATCATAGTCCATCAATTAAGCTCCTTCTTTATTTGATCGCCCTTTTGAGCTCATCCACCATGTCGGTCTTCTCCCAGGTAAACTCCGGAAGTTCCCTTCCAAAGTGGCCGTAATTGCATGTCTTTCTATATATCGGTCTCAGAAGATCAAGCCGCTCGATGATGGCCCTCGGCCTCAGGTCAAAGAGATTCTTCACCGCCTCTGTGAGCTCCGCGCTTGAGACGACCCCTGTGCTGTATGCGCCCACCATCACAGATACGGGCTGGGCCCTTCCGATAGTGTAGGCCACCTGAATCTCACACCTTTCCGCAAGGCCGGCCGCCACTATATTTTTAGCGATATAACGGCACATGTAGGAGGCGCTCCTGTCAACCTTGGTTGGGTCTTTGCCTGAGAAGGCTCCTCCTCCGTGGTATCCGAAGCCTCCATATGTATCCATTATGATCTTTCTTCCCGTAAGGCCGCAGTCCCCCATGGGACCTCCCACCACAAATCTGCCCGTGGTGTTGATGAAAAACTGGGTCTTATCATGGAGCATATCGGCAGGGATCACCTCTCTTATGACATGCTCGATTATGGCCTCCCGCAGGGTATCGTAGTCCACCTCAGGAGAGTGCTGGGCCGCTATGACCACTGTATGTACGCTCGCAGGCTTGCCGTCCAGGTACTGCACCGTAACCTGGGATTTTCCGTCAGGTCTCAACCAGGGAAGCTGGCCGGATTTGCGCACATAAGCAAGACGCCTTGTTAGCCTGTGGGCAAGGTAAATGGGCATGGGCATAAGGGTCGGGGTGTCCTTGCAGGCGTACCCGAACATGAGTCCCTGGTCTCCTGCCCCCTGTTCTTTTAATATGCCGGTGCCGTTAACCCCCATTGCTATGTCGGGGGATTGTTTGTCTATGGTGGACAGAACCGCGCAGGTCGCCCAGTCAAAACCCATGGAGGAGCTGTTGTACCCTATGTCTTTCACGGTCTCCCGTACCACTTCAGGAAAATCCACATATGCCTTGGTCGTGATCTCCCCGGCTATCAGAGCCAGGCCCGTTGTCACCAGTGTCTCGCATGCAACCCTGGCGTTGGGATCATGTTCAATGATCCTGTCAAGGACATGATCGGATATCTGGTCCGCCACCTTATCGGGATGTCCCTCGGTAACGGATTCTGATGTAAAGAGGAAATTCGATGGTTTCATAAGTCTCTCCTTTCAGAAAGATTCCTTGCCTTCAAAAGACAGTTGTCTATAAGCCGCGTCCTGCCGACCTTTACTGCAAGGGCCACAAGGGCCTGCTCTCCTACTTTATCCAGGTCATCCAGGGTTACGGGGTCGCAAACCGCGACATAATCTATGCTTGTATATGGATGGGTCACAATGAGCCTTTCCATTGCATTCTTGAGGATCTTGGCGTCGCGCTCGCCTGAGGCAAACATCTCAGCCGCGAGGTCCATGGCCTTTTTCAGACAAAGGGCCGAGCGCCTCTCATCCCGGTTCAGATAGGCGTTTCTCGAACTCATGGCAAGCCCGTCATGCTCACGCACAGTGGGGACACCCACGATCTCTATTCCCATGTTCGTATCCGTCACCATTCGGCTTATCACGGCAAGCTGCTGATAGTCCTTTTGCCCAAAGACAGCTATGTGCGGCTTTGTTATATTGAAAAGCTTGGAAACAACCGTGGTGACTCCATCAAAGTGGCCCGGCCTTGAAAGACCGCACAAATGCCCGCTCAGCTCCCTTACGCTGACAGTCGTCTGAAAGCCCCGGGGATACATCTCCGAGACGTCCGGGAGAAAACATATGTCCACGGACACTCCTTCCACCTTGGCAAGGTCTCCTTCCCTGTCTCTGGGATATTTGGCAAAGTCTTCCTTTGGTCCGAATTGTGTCGGGTTGACGAAGATACTCACAATAACCCTGTCCGCAAGGCTGCGGGCAACCCTCATCAGTTCAAGGTGCCCTTCGTGGAGAAACCCCATGGTGGGGACAAAGGCAAGGGTATGTCCTGCCAGTCTAAGCTCCTCTGACCTTGCCTGCATCAGGGAAACAGACTCTATTACTTCCATGGCGCCGCCTTTCACTACAAAAATCGGAATATATTTGTTTACAAGGATATTAACTTATTGTCAAATCCATTATGGCCGTAAGGGTCAGGAACTCATTGATGGAAAGGGTCTCCCCCCTTGCAGACGGGTCAATGCCGCTTCTTTCAAGGACCGATGTGAGGACCTCGCGATCCATGGCAGGAAAATAGCCCCTCAGGGAGTTAAGAATGGTTTTTCTTCTGTGGGAAAACGACCCTTTGACTACCCTCGTAAAAAGCTCATCCCTTGAAGAACGAAGCGGCCAGGGTCTTTCAAAATCCAGTTCCACGACTGTTGAGTCAACAGCGGGCCTTGGCGAGAAAACCTCCTTCCCCACCTGGAGCATTGAGGCGGCTCTTGCATGGTATCGGATAAGCACGCTCATCGCCCCGTATTCCTTTCCTCCCGGCGCGGCTGCTACCCGATTTGCAACCTCTTTTTGAAGCATGAGAACGGCCCTTCCCAAACGCTCCCTGTTGTTTACGAGTTTTTCAAGAACCGGCTTTGAAATATTGTAGGGAAGATTTCCTATCACATGAAACCTCCCTGAAACAGAAGGCATTTCCTTAAAATTCCACCTGAGGATATCATCCGCTATCAGATTGACATTATTGATCCCCTCACGCACCAGCCTTTCCTCGAGCCTACGGACCAGATCCTCGTCTTTTTCAACAGCCACAACCGCCTTAACTTTTTCAGCCAGAGGAATGGTAAGGGCTCCACGCCCGGGCCCTATCTCCAGGACCTGATCAGAAGAGGAAAACCCGGCGATGGAAATTATTTTTTCAATTGTCTTTGCATCCGTGAGAAAGTGCTGCCCCAGGCTTTTTTTTGGACGATTAATCAAACGGATCTCCGCGAAAAAAGGAAGCATCCCATTCCCCTTTTTTTTCTTGACTCACGCCACATCTTCACGCGCCTGAAGAGGTAAAGGGAGAGAAAGTAGGAAAAAGGCGCAGTTACGGCCGCAAGCACCAGACCACCCGTCAGGAATGCCGCAAGTATCCATCCTCCTGCATCCAGGATGATCTCCGCCGCCCTCACGGCATCACCGCCGCCGTTGCTGAGAACCTCCATGATCGCCTTGAAGGTCTTGCCTTTTTCGTTGAGCCCGAGTATGCAGGCTCCGATCTTGTAAGAATAATAGTAAAGAAAATGCCAATTAAGCGGATTACTGATCCATGTTCCAAGCAGGGCCGTTATTTTGCTGGCTCTAAATGCCAGGGCAAGGGCGATGGCAAATGCAGACTGGAAAGGAAGTATGGGCATGGAGCCGGCAAACACCCCCACCGCAATGCCCACAGCCAGATCACGGGGATTTCCCCTGAGCCTGAGAATCTTCAAATAATAGTACTTAATACGTCTTTTGAGCACCACCTGTTATTCAACTCCCAGCCGGAGACCATGCAACAAAAACCAATGAAAAGTCTATGTTAAGCTTCCTTCCAACTCGTCTATCGGAAATCTGGATTTCACATCAATGCCCAGGTCAGCCTTCTGTCCCTTAAGAAGCCTGTGATATCCTGCCACCGCTATCATGGCGCCGTTGTCCGTACAAAAGGAAGCTCGCGGGTAAAAAAGCCCAGCCCCTTCTCCAGAAATCGCATCTTCCACCCTGCCCCTGAGCCTCTTGTTACATGCCACTCCACCGGCAAGGACAACCGATCGAACTTTCGTCATCCGGACGGCAGAAACCAGCTTATTTGCCAGAACTTCTATCACCGCCTCCTGAAAGGATGCCGCTATGTCGGACAGCCTCACCTCCCGGGAATCGCAGCCGGAGACGCTCCACTTTTTCAAATAAAGGATAAGAGCGGTCTTGAGGCCGCTGAAGCTGAAATCAATAGAGCCTCCCGACAGCATGGGACGCGGAAATTTAACACTGTCTGAAGACCCCTCTTCAGCAAGTCTCTCTATGACTGCCCCGCCGGGATAACCCAGTCCCATGACCTTGGCCGCCTTGTCAAATGCCTCTCCTGCCGCATCATCTACCGTATGGGCCATCCGGCGGTATCTACCGTAATCTTCAACCATATAAATGCTTGTGTGACCGCCCGACACGGTGAGGGCCACAAAAGGGAACTCCGGAAGCCTTTCTTCCAGAAATATGGAAAGGATGTGTCCTTCCAGATGATTTACGCCCAGCAACGGGATTTCTCTGCAATATGCCAGGGACTTGGCATAATAAAGTCCAACAAGGAGCGATCCGATCAGGCCCGGCCCGACGGTTACGGCAACGCCTTCAATATCTTTAAGCCCTGCCCCGGCATTCTTGAGTGCCTCCCGCACTACCGGGCCTATGTTTTTAAGGTGCTCCCGTGAAGCCAGTTCGGGTACCACTCCGCCATGGGGCCGGTGAAGTCTCACCTGGGAATGCACCACATTGGAGAGGGCATGCCTGCCGTCGGCCACCACCGCAGCCGACGTATCATCACAGGAAGAATCAATTCCTAGGATAAGCAAATGTCTGAATCCGCCTTATGTAAATTGCACAAAAAAAGAGCGGCGCATATCCCTGTGTCACCGCTCGGGGAAAACTATCTCAAAAATAAAAAGTATGCCAGAAAAATCATTGGGTGAGGTATCTCTCAAGCTCCCCCAGAAGGCGGGGGCCGATACCCTGCAAGGAGCCGAGATCCCCCAAGGTCAGGGCGCCGTCTCTACGGCTCCTCTCTGCTACAATGGAATCTGCTATACGAGGCCCGATTCCGGGAACCGCCAGGAGTCCCTCCCTTGATTCCCGGTTTATGGATATGGGAATACCCAGGGTGGTCTTATAATATCCCGTCATATCAAAAAGGGACAATCTGAATTTACCCTTTTCCTTGCTGATTTCAACTCCTTTTCCTGATGAAAAAACGATGTCTCCGCCTAAAGCCTCGGCTCCTTCGCTTGCTCCGAATCTATCCAGGATTTCCGCCAGGGAAGGGATTTCGGAAAAACAGTAAACCCCAGGCTCAGACAAATCCCCACGGAGTTCTAAAAAAATCTTGCCTTTCTCCAGGGCGCCTGCCGATACCGGCATTGAGATTCTTATTGCGTGAAGCAAGAGGAGCCCCAGAAATACTGCAAGAAATCCTATTTTCCTGTCACTCTTCCGTCCTTGTCTCATCGTCGAGACCAAAGGCCTTGTGGAGTATCCTCACGGCCAGCTCAAGATATTTTTCCTGGATTACCACAGAGATCTTGATCTCGGAGGTGCTTATCATCATTATGTTTATGTTTTCCGCGGCAAGGGCTGCAAACATCCGGTTCGCCACTCCTGCATGGGTCCTCATTCCTACCCCGACAATGGAGACTTTGGCTATGTCTTCATCGCCCATAACCTTTTCCGCACCTATCTCCTGGGCCACCTCGGTCACCAGCTTCATGGTCCTGTAGAAATCAGCCTTGGGCACAGTAAATGTAATATCCGTCAGGCCGTCCTCGCTGGTGTTCTGAACAATCATATCCACCACGATGCCGGACTCAAAGATAGGCTCAAATATCCTGCTTGCCACGCCGGGACGATCGGGGACCTTTCTTATGGTAACCCTGGATTCATTCTTGCTGTAGGCAACCCCCGACACCAAAACCTTTTCCATATCCTTTGTCTCTGCAACGACCATGGTACCCCTCTTATCCGAAAAAGTTGATCTGACATAAACAGGAACATTGTATTTCATGGCAAATTCCACCGCCCTTATCTCAAGGACCTTGGCCCCCAGGCTTGCCATCTCCAGCATCTCCTCATAGGAAATCATCTCAAGCTTTTTCGCCTTGGGGCAGACCTCCGGGTTGGTGGTATAAACCCCCTCAACATCATCCTTGAAGATCTCGCACACGTCAGCCTTAAGGGCCGCAGCAAGGGCAACCGCTGTCGTATCCGAACCGCCTCTGCCAAGGGTCGTGATGTCTCCATATGCATCAAGTCCCTGGAATCCTGCAATGGCAACTATCTTGTTATCATTGAGCGCCTTCATGATACGCTCGGTCTCCACCTGATTGATCTTTGCCCGTCCGAAGATATGATCAGTGTGTATTGCGACCTGGAAGCCCAGCATTGATTGTGCCTCTAAACCCATATCCTTAACAGCCATTGAAAAGAGCGCAACGCTTTCCTGTTCGCCCGTTGCAAGAAGCACATCCAGCTCCCTGGGGTCAGGATCGGAACAAATCTGTCTGGCCAGCCTGATGAGTCCGTCCGTCCGTCCCGCCATGGCAGAAAGCACCACCACCATCTTGTTGCCCTCTTTGTGGTAATCAATGACCTTTTTTGCAACGGCCTTTATCTTCTCCACAGTACCCACAGAAGTTCCGCCATATTTTTGTACGACAAGAGCCATAAGTTAAACCTCCCGGTGTCGAATAAAAGAGCTGGAACCGAGTCCTGAAAACTGCAATTTCAAGATGTGGCCTCTCTCCGACTCGCCTTCCCAGTTAAAGTGTACCCTGATGCTTCCGGCGGGCAGTATCTCGGGCCACTTATCGGCCCATTCCATAAGAACTACCCCGCCTGCATAAAAATATTCTTCAAGCCCTGCAGAAACAAAATCCGCAAGACTTTCCAATCGGTAAACATCCATATGGTAAAGGGTTGCCCTCCCTCCTTCATACTCATTTACAAGGGAAAAAGAAGGGCTTGTTATCACGCTGGAAGGAGGAAGGCCCAGTCCCAGGGCCACGCCCTTGGCAAAGCAGGTCTTCCCGGTTCCGAGTTCTCCTGTCAGGGCAACCACATCGCCTGCGTCAAGCCCTTCACCCAACCTCTGTCCCAGCTCCATGGTCTCAGAAGGACCGGAAGTGTAAAATACAAGACCTCCATTTACAGGCAAGGGGTAATCCGTCATCGGTCCTAAAAATCCCTGACCAGCTCCACCATGGAGCGTACGGCCTTCTCAAACCCCACAATAACCGCCCGGGCCACTATGCTGTGTCCTATACTGTACTCTTCTATTCCTGATATCCGTCCGAATCTCTTTATATTAACATAAGTAAGACCGTGTCCTGCGCTCACCCTGAGGCCGAGCCTGCATGCGTCCGAAACCGCATCCCTTATGCGTTCAAACTGCCTGATCGCCTCATCTTGTGTTGCCGCATCAGCATAACGACCCGTATGGATCTCCACAATATCCGCCCCGCAATCATGGGCTGCCTTGATCTGCCCGGGCACAGGGTCCACAAAAAAGCTGACCTCAATGCATGCGTCCCTGAGCCTCCTGCATACCTCTTTATAGTCCTGGGCCTTTGACAATACATCAAGGCCTCCCTCTGTGGTCAACTCCATCCTTTTTTCAGGCACAAGAGTTACCAGATCAGGCTTAACCTCCAGGGCTATAGCAACCATCTCATCAACCGCGGCCATTTCCAGATTCAGCCTTGTTTTAACAGTCTGCCTCAGGACTCTAAGGTCTCTGTCGCTGATGTGGCGCCTGTCTTCCCTCAAATGGCATATAATTCCCTCGGCCCCGGCCAGTTCAGCAATCCCTGCCGCCAGGACCGGGTCGGGCTCAATGGTTCCCCTTGCCTGCCGAACCGTTGCTACGTGATCAACATTGACCGCCAGACGGGCCATCCTTTATCTCCTCCCCTATCATCTTTAGAAGTCGCCTCTCCTCCTTTTCCATTATGATTGCATCTTCTTTAGAACGCTCGTGATCAAAACCCATGAGATGAAGAAATCCATGAATGAGAAGCCTGTCCAGAGTTTCATCAAATGTCTCGCCCGCTGATTCGGCTTCTCTTTTTGCAGTATCCAGGGAGATCACTATATCCCCAAGCATGCCGGTTGCGGGCTCAAGCCCTGAACCGTCGTCCATGGGAAAGGCCAGGACGTTTGTGGGGCCCTCTCTGCCCATATAGCGGCCGTTAAGCTCCGTCATGTGATCATCCCCCGTAAACAGGATGCTCAATTCCTTATCAGGACAGCCCAAGGCGTTTGAGAGTGTCTCCATTTTCATCCTTATCTTCGCGGCGCTTACCTTTGGGCTCCTCCGCCTGAACTGTATCTGGATTTCCACCTGCACCTCTCTTTACAGGAGCTATCTTCAACACCGGCTGCGGGTATTCTATCCGCTGATGGAAAATACCGCCAAGTGTCTTATTGAAACTCCTGGCTATCTCGTTTAAATCCTTTAGAGTAAGCTCACATTCATCCAGCTGACCGTCTGAAAAGGCCTTGTTAATTATCTTCTGGACCAACCCCTGAATCCTTGCCACAGAAGGCTCTGAAATAGTTCGGGAGGCTGCCTCCGCAGCATCCGCCAGCATAACAAGACCGGCCTCTTTGGTCTGGGGTTTGGGCCCGGGGTATCTGAAGTCCTGCTCCTTTACCTTGCCGGCCTTATCGCCTTTTTTTTCGGCCTGCTCCTTTGCTCTCTCGTAGAAAAAGCTTATGAGATTGGTCCCATGGTGCTGCCTGATGATATCGCAAATTTCCCGTCCCAGCCTGTATTTCTTGGCGAGCTCCACACCCTCCTTTACATGGGATATGAGTATGAGGCTGCTCATGGAAGGAGCCAGCCTTTCATGCTTGTTGTCGCCTCCCATCTGGTTTTCCACAAAATACATGGGCTTTTTAACCTTGCCAATATCATGATAATAGGCGGCTACCTTTGCCATAAGGGGGTTGGCTTTTATTCCCTTTGCCGCAGCCTCCACCATTGTGCTTACAATAACGCTGTGGTGGTATGTTCCGGGGGCCTGTACCATCAATTCCCTCAAAAGGGGCTGATCCAGATTGGCCTGCTCCAGGAGCTTGATGTCGGTTGTGTAGCCGAAGGTCATCTCTATTAGTGGAAGCAGGCCGGTTGTTATAATGCCAACCAGTATGCCTCCCACAAACCCGGAGGCGCAAACAACGGCGGTTTCAGGACTTGATATGGTACCATCCAGGGCCTGTATGGCAAGAGCCATGACAACATTAATCCCGCCCACCTTGAGTCCTGTCTTGATTATTATCACCCGCTCCCTGCAATCCTTCACTCCGTAAGCGGACATAAGCGAGCTGATGAAGAAATAAATGAACCACTCAACGCGGCCGCCTATGACAAGTGCGGAAAGGATAGAAGCTATAAGGGAGAAGCTGGCGGCCACTTTCATGCCGTTAAAAACGGCTATCACCATGGCCCCGCTTGCAACCGGCATGGCGAATATCAGCGCCCTTGAGGTGAACAAACTTATCCCTCGCGCAACCTCATCAGCCACAAAGCCCGCGGCCATGATCACCAAAAAGAGGCAAACCAGCGTAACGGCAAAAAGGAGAAGATCCGTCGCGCCGGCCCTGGAGAACTTACTCTTTAGAAGTCCCACCAGATAAAGGGATGAAAGCAGAAGACTTATCAACAACGCCATGGCAGGAGCGCCTGTGAGCATCTCTTTTCGCTTGAGGATCTTGTTGTGCTCGTTCAGCCTGACAAGATGTTCGGCAGTGATCCTCTCGCCCTCCCGCACGAGCATTTCCCCCTTTTTAACAATGAAATAAAAAGGTTTTACGTCTTTTCTTGCCTGGTCCCTCCTGAGCTCCGTCTCACGTTTGTTGAAGGTGATATTGGGCTGCAACACAGCAGCGGCAAGGCCGTAGGACGCTTCAGCGACATCCGAAGAGCTGAGGGACCTTGCGATCTTTTTCCCCTGTTCCCTCACAAAGGTTTTTGCGCTGTTTACGTTAAAAAACACGTTGGTCTCAAGGTTTTTTGTTTCTTTTTCATTGCGGATATCACGCAGTAAAATGCCTTTTACCCCCTCGGTCTTTAACAGGGGCTCGTCCGCAACAACTCCTGTCCTGAGGCAATTGACCAAAAGAAGCGCAGCCGTTTCTTCAACTTCGGCTGAAAAACCTGTCTTCACCAACAAGTTGAAAAGTTTTTCGTCCTCCGGGACGCCCAGGGTTTCAAATAACTCCCCCCGGAACAAATCCCTGGACGCGCCCTGTACATCCTTTGTTTTGCCGGGCTCAACAACTCCGGCCGGTGCAACCTGCTTTGAGAGATATTCCCGCCCGAGGCGAAAGGATTCCTTTATCCGGGATACCACATTTGTGCCCTCGGGGTCGAAATCAAAGACGGGCAGGACAGCCCTTGAGGCCTCCTGCCTGCTTTTCTCCGTCAGATCAGGGTCCTCCACCAGAAATTCCTGTGCGGCCTTGATATCCCTTTCAACAACATCCCCGGGGGCATACACCCTGGGGCTCGTAAGCGCATGGGGAAAAAGCAGGATTGATATGACAACACTCACACTGAAAAGGATAAACCAATTCCTTCGTTCAAGGTCGGGAGATTTGGCTCCCGAACCGGAATAAGGCTCTTTTTCAGCCTTTCTGCGAAGGCCCATCTTTTCAGAAATCCAGGTCTTTAATCCTTTAATATTCACCTGTTACAAACCCTTACAAAACTCCGTTCCTTCAAACGCCGATCGGTCTCTTGGACTTTTCCCGTCGCTCATATGCATCTATAACCTCCTGCACAAGGGGATGCCGAACCACATCGTCTCTTGTAAAATAAACAAATTTTATCCCCTCAATACCTTTCAGGAGCTGCACTGCCTCTATAAGACCGGAAACCTTGCCGTCGGGAAGATCGGTCTGCGTAACATCGCCGGTGATGACAGCCTTGGAGCTGAACCCAAGCCTTGTCAGGAACATCTTCATCTGCTCGGAGGTCGCATTCTGGGCCTCATCCAGTATCACGAAGGAATCATTAAGGGTTCTTCCCCTCATAAAGGCCAGAGGGGCAACCTCAATCGCCCCCTGATTGATAAGTCTGGAGGCGCTCTCATAGCTCATCATGTCATGGAGGGCATCGTATAAGGGCCTCAGATATGGATTAACCTTTTCATAAAGGTCCCCGGGCAGAAAACCGAGACGCTCTCCCGCCTCCACGGCCGGCCTTGCCAGGACAAGCCTGTTAACCTCTTTTCTGGTGAGCGCCGAAATGGCCATAGCCATGGCCAGATATGTCTTTCCTGTTCCCGCAGGTCCGATACCGAAAACAATGTCGAACTTTCTTATACTGTCTATGTATTCCTTCTGGTTGATGGTCCTGGGACCAATCAGCTTCTTATTGGAGGATATCAGTATCTGATCCTTGAAAACCTTTTTTAAATCGGCCGCCCTGTTACCGCTCAGCACCCTTATGGCATAATCAACGTCATTTTTAAAAACAGGGTATTTGGACTTGAGAACCTCGTAGAGCTGCCCCAGAACAGCCTCTGCAAGATCCACCTCCCATTGCCCTCCCCGCAGGGTTACGGTGTTTCCTCTTATGTTGGCCGAAACCCCCACTTTTTCCTCAAGGATCTTCAGGTGGGCATTCTGTTCTCCGCACAGGCCCCTTAGAAGATCCTGGTCCGGGAAGGTCATCTTCCTGCCCGAGGAAGCTTCAACTGAAGGCTCTCCTTCCATTAGAGGGGCTCCCAATATTTCCGCTCCTTTCCTGTCCGCAAGCAAGGCTTCAAAGGTAAAAATCCTCTGTATTCTGAAATTGATACTGCCAAGGGCATAGACTTAACACAGAGAAAAAAAACTTTCAAGGTTAAGGCTCAGATGCCGACCTATGAGGAAACGATGAAGCAACCGCTTCGGCCATAAGGGCCATTGGGGGGAAGGCATAAGGATGTAGCATCAGGGATAAGGAAACCGGTCTCCGGGGCACTTGAAACGGCTTCCTCCTTATAACGCAAGGGGCACCGGATAGATCCCGCCGGACGGTTACAGGCTTCTGCTGAAAAAAAGAGCCTTCTTGTTAATTGTAAGAGGAAGGCACTGACATACCAGTTCGTAGCCGGATGTATCAAAGGGCAGGTAGAAGAGCTCCATTTTAGATGAAACAACATTTATGATTGAAAGGAGGGGGGCCAGGGAGCTTTTCCTTTGCGAGCACTTATAAACGATCAATTTTACGGACTCAAGGGCCTCCTTCCCGGCAAGGGTTACAGGGAAAGTACAGGCATTTTCCATCCCCTCTTCCGTGGAGAAATCCCTGCCTGATGCAGTAAGGCGGCCGGCCAGATACAGAAAGACATCAGGCCTGATCTTGAAGGCCGGACACCAGACAACCGAAGTCCCCATCCTGCGGAGTTCTTCATCCTGAATTCCAGGGACTGAGATGTGAACCTCCATTCTCCAAAAAGGCAGAAACATGGCTGAGTTTCCGGAGCAAGGGACAAAGCGGCAAACCGTCTGCTTAAGGCCGGAAAGGTCTATTTCCCAGCCCTTCATGCACCTGGTGCAGACAAAAACAGTGCTTATTCCCTCTCCTTCCAGATCCCACCCGCAATTGGGACAAATAGTCGCAACAAGCCTTGGAGGGCATGGGGACTCTTTTTTAAGCCAGGGCTCAAAAAACCCCGGGCCGTCTTTTATACGGCCCAGTTCCTTGCCTGAAACCCCGTCTTTAAGCGTCTCCCTCTCCAGCAAGAGAGGAAGATATATAATGCTTATTACTTCCCCTATGACTGCCCTATAAAATGCCTTTACCGGTTGTTCTCCCGGGGCCGTCTTAAAGGCCCTCTCAAGAATCCCTTTTATATCCGGGGTGCAGTCAAGGTAAACGCCCGGCGGCGTTTCAGGGGCAAATGCCATGGGGGTTCCCTGGACCCTCAGTCCGAGAGACAAAGGCGCCCCGGCAAGGGGAATGGTTCTTATGGACAGATCTACGACCCTTGAGAAAATATTATCCGCCCCGCACGCATAGACGGTTCCCTTGAACCTCAGATAGGGAAGGTAAAAAACCTGCCCGGCCCCCGTCCTGTGGACAAGGATATAACCGGGCATGGATGGCGCGCACACAGCGTGCCTTACCCCGCAGTAAGGGCAGGACAGAAGATGATCGGTCTCTTCCAGGGTGACTGTCGCCCCGCACTGGGGGCAGATCTCATTAACCCTCCATGCCATCGGAGGTCAGCTTTTCCCCGCAACGGTTACAGAAGAGAGACCCCGGGAGGTTTTCCTCTCCGCAATTGGAGCATTTTCGCAAAGGCTGCCTCTCATCTGTCTTTCTTCCGCACCTTGGGCAAAATCTGGCATGCGGGGGGAGATTCTTCCCGCAACCCGAGCACTGATGGAAAACAAGCTGCTGATGGCCACAGAAAGGACAGAACCGTGAATCCACCGGGATTTGGTATCCGCATTCCCTGCACACACCCACGGGCACCTTACCCCCTGCCGTGCCTGCCTGGCTACCAAAGAGCCCTGAAAACATGGCCGGGATCATAAGTCCCATACCCAGCCCCAGCCCGGAGCCGGCTTCCCCCTGGGATTCAGAGGCCTTTTCCATGGCCATGGCGGCCTTAAGCTTCATAAGCCTGTCCAGATCCTCAAGTACGTTGAGCCTGCTCTTGTCGTCTATTGCCCGCTGGACCTCTGAAGGAGGAGTGATGGATGTTATGTAAAGATTGCCCAGAAGAAGGCCGAGATGGCTGAAGTCGTCCTGGAGGCGGCTTTTGAGCCCTTCGGCAAACTCATCGTATCTTCCCGGCAGGGTAAGTATGCTGTCTCCATTCTGGCCAAGGTAATCATTCAACCGTGAGACAATAACATCCCTCAGATATTCCTCTATTTCACTCGTGGTGTAACGTCCCATGGTGCCGACAAGGGTATTTATGAAAAGCACAGGCTGGATCACCCTTATGGTAAAAACCCCGTGGGCGCGCAATCTGATGAGTCCGAGCTGTGAGTCCTTGAAAGCGACCGGTTCTCTGGTTCCCCACTTGAGGTTTGGAAAAAGCTTCATATTGACCAGATATACTTCAGCCCGAAGCGGGCTTGTAAGCCCCCAGGGAATAGCCAGGACCTTATTGAGAATGGGTATATTGGCGGTCTTAAGGGTGTGTCTTCCAGGAGGAAATGCGTCAAGGGCCTTTCCCATGTAAAATAATACTCCTGCCTGGCTTTCCCTTACTATGAGCTGGGCGCCGAACTTTATCTCACCTGAACCTTTCTCGGGTATCCTGTGAACAAGCTCCCTGCCTGTGTCATCAAACCATTCTATTACCTCTAGGAAAATCAGGTTATCCGCAGCCACCCAAGCACCTCGCGCACCAGACCTTGTCTTTCCGGATGAGAATTCACCCTTTTCTATACTAAGCCATTAATCAGTAAACCGCAACGTTCTTTGCATCAAGCATTGCATCCACCAGGGATGCCCCGGCCACTATGGAGGCTCCTTCAATAAGTTCACCCTGTGATATCTGCCTTGCCTTGATGCATGGCTCACACACCCAAAGTTTACCTCCCTGCTCAAGAAACATATCTATGAGATCCTGAAGAGGAGGAAACCCGGCTGCGTGTACGTGCCTTGCATAGTTTTTCATGCCGAGATAAACACCCATTGTCTGGAGGACCACTATCGCCTCGGCGTCCATAGCAAGGGCCGCATTCGCCAGCACAAATGGAATCGTAGCCCTCTCGGGCTGTTCCTCAGCGCTTGTAACAATGAACATAAGCTTCTTGTTTTCTTCTCCCATCTAATCATTCCTCCCTTTCGCACGACCTTTAAGGTTTGACCCTCTCGTAAAAAGTCCTGCTGCCGTCACCCCGGCGAAAGCCGGGTTCCGGAACACCTTGAAATAACTGGATTCCGGTTCCCGGATCGGGGTCCGGGACAGGTTTCACCGGAATGACGAATCTGGGCTTTCTCGACTTGTTACGAGTCCATCAAGGTTTGGTAGATAAGAGCGACATTTTAAAGAAAGGTTACACATTGGACAATCCTCTTAATTGACAATATGTCGGATCTGCTTTAGATTTTTCATATTAAGCCATCCCGGCCGGATAAACAATCAAGTGCCTGCAAGCCTGAAAGGAGGAGCATGACGTTCAAGAAGATTCTATTTCTGGCAGTTGCAGCAGCCTGCATCTACGGACTGCTTTTCTACCATGTAATCTTTGTGGGCAATACCATAAGCTTTCTTGCCAAATCCTCCCCTTCTCTTAACTATACCTTTTTCAGCACACATGGAAAGTCAGCACGAACCATAGTTTCCATAAAAGAGCTGAGGCAGGCAGGCATAGCCGATCTTCTGGTCCAGCTCGGCAAAATGACGGAAGACGAAAAGGAGATACTGCTGGATGAGTTCTCAGGCGTCTCATCCCGTTAGAGTTCAAAGTCCACCTTTATCTTGAAGGTCTTCAATGCGGGAAGATCAAGTATATCCTTAACCCCGGTCCTGGAGGCAATCTCCGAGAGGATTTCTGTTATAAGATCCTTATCCCTGGCTATAAGGGTGAACCATACATTGTAGGGGCCTATTCGACGATAGTTGTGCGTCACCCCCGGATAACCATTTACAACCGAAACGAACTGCTCCACTTTGTCCTCCGGCACCCTTGCCGCGCAGAGGGTGGAAGCAAAATCCAGGCGACGGGAATTGAAATTCCCTCCGATACGCCTGACGACCCCTTCCTTTTTGAGGGCGCCGATACGCCTGATCACCTCTTCCTCTTCAAGACCGAACCTTTTCCCGATCTCCTCAAAGGGTCTCACCACAATCGGAAAATCGGATTGGATCTCGTTCAATATTCCTCTGTCTATTTCATCCACCCATCAACCCCCGGGCCTGCCTCTACGTTTATCCCGTCACTGCGGGCGGTGACCCGGGGATGTATGAGCACAGGGGTTCCTCACCCATATAATCGCCCCCATCCTCAAAGGCCCTGGCCCTGCAGCCTCCACAGACCCTGAGATACTCGCAGACACCGCACTTGCCCTTATATTCCGAAAAATTGCGAAGTCTTTTAAATAGTTCTGAGTGTTGCCATACTTCGTCAAAGGATGAGATCCTGAGATCACCGCATTCAAGTTCCAGATACCCGCATGGCTGGACTATTCCCTCGTGGGATATGAAACAGAACGAGGTTCCCCCCAGGCATCCCCTGCTGACAGCGTCCAGGCCGTATTTCTCAAAGGTCACCTTCTCGCCTCGCCTGTGGGCCTCCTGTCTGAGAACCCTGTAGTAATGCGGAGCGCAGGTCGCCTTGAGATGGAGAGGCACCTTGTCCCTTACGTTGCACAGCCATAAAAGGAGCCTTTCATACTCTTCAGCTCCTATTTCCTGGGAAGCCATCTCTCTTGCGCGTCCCGTCGGAACCAAAAGAAACAGGTGATGGGCGGCTGCCCCCAGCTCCACCGCCAGATCCATAACAGCCTCTATTGAGGACACATTATGCCTTGTGACCGTTGTGTTTATCTGAAATTCGACCCCGCCCTGTTTAAGGATTTCAATTCCCTCCAAAGCTCCCCTGAAGGCCCCATCGACCCTCCGGAAAGAGTCATGTTGAGCCTCTGTCGGTCCGTCCAGAGAAATGCTCACCCTCTGGATCCCGGACTCCTTTATGGATCTGACATTGTCCCTGGTCAAAAGCGTACCGTTGGTTGCCATGACCATCCTGTGGCCCATGGCCGTGCCCAATCTTGCCAGATCAAATACATCTTCTCTTAAAAGAGGCTCTCCGCCGGTCAGGATGATTATAGGATTGCCCAGTCGCCCTATCTCCCTTAGAATATCAGAGCATCTTCCGTGATCAAGCTCTCCGGGATAAGGGCCTTTTTCAGAAGAAGCCCTGCAGTGGACGCAGTTAAGATTGCATCTCCTTGTGATCTCCCAGGCAACAAGCCTCAACTGTGCGTTTCCCTGATGACTTCCCTGGCCGCCGCCGTTCATGCCTGCAACTCCGCGGCGGCCTCTCTGGCAAAGTAGGTAAGGATAAGATCCGCCCCAGCCCTTTTTATGGACGTAAGGATCTCAAACATAACCCTCTTTCCGTCTATCCATCCGTTTTGCGCCGCGGCCTTCACCATGGAGTATTCTCCGCTTACGTTGTACGCAGCAAGGGGAAGAAGTGTCTCCATGCGCACCCTTCTCAGGATATCCAGATACGCAAGGGCAGGCTTAACCATCACGATGTCCGCTCCCTCCTCTATATCCAGCCTGACCTCCCTGAGAGCCTCCCGGGCATTGGCAGGATCCATCTGGTATCCGGCCCTGTCTCCGAACTGGGGGGCCGAATCGGCTGCATCCCTGAAGGGGCCATAGAATCCCGATGCATATTTTGCCGAATAGGCCATAATACCTGTCTGCTTAAACCCTTCGGCATCCAGCGCCCTTCTTATAGCCCCTATCCTGCCGTCCATCATATCGGAGGGCGCCACCATATCGGCTCCCGCCCCGGCATGGGAAAGGGCCTGCCTTGCCAGGAGTTCCACTGTGGCGTCGTTGTCCACATCGCTTCCCTTTAGAACGCCGCAGTGGCCGTGATCCGTGTATTCGCACAGACAGACATCCGTTATCACCACCATTGAAGGGACCTTCTCCTTTATCTCCCTCACGGCCCTCTGCACCACTCCGTCATCCGCCCAGGAGCGGCTCCCTATTGCATCCTTGGCATCGGGGAGGCCGAAAAGTATAACGGACATTATACCAAGGTCCCGAAGCTCCATGGCTTCCTTTCCCAAGGCGTCAACGGAGAACCTGAACTGCCCGGGCATGGATGGTATGGGTTCCTTTGCTCCGTTTCCATGGATGACAAAAAGAGGCGCAATAAAGTCGCTGGGAAAGACAGCCGTCTCCCTTACCATCTCCCTTATGGATGCACTTCTTCGAAGTCTCCTTGGTCTTATAAGCATTAAACGCCCTCCTCCTTTATCTCTTGATCGGTCAGATAGCATGCAGGATCAGGCGCCCAAAGATCCCCTGTCACCGCCTCTGCCCTTACCCTGAAATTCCCACCGCACACGGAAAGCCACATGCACCCGGCGCAACGCCCCTTTACATATCTCTTCTTGTCCTTGAGTTTGGCCATCAAAGGATTTGAAAGGTCTTCCCAGATGGTGCTGAAAGGTCTTTCACGTACATTGCCGAAGCTGAGGTGCCTCCAGAACTGATCGGCATGGACGGAACCGTCCCAGCTCACGCAGCCAATGCCTCTTCCCGAGCTGTTTCCTTCATTCATCTTTAACAGCTCGAGAACCTCCCCGGCCCTGGGATCACCATCCCTAAGCATCCTCAGGTACAAATAAGGTCCGTCCGCATGGTTGTCCACGGTCAGCACCTCGGCCGGAAACCCGTTTTGATGAAGCATGCGCGTGCGGTCCATAATAAGTTCCACCGCGTTCCTGGTCTCCTGGTGGCTGAGGTCCTTATCAATCATCTTCGAACCCCTTCCTGCATATACCAG
>QZIK01000136.1 GCA_003599015.1 Desulfobacteraceae bacterium | reverse complement strand
CTGCGCCTGCTGCGGGATTAAAGAGCGCCGGGACTGTGATGCCTTTGGTGAATGATACCGCGGCCGCAGAAAAAACTCCCGACTATCTGGACTCCATAAGGAAACGCGTTGAAGGCTGTGTAAGATGCCGTCTCCATGAGGCAAGGAAGAAGGTTGTTTTCGGGGAGGGTAATCCTTCAGCAAGGCTTGTTTTTGTGGGAGAAGGTCCGGGAAAGGAAGAGGATGAATCAGGCAGACCTTTTGTCGGTGAGGCAGGAGAGCTGCTGACCAGAATAATAGAAAACGGGATGTGCATTAAACGGGGAGATGTATATATCTGCAATGCGGTTAAGTGCAGGCCTCCCAAGAACAGGATCCCTGAGAGGGATGAAATAGAGGCGTGCAGGCCGTACCTGAGGGAACAGCTGGATATAATAAAACCGGAGATCATCTGTGCCCTTGGACAGACCGCAGGCAAGGCCCTGTTCGGAGATGGGTTCAAGGTGGGCAGAGACAGGGGTAAATGGCTTGCCTTCCGCGGAGTGCCTGTAATGGCGACCTATCATCCGGCCTATCTCCTGCGCAATCCCAGGGACAAGGGGCTCGTATGGGAGGACATCAAGCTGGTGATGGCAAGGCTTGGACTAACGGGGGGGAAGGTATGATAAGGTATGGTTTTGCCCTCTGGCTGAGGATTTTCTTTTTCTGCCCCGTCTGGGCGTTTTTCAGTGTTATGGCCTCCTCCGGGTTTGCACAGGATCGTTTTGCCCTTGTAATAGAACTTGAAGGACCCATAAGCCCAGGGACGGCCGCATATCTTGCGAGGGGGCTCGAAGAGGCCCAGGCTCAAAAGGCTGCGGTGGCTGTTGTTCGCTTGGATACGCCCGGAGGGCTTGCCTCCTCCATGCGAACGATGATCAAGGCGATTATGAATTCTGAGGTGCCGGTGGTGGTATATGTCGGTCCCAGGGGTGCCGGCGCTGCTTCAGCGGGCGTCATGATAACGGTTGCGGCACATGTTGCAGCCATGGCCCCGGGAACCAATATCGGTGCTGCCCACCCTGTGGAGGCGGGGGGCAAGGAGATAGAAAAGACCATGTCTGAAAAGGTGGTAAACGACATGGCTTCCTATGCCAGGGGTATTGCCGAGATGAGAGGAAGAAACGGGGAATGGGTTGAAAAGGCAATAAGGGAGAGCGTCTCAATTACGGCGGAAGAGGCCCTTGACAAAAAGGTCATTGATCTCATGGCAGAGGACCTTGCAGAGCTCATGGGCCGCCTGGAGGGTAAAGAGGTGACAACAGGGGCGGGAAAGATCATCCTCAAGACCGCCGGTATTGCCATGAGGCATTACACTCCCGGATTCAGAGACAGGGTGTTGAAGACCATAAGCGATCCGAATATTGCATATATACTCATGATGATAGGGTTGGCGGGTCTCTACTTCGAACTCTCCAATCCAGGGGCTGTATTTCCGGGTGTTATAGGGGCTATCTCCCTTATTCTTGCCTTTTATTCCATGCAGACCCTTCCGGTCAACTACGCAGGTCTTCTGCTTATAGTTCTCGCCATTGTTCTTTTTATAGCGGAGATAAAGATCGCAAGCTACGGGCTGCTTTCCATCGGAGGTATAATATCCCTCGGGCTGGGATCGGTTATGCTCTTTGAGGATCTCGGGGTATCCTTAAGACTCATGTTGCCCATGGTCCTGCTGGTGGGGGGCTTTTTTGCGGCTGTGGCAGGGCTGGCCGTCAAGGCCTACCGTTCCAAACCAATGGCGGGGGCCGAGGGGATCGTTGGAGAGGTGGGGGTGGTCAAGGAGACCATTGACCCTGAAGGGGTTGTTTTTGTGCATGGCGAGAGGTGGCGGGCCGTGGCCCATGAAAAGATTCTTCCAGGAGAGAGGGTGGAGGTTGATCGTATTGACGGCCTGGTCCTCACCGTGAAGAAGGCCGAAGATCTTAAAACTTAAGAAGGAGGATGGCGTATGTTCTACATTGCTGCGGTTATGCTGGCGATCTTTTTTTTGTCCTCGGCCATCAAGGTTCTGAGGGAATATGAACGGGGGGTCATATTTCGCCTGGGCCGGGTTATAAGGACCAAAGGGCCTGGTCTTATCATACTTATTCCAATAATTGACAAGATGGTCAAGGTGAGCCTGAGGCTTGTCACCATGGATGTGCCTTCTCAGGACGTCATCACAAGGGACAACGTATCGGTAAAGGTGGATGCCGTGGTTTATTTTCGTGTCATGGATCCCAACAAGGCGACGGTAGAGGTGGAAAACTATCTTTTTGCCACATCCCAGCTGGCCCAGACAACCTTGCGCAGTGTATGCGGTCAGGTTGAGCTGGACGATCTCCTTGCCGAGAGAGACAAGATAAACAACCAGCTTCAGAATATCCTGGATCACCATACCGATCCGTGGGGAATAAAGGTGACCGCGGTGGAGGTTAAAAGGATAGACCTTCCCCAGGAGATGCAGCGGGCGATGGCCAAGCAGGCTGAGGCGGAGAGGGAAAGAAGGGCCAAGGTTATTAACGCTGAAGGAGAATTCCAGGCCGCAAACAGGCTTGCGGAGGCGGCAGGCATAATACAGGAATACCCTGAGGCACTTCAGCTGAGGTACCTGCAGACCCTTCGGGAGATCTCCTCCGAGAGCACTTCCACTGTATTGTTTCCTATTCCAATTGATCTGGTGTCCCCTTTTGTCAAGAAATCATAGCCAAGAAGAAAGGAGTAAATTTTTTATTTATGGAAGAGACAAATAAAACTGACGCAAATGCTGAGTCAAAAAAGATGCCGGAAAAACCTCTTGAGAAAATGACTGCGCCCGAGTTGCGAGAGCTTGCCAAGTCCTTTGGAGTTGAAGGCGTTCATGCCATGAAAAAGGAGGAACTTGTTCCGATCTTAAAAGAAGCTTACGGTATTAAGGATGAAACGCCTGGGAAAAAGGCTGTTCAGGCGGGCGGTAAGGCAGTTACAGTGAGAGAAGTAAAAGATCGCATAGCCAAGCTTAAAAAAGATAAGGCTGCTGCACTTGAAGCAGGAGACCGTAAGATGCGGAATATCCTTCGCCGAAGGATCAACAGGGACAAAAAGAGGAGCAGAAGGGCAGTGCATGCCTGATAAGCAGTTCTCTTTGCCTTGCAAAGATTCCAGGACATCCTGCGTCCCTGATGAAGGGGAGGGTGTCGTAGCCGTAATACCGGCGGCAGGGTCAGGACTCAGGCTGGGCGCTGAGGTGCCTAAACAGTTTCTTCGAGTAGCCGGGGTTCCCATCCTGGCCGTGACACTGACCGCCTTTCAGAACTGTTCCCTTGTGGATGCAATAGTCGTTGTTGTCCCCGGGGGGGATGTGGAATTTACCCGGCGTGAGATAGTTGAAAGATTCGGTCTCACAAAGGTTCGAAAAGTGGTCCCCGGGGGGGAGCGCCGTCAGGACTCAGTGATGCAGGGGCTTATTGCAACCGACGGGGAATATTCAATAGTGCTGGTGCATGACGGGGTAAGACCGCTGATTGACCCGGAAACCATCGCAAGGGTGGTGAAGGCAGGACATTCCTCACGTGCCGTGACAGTGGGATTTCCGGCAATTGATACGGTCAAGGAGGTCAACTCCTGTATGGAAGTTGTGAGGACCCTGGACCGCCGAACCCTCTGGCAGGTTCAGACTCCCCAGCTTTTCAGATACAAAGACCTGATGGAAGCCCATATTAGAGCCAGAGAAGAGAACTGGGGAGATATGACGGATGACTCCCTTATGGTTGAAAGAATGGGGATACCTGTAAAGACGGTCAAGGGCCCCCAGGGCAATATCAAGGTGACCTTCTCCGCGGACCTTGCCTTTATGGAATTTCTGCTTACTCGAAGCCCTTTTCAGGAAAGGGAGATGTAATGGCATCCGGGAAAAGGAATACCATTAGAATCGGCACAAGGGGCAGCAAGCTCGCCCTGGCCCAGAGCATGTGGGTCAAGGACAGTATCGAGTCCAGGCATAAAGATTTGCGGGTGGAGCTTGTCTCCATTAAGACACTCGGGGATAAGATCCTGGATGTGCCCCTCAGCAAGGTGGGCGGAAAGGGTCTCTTTGTCAAGGAGATAGAAGATGCCCTTCTTCAGGGCGCCATTGATCTCGCGGTCCACAGTATGAAGGATGTCCCTGCCGAACTGCCGCAGGGGCTCTCCTTGGCCGCCTTTCCGGAGAGAGAGGACCCCAGGGACGCGGTCATTTCTGCCGGCAATCTGGATATCGTGGATCTACCGAGAGGGGCTCGGGTCGGCACCAGCAGCCTGAGGAGAATTGCTCAGTTGTTGCGCATGAGAAAGGACCTTTCAATAGTATCCTTGAGGGGAAATGTGGACACCCGGATTCGAAGACTTGAAAACGGAGAATTGGATGCTATCGTGCTTGCGTCCGCAGGACTGAGAAGACTGGGCTACTCGATGCGAATAAGCAGCCTGCTTGATAAGGAGCTGTTTTTGCCTGCCGTCGGACAGGGTGCTCTGGGGATTGAGGTGAGGAGGGACGACCGTTTTGCTGTTGAGGCCGTAGCATTTTTAAACCATGAGACAACCGAATGTGCTGTCCGGGCGGAGAGGGCCTTTTTGAGTGAACTTGAGGGGGGATGCCAGGTCCCCATAGCGTGCCATGCCGAGGTCCATGGAGATGCAGTAAGGATTTGCGGCATGGTTGCCGAACTTGATGGCTCCAGGGTGATAAAGGATGAGTTGACCGTTGAAAGAGCTCTTCCCGAGAGCGGAGGTACACAATTGGCAAGAAAGTTGAAGACCCAGGGTGCCTGGGAGATTTTATCTCGCATATACAGTGGATCATGAAAAGGGACTGAGAATGCCCTCACCCGGAGGTAAGAAAAAAGCATGTCTGGGATAAGCAAGGGGAAGGTGTTCCTCATAGGGGCCGGACCTGGTGATATCGGACTTTTTACCCTAAAAGGAAAGGAATGCCTTGCAAGGGCTGACGTGGTAGTCTACGACGAGCTTGCAAACAGGGATCTTCTGGGCTTTGCCGGAAAAGAAGCCCGGTTCATTTACGTGGGCAAGAAGGCAGGCTCCCACAGCATGCCCCAGGATGAGATAAACGACCTTATTGTCCGGATGGCCCTTGAGGGACATCGGGTGGCCAGGCTCAAGGGCGGCGATCCCTTTATTTTCGGAAGGGGCGGTGAAGAGGCATGTGAGCTGGTAAAGGCGGGTATCCCGTTTGAAGTGGTTCCGGGTGTCACCTCTGCCATAGCCGTGCCCGCCTATGCCGGAATTCCCCTTACCCATAGGGACCATACCTCGACCGTTGCCTTTGTTACAGGACACGAAGATCCCACAAAAGGGGATTCAAGGATTGCGTGGGATCACCTCGCATCTGCGGCCGGAACCATAGTTTTTCTCATGGGGGTGGGAAACCTGGCAAGGATTTGTGCAGAGCTTCTGAAGGCGGGCAGATCCTCAACAACACCGGTTGCCGTTATAGAGAGAGGAACCCTGGCTGTCCAGAGGACCGTCGCAGGCGATCTGGAGAGCATTGCCGAGATAGCTAAGGATGCAAAAATCCGACCTCCGGCAATCATTATCGTCGGTGATGTGGTAAAACTCAGGGATCAACTGGGCTGGTTCGAGCAAAGGCCCCTTTTTGGAAGACGTATTGTGGTTACAAGGGCCAGGGAGCAGGCCAGCCGATTTGTGAAACTGCTTTCAGAGATGGGAGCGGAGTGCGTGGAGTTTCCCGCAATCGAGATAGTTCCGCCTGAGTCATGGGAAGATCTGGATGATGCAATAAAACGGATAAAGTCTTTCAGATGGATCATCACAACATCCGTAAACGGGGTGAGATATTTTCTTGAGAGACTCTTTGCATGTGGAAAGGACGCCCGCGATCTGGGGGGAATCCTCGTAGGCGCCATTGGGCCAAAGACAGCCGAGGCATGGCATGAGGCAGGCATAAGGCCGGACCTTATGCCCGAGGAATTTGTGGCTGAAGCGGTGATTGAGCTGTTCAGGGGTCATGAATTGCGGAATGTCGGCATACTTATACCCAGGGCCGGCGGGGCAAGGGAGGTTCTCCCCGAGGAACTGGGAAAGATGGGGGCTATCGTCAAGGTAGTGACTGCCTATCAGACCGTCAAACCCCGCCGGGACCTTGATAAAATGAGGGGGTTGCTGAGGGAAGGCCTCGTGGATATGATCACATTTACAAGTTCTTCCACGGTTCGAAACTTTCTTGAGATGTTTTCAGGAGAAAGATCGGAACTCCTTGATTGGATGAAGCGTGTGTCTGTGGCCTGCATAGGCCCTGTGACTGCAAATACCGCCCGTTCTGAGGGGTTGAAGGTGGATCTTATGCCCTCAGACTACACCATAGAAGGTTTTGCCCGGGCGATCCGGGAATTCTACGGGAAAAAAGATGTGCCCTCAACGGGTCGGCCGGGTTAGGGCCCAGAGAGGGTCAAAAAATATCCAGAAAATACCTTTCCTTGTCCATGCCTGTGAAATGTGATGAGGCGGGAAGGTCCAGGCCCTTTCTGGCGAATTGAAACACCTCCCTGTAGCTGAAGTTGAGCCCCATGGTCTGGTAGTATCCTTCCAGGATCTTTTTGGGCCTGAAGTGTCTGAACCTGCAGGGAATGGAGAGAATGGGTATGCAGAGCTGTTCCACCAGACCCACTATTTCGGGGGTATTGTAGGTTATGAGCGGCCTGAATATCGTGTAGCCTTCTTTCATGGTAAGAACCGGATAAAACCTCTGGGCGGTAGTAAGGAAACGTTTGTTTTCCAGAGGGTTTCCCGCCTGCCCATCGCTGCTGTAGATATCCAGTATTCTTTCAAGGGAATAACTCACAATATCCCAAAGGGAATAACTGACTACAACAACCAGCCTTGCCCAGTCCTTTACCGATTCAGCCAGAAGGGCCTGGAGCATCTTTCTCCTAAGCTCCTGGCAGACAGCGCATGGATTTGGAGCACTGGCTATGATGTCGTCCGAGTCACCCAGTGAATGCCAGACAATGTTTATGCCTTTTTTACTCCAGTAGGATTCGATCCTGGTCTTTTCCTCGCCGGTATATCTGTGTGCCGGGAATGCTCCCGCGCGCACCTCGCATTCAAATCCGAATTCTTTTCCGGCGCGGGACATGTGGTGCAGTGAGAGTGAGGAGTCCTTTCCTCCGGAGAAAAGCACCAATATCCTCTTTCCCGGAAAATCAGCAAGAACGGATTCGTGTCTGCTTGCCCAGGTCTCAAAATCAGGGGGTTTTGATATGGTATTTTCCATGTTTTCTAAGGCCTCTTGATTATCAGTTTTTTTGACCGGGACATATTAAGGAGCCGGTCCCGGTCCACTTCCACCCCCAGGCCGTTGCCGGGAAGCTCTTTTCCTGCTCCTCCGGCTCCGAAGGCTACATTTTCGGTAGTCAGGTTTTCAGAGAGCAGAAATGCGTCATAGGAGCCGTCATAATACAGAGCATCGCGGCAGACAAGCCCCAGCGCCCTTCCTGCAGCGGAGAGAAGCCCCGATTCTCCAAGCTGGCAACCTATCTGAAAGGGTATTTCCATGCCGCGCAAATAGTCAATGATGGAAAGGGATCTCCTGAATCCTCCGCACTTGGACAGTCGAACGTTGACGATTGAATAGACCCCTTCGCGGACTGTTTTCCGGGCCTCCTCCAGCGTACATACTGATTCGTCGGCCATGAGCCTTGCGCGAGTACCTTTGAGTGCACTGGAAAACTCCTGCAATGAATCGTCCCCAGGGGCCATAGGCTGCTCGACGACGGTTATGTCGAAGCAGTCCACCAGAGGGATATGTGCCAGGGCAAGGTTTTTGTCCCAGCATCCGTTGGCGTCTATCCTTATGTCGCAACCATCCCCACTGCATTCCCTGACTAAGGCCATTGACTGCCTGTTTTTCTCTAGGTCGTCTCCTGCCTTGATCCTGATGCTGGTTATCTTAAGCCTTTTGGCAAGGACGCACAGCTCCCTTAACCGGTCTTGGTTTGAGAGAGGAAGGGTTGCTCCGTAAGTGATCTTATTCGCGGCAAAGTCCTGGGGGAGCAAGTTCTTGATTCCCGTGAGCCTTTCTTTTCCAAGTGCATCAAGGGCGGCTGTTTCAAGTGCGCAAAGTGCGCTGTTGAAGGATTTACCACCAGGCAGCCCGTCTATAAACGACCAGAGCTGGGACGGCTCGTCAAGGTCCCAGGGAAAGTCTTTTCGAAGGATCAGCTCCTGGGCTGCGGCCACGGCTGTTCCCTGGGTTTCCCCTGTAACATACTGCCTGGGGGCGCCTTCCCCAAATCCATTAACCTCTCCATGGGTTGCAGTGAGCTCTATAACCAGGTTTTGGGCAAGGCGTCCCTTTCTTTTGGAGTGGGAAAAGTCTGCTCCAAAGGCCAGTTCAACCGGATAAATAAGGATTTCCTGTATTCTCATAGCAGCCTTTTGTCTTCCGCCTGATCAGGTGGGCGGAGAATTAGGCAGGAAAATGGAGAAGGTGGTACCTGCCTGCGGCCCGCTTTTTACCTCAATGGTGCCGCCGTGATCAAGCACGTTTTGATGGGCTATGAAGAGCCCCAGACCTGTTCCGCTGTGCAGGTCGCTTTTGTGTTTTGTGGTGAAATAGGGATCGAATATCTTATCCTGCATGGACTCAGGAATGCCCGGGCCATTGTCCCGGATCGCCAGGCGGACCCCTTTGAGGGTGCCCTCGCAGTTGGAGGACTCTGTTGATATTTCTATCCTTCCACCCTGGGGAGTGAAGTCAATGGCGTTGGAGAGGATGTTGAGGACTATTTGTTTGAACTTTTCAGGGTCAAGCCATATCTGATCAAGATTTTGATTATAATTTTTAACCATTTCTATGCCCTTTTCCTTACTTCTGGGGGAAACGAGCAAGATCATCTTGTCTATAAGTTCATGAATTGAAGTAAACTCGAAATGAGGTTTTTTTGTTTTAACTAAATCCAGGAGCTCTGTAATAAGGTTGTTTATGCGCTGAATCTCTTCCATGGCAAGTTCATAGAACTGGTTTCGGAATTCCTCATCGTCGAATTTGCGGGGAAGCATCTGGATAAATGTCCCGATAGCGGTGAGAGGATTCTTTATCTCATGTGCGAGTCTGGCGGCAAGATCTCCCAGAAATGTGAATCTTTCCACCCTGCTCAGGAGGGCGTGAGAGCGCTTAAGTTCGAGCATTTGATCTTTAAGCTGGAGGTACAGTCTGGCGTTTTCTATTGCTATGGCGATCTGGGGGGTGAAGAGCTCAAGGGTTTCTCTTGTTTCTTTTGGCACTCCTTTTCCATCAACGGCGTCAGTGGCTATGACCCCTATCACCCTGGATCTGGTTATGAGGGGTGTAACATAGACGGAAGTGGGTCTGCCCTCTACAAGCAGAACGTTTTCTCTGTTGAGCCGCGAACTTATTACCTCAGGCACATATTCGGATTTGCCGGTGCTCGCAACCCTGGCCAGTATGTTGTTCACCTTGCCGACGCTTACTCTGTATCTCTTTATGTTTTCAGGGACATCTCCATCAAAGCCGACGCCGTGCACAAACTCAAGGTGATCCCCCTGTCTGTTTACAAGCATTATGACTGCTCTGTTTATCTTGCACACGTTTGCAAGGATGCTCATTATAAAGGTAAGCAACTGCTCCAGATCAAGCACGGAAAGGATTGCTTTTCCCGTATCCTGGATCGCTTCAAGCTGTTTGATTTTTCTGTTGAGCTCTACATTCAGGCGTGTAACCTCTTCATATTTACCCTCAAGAAGTTGCTTGTCCCGTTCCATCTCGAGCAGCATGTCCTTGAGCATGGCCCTTGGCCTGAAAAAGCCAGATAAAAACTCGCTGACCCTGTTGTGGATCTGCCACTCCATCCTGTATTCGCAGTAAGGGTCTCCGTTAAAAAAACAGGCGGTTTCAGTGAGCTTGAGGGGCCTGCCGAGCCAGATGGTGGGAAGGAAGGTATAAATGCCTTTATTGTAAAGGCAGATGTCCTTTGAGTGGGACATTCCCGGTGCCCAGTGGAGCCGGACGACGGCGCTCGTCTTGTCTGCTTCCACCAGTTCCACCTTCTTGCTGCGGTTGAACTTGTCGTTTATCTTCTGGACATGTCTCAGCCCCTTTTCGGAAGACCAGAAGGCCTTTACAAAGAATTTTTGGATATATCCGAGAGATACGTTGTCAACCGCGAACTTTGCTATTCTGTATGGAGCCTGCTCGTCTTCCAGTACCAGCCGGGTCCGCTCAAGGAGTTTTACTATTACCTCTATCGGGACCCAGTTATGAGGGTCCATGAGAAAAGAAAGCGGATCATTAAATGAGTCTATTTCAGGATGCAGGTTTTTTATGAAGGGGGAAAGGTCATCAAACCCGCTGGCCTTAAGGTAATCCAGTATCGGTTTTACGTTTACACAGCAGGTTTGTCTTTCCATTGCGCCTCTAGACTGGCTGCTGCATGATTTTCTATGCCGGCGCAGCAACCAGGGAAACCGGCATCGCGCGGCAGCCTGTAATGGCCGGTTCGCCTATTTCAGGATATTTTTTCCACTCATACCATTGAGCCGGGTATCTGTATATATAATTTTCAAGACACTTCAGGACCGTTGTGCCCTGGGATAATGCCTCGGTATCAGCCATCATGATCTTCATTTCATCATAATTTTTAACGATCAGCTTATATGATTTGAGACTTTTCCTGTAAAGAACTCCGAAGACTACCGCTGCTTCTGTCCTCTTCTGGATAAGGGTTATGGTTCGGTCCGCTCCGGTGCGTTTTCCCAAAAACGTCATGGCCTCGTGGGGAGAAGGTTTCCACTCCGAGATTTCGTCGCACTGTGTTACCACGATCCTGTTTTTTCGAAGCTCCTCAATGGCGCAGCGCAGCACTCCTCCCCTGCCTTCTGCATCAATTAGGGTTATTCCATAGTCCGCTGCCCTTGAGAATGCCTGTCTCTTGAGGTGCTCTGTTTTAAACTTTGCTATCATGGAAACCGGAAGCCCGTTGGCTGCCATAAGCACAGGAATGTATTCAATCGCCCCGTAATGTCCTGTTACCAGTATTACGCCTTTGCCTCCGGCCATGGCTTCGCGGATCTTATCCAGTTGACCGGAATCAACGTAGGCGCTTAAAAAGGCTTTTGCCCTGGCCGGCTCTTCAAATGCCATATAAAGCTTCTCATAGTAGTGGGACATTATGCCGGAGAAGACATCGTTAGTGAGTTGAGCCAGGTCGGCCGAAGGATTTGATCTTCCGATCGCCTCCTCAAGGGATGTTTCTATGCGAGCTCTTTCGCCCCTGTGAAAAAAATAATAAATGTATCCGAGAATAAATATAAAAATCCTTGTGAACGACCATCCTAATGTCAGATAAAGGGCGAGATTGATTCTGTGTTGAAGAAAACGACTTAATCCTGTCTTCATGTTGCTGCTCCTGAGGTGATGACATTTGCCTGCGTAATCCATGGGGCAAAAATTACCCTAAAAGACTCGGAGCAAACGGCATACCAATAAAACCATATATCACGGTCAAGTTCCATTGGAAACATCAGTACCCACCACTGCGGCAGCATGCTGTCAAAAGAACCCTTCAGCCGTCCTGTCGGGGGAGGCCGATTATTGACGGCCTTTTACCAGCTTTCCTCATCCTGACAGCAGCGGTTTTTCAACAAGCTGTTAATTTAGTCAGTATTTATGAAAAAAATTATAGCGATCATAAAAACCCTGTAGTTTTCCGCCGTGCACAGAAACTGGTGCAATATTGCCCTGTTTTTTGTGCAATGTATTACCATATTTCATCAGGAACGACGGTTTCGTATTCAGAAAAAAGGATCATTATCACTTTGCATGCCGTAATGGACCTCCCGGCGGCAGGCCAAATTGAGTCAAAGCCCCCTTTTTTATCAGTTACCACAAAACAGCAGGGTTTTGGCAGAATGTTCAGATTCGGGAAGCAACCCATTGACTAACCCTCATTTTTATGGTGCTATAAATCATAATATGATCTGGATCAGAAGAAAAATATGTAAAAGCAATTAGACCTATTTTTCGATTATATCAGCTGGTGGATAATGAATACAAGCAAAAAAGCTACAATCCTGGTTGTTGATGACGAGAACGGAGTTAGACAGTCATTTAATATGGTATTGAAAGATATTTACCAGGTTTTGCTTTCCGCTTCCGGCAGAGAGGCTTGGGAAATACTTGAAAAAAAGAAGATTGATATTGTTCTTCTGGATATAATGCTGCCGGATGCTAATGGGATGGACATCCTTCAAAAAATAAAGGAAATGGACCCCAACACTGAAGTTATTATGGTTACGGCGGTCAAGGAGATTCAAACAGCTGTTAAAGCTATTAAGCTTGGGGCGTACGAATATATTATAAAGCCTTTTATCGTTGACGATGTCTTAACAATAATAAATCGAGCTTTAGAAAAGAAAAATTTAATAGAGCAAGTTATTTATCTTAAAGATGAACTTAATAGATATGGATATTTTGAAAAGATAGTAGGATCAGATAAAAAAATGCTGGGAATTTTTGATCTGATTCAGTCCATCTGTGACAGTGACGGGGCGGTGTTGATTCAGGGGGAAAGCGGAACAGGCAAAGAGCTGGTTGCAAGGGCAGTACATAATCAGAGCTCCAGGAAGAATCATCCGTTCATAGTAATCAACTGTGCTGCTATACCCATGACCCTTATGGAGAGTGAATTGTTCGGGCATATCAAGGGGGCATTTACCGGCGCTTCAAGCACCATTATGGGAAAACTTGAGCTGGCCGACAAAGGGACTGCATTTCTGGATGACATTGACTGCCTGGATGTAAACATGCAGGCAAAGCTCCTGAGAGTGATTCAGGAAAAAGAATTCGAGAAACTGGGAAGCAATAAGGTCATAAAGACCGATGTGAGATTCGTTGCAGCGTCTAACAAGGATTTGCCCGATTTAATTGAAAAAGGTCTATTTAGAGGGGATTTATTTTATCGTCTTAATGTTTTTCCAATAAGGATCCCTCCTTTGAGGGAGAGGAGGGGTGATGTAGAACTTCTGCTTCAGCATTTTCTGGATCTTCACTCCAGGCGAAGGGGAAGACCGGGCAGGAGTTTTTCCAGAGAAGCAATCAATGCTCTTACAGAATACGACTGGCCGGGCAATGTTAGGGAACTCCAGAACCTTGTGGAGCGTGTTGCGACCATCACCAAAGACTCTGTGATCGGGCTCAAGGATCTGGCTACACTGAGCATAGGCAGAAAACACATAAAGGATATGCCCCTTAAAGAAGCTGTCAATGCCTTTGAAAAACAATACATAACAGAAGTTCTTGAGTCTGTTGATTACAGCCGGAAAAGGGCGTCGGAGATCCTCGGAGTTCACAGAAACACCCTGCTTTCGCGCATGACAGAGCTGGGAATAAAGGAATAGACGGATACTCGCCACGATAAAATGCACTGATTTATGTGCATCATTTCTTGAGATCCCCTCAGTATAAAGCCGGCTTTTTACAGGCAAAAAACTTTAAAAACAGGATGTTAGATCCAGGCGGCATGCCCCTTGCTTAAGGAATCATCCGGACTATCAGCTTTTGCGGGGTGAGTGTTTTTTCCAGGATAATCTGGATGCAGACCCTGAGAATTTAATGTTTTCAAAGGTATGTGCGATGGATGTTAAAAGACAGTCAAGTGGAAAGAAGAAAATCCTTCTGGTGGACGATGACGCAGGAGTTATGGATGTATGTACGCAGATGCTGCAGCATCACGGCTACGAGGTTACAACCTCCATAAGCGGGGAAGAGGCGATTGATATATTCTATGACATGCACTTTGACCTTGTTATTTTGGATATGGGACTTCCCGGAATAGACGGCCTCAGTTGTGCCAAGGAGATGAGAAAACAAAAAAATGACGTTAAAATCGTTATCAGCAGCGGTAATTGTTCCGATGTGTTAAGTGGGAAAGAATCTCCCTGCAACTGTTTTCACATTCTTCAGAAACCCTTCACAATGAGCGAACTCATCTGTGCTGTCAGTAACGCCATGGGCCGGTGTTGATCAATTGCGGCGGATAATGTCTCATCCTCGCTAACGCGTTTAATTTATGATTTTTATTCCTTAATTATAGAAGTTTCACATCGTATGCTGTATTTTTCTATCTTGGCGTGGAGAGTAGGCCTTGAAAGCCCGAGCATCCTGGCTGCTCTTGAGCGGTTTCCTCCGCAAAGCCTGAGGGCCTCTGCTATCAGTATTGATGAGAAACGGTCAAGACAGGATTCAAATATGTTATCCCTGTTCTCCGCTGTAAGGGCCTTTCTGACCCAGTCCAAAATGGCCTGATCCTCCTCGCATCCATGGGGGCCGTCTTGTCTTTTCATGGCCTTTATTGCAGGGAGTATGTCTTCCTGGGACACCGGCGCGCCTCGGTTGAAGATGAGAGCCTTTTGTATGGTATTTCCCAGTTCCCTAACATTGCCGGGCCATGGATAGCTTTCAAGCATTGAAAACGCCTCGTTTGTTATCCCTGGATTGTCGGTGCCCATTTCTGCTGAATACCGCTCAAGGAAGTAATCAATGAGCATTCGCAGATCTCCCGCCCTTTCTCTCAGTGGCGGAAGCCAGATGGTAACCACCTTCAACCGGTAATAGAGATCTTCACGAAAGCGGCCCTCTTCCAGTGCCCGCTCCAGGTTCCTGTTGGTGGCTGCTATAATGCGCACATCCACCGAGATGGTCTCTCTGCCTCCCAGTCTCTCAAAGGTTTTCTCCTGAAGGAGCCTCAGTATCTTTGCCTGTATCGAGGAAGGCATGTCTCCTATCTCATCAAGGAAGACCGTTCCCCGGTTTGCCTGTTCTATTTTTCCCACCCTTCTGTGTGTAGCCCCTGTGAAGGCTCCTTTTTCAAAGCCGAAAAGCTCGCTTTCCAAAAGGTTTTCAGGAATGGCGACGCAGTTAATGACAAGAAAAGGACTCTGTGATCGGAGGCTGTGTTGGTATATGGCCCTTGCCACCAGTTCCTTACCCGTACCTGATTCCCCTCTTATAAGTACAGTGGCGTCTGTGGGGGAAACCCTTCCTATGGCCTTGTAGACATCCTGCATGGGCTTGCTGGTGCCTATTATTGCCTCACCCTCCGTCAAAGCTGAAGCAGGGTTAAGATCCACCTGTGACCGCATGAATCGGCCGGCCTCCAGGGCCTGTTTTATCAGTGCAAGCATCTCGGGGATATCAAAGGGTTTAAGTACGAAATCAAAGGCTCCCAGTTTGGTCGCTTCGATTGCGGTTTCGGTTGTTCCAAAGGCTGTCATTATGATGACCGGGAGTTTGGGTTCAAATTCGTGTATTATCTTAAAGGTGGCAAGCCCGTCCATTCCGGGAAGGCGAACGTCAAGGATAACCAGATCAATAGCCCCCCTTTTTATTAATACGGCTGCCGCCTCACCCGAAGCCGCAACGTTTACGGTGTATCCCTCTTCAAGAAGAAGTTTTTCAAAGCTGCGCCTGAGCTGGTCATCGTCGTCCACTATAAGAACGTTGCTCATAGTGTTAGCCCTTAGCAGGGAGGGTGATTATAAAGGTGGTTCCCTTCCCTTCCTGGGATGTCAAATCAAGCCACCCTCCATGCTGCTCTATTATTCGGGCAGCAATGCTCAATCCCAGTCCAGTCCCCTGTTCCTTGGTGGTAAAAAAAGGCTGAAGAACCTTGTCCTGGAGAGCCACAGGTATGCCTGGTCCATTGTCCTCTATCCTGATCACGGCTGTCTTCCCCCTTTCTTTGCTTTCGACCTCCTCCTCACTGATCCGGATTATCCCCCCCCTTTCCATTGCCTCGCATGCGTTGACAAGGATATTGACCAGGACCTCTTTGAGCTGTTCAGGGTCTGCCGTTACCTGGGGAAGGTGTGTTTTTCTTTCCAGTACAACCTCTACCTCGTAAGTGTGGAGCCTGTGACGGAGAAGCTCAATTGTCAGATCAATTACCTCAGAGGGACTGACTTTCTGCATCTTGAGCTTAGGCGGTCTGGAAAATTCCAAAAAATTCTGGACGATATGATCTATGTGCCTTATTTCCTCTGATATAACCTGAAAATCCTCTTTCTGATCCGTGTTGAGGGAGAGGGTACGGCTCAGGGAGAAGAGGCGCATCTTCACGGAGGTGAGAGGATTCCTGATGCTGTGAGCGGTTCCTGCTGCAAGCTTTCCTATAAGCGCCATTTTTTCAGCCTGCAGAAGCGTCTCTCTGCTTCTCTCGAGTTCGGAATAAGTCTCGTCCATGTTTCTTATAAGACCTTGAACGCTGCGGCTCAGGGCCTTTACTTCGTCTCCTGCACCGCGCGAATTGCCTCCCGGGTCGGCGGTAAGGGCAAGCGTTCTCAGTGGATCGAGGATCTGCCTTACTATAAGAAACGCGAGAAGTAATCCTATTGAACCTGCAAGCGCCATTGCAAGAAAGGCCATTCCTCTCATTGTCCTTGCCACTAGGATGCCTTGCTCCCATGCCTCTCGGATCATCTTCCTGTGCAGGTCCTTGAACTCATCACATCTTTTAAGCACCTGGTGGAATTGGGTTCGAACCGTCTTGTGGAGTCCTGCTGCCGACTCCCGGTCCCCGTCTTTATGAAATGAAAGAACCTGGTCCTTGAGCTCTACGTAAAAAAGATATTCTTTTTCGATGACCCGTATTTTTTCGAGCTCCTGATCCGTTCCTGATCGAGCTTTGGCCTGTTCAAGGCGCTCCCTGAATATTTGCCTGTATTCGCCGAGCTGCCTTAACCATTCCGGATCTCCATCGAGAAAGTAGTAGGATACGAATCCCTTTTGGTTGACCAGGGCCTTTTCAAGTTCTTCAGCCAGTTGAAAGGCCGCCACCTCCTGGTTAATCAGGGTGCCCAGCAGATTATCTGTTCTATAGGTGTACCATACCAGCACCAGAGCCCCTGAAATGGTTATCGCAACAAGACCGGCGAGCATGATGAAAATACGGCTTCGCAGCGTCAGGTGCCTGGGCATGGCATTAATTCTCCTTCAGGGCCAGATCTCAATGGTTGGATAAAGCCCCTTGAGGCGGCCCTCCTGATAAGGCTGGATGGTATTGTAGGAGATGTCATGGGTTTTCTGGGCATGACCTCTTCCGTGCGTTCCGTCAAAGAATGCGCCGTTGGCCTCAAGGATATGCTGGATTCTCGAATGAAATCGATTTACAAAGGCTGCTCCGCTTCCTTCAAAGGTCATGTTTCCACATTGGAAAGCCCCCTCTATCTGAGCGAATTTTTCAAGGGGCAGCGACTGTGTCGAAAGATCTTCCTGGGATCTTAAAAGACCCCAAACCAGATGATCGGAAGGAATCTCCAGAGGGCCTTTGGTGTCAATAATCGTGTGAGGCATTACTATGGTGTTCTGTCCGATGGTAAGCTGTGCCTGCTCCCTTCCCCTGAGAAAGGAATTGAATCCGACAAAGGCCTTTTTCCCCAGACTTGCCTCTATAATGCTGGCGCCGTGGGCTGTGACATTATATCCTTCCAGGGTTGAGCGTATAATATAGCAGTTTTCCTGTGCGTTTGCTCCGGTGCCCATCCAGGCATCCTCCAGAAATGCCTTTTCTGCTACAAGTACGTTTTCGCTCAGATGGGTCTTTCCCCTGACCACGGCGTAATGGCTGAGGGACGTGCTGTGGGGAACATGAACCGGAGGCTTTCTCCTGACCACATCGAATACCTTCTGAAATTCAGACTTCCTTCTGTTTATGAAGTCAATAAATACGCCTTCCGGCTGTCCCCCAGGTTCAAGGGAAACGTATTTACGAAGCCTTTCCGTAGGAAACTGGTATGTGAACTCAAAGGCACCATCAACCTTTATCCAAAGTCTTCCAGGCTCCACCGTTCTATGGGCTATCTCTCCGGTCTGGACATATGCATAAGGTCCTATAACGCAGTCGTGGACAGTGGTCAGATCAACGGTGCTGAAAGGCCCCAGAAAACATCCTTCAACAGGAGATCCATGGATGTTGGCATAATGAAAGGAGGCGGTGTTTCGTATGGTGAACTCCTCCGGATCTTCAGGATCGTGGGAAAAATTGTGCACCAGGGTTTTAACAAGCATACTGTCCTTTATGCGTATTGCCTCATCCTCGAAAACCGTCATATCCATGCCGCCAAGGTGAATTACATCCCCTTTGACCTTGAGCTCGTCACCCCTCACATTGCTCTTGTAAAGCACCGAATCATCCACCGTGCATTTCCCCAGAAAATACGTTCCTGCAAGGCTGGAGCGGCTGAAACGAAAGTGCAGAGGATGGTGGTGAGTGAGGCCGTAGAACGCGTAGAATTTCAACATCTGGGTGAGGGGAACGGCGTTTCGAATGTAAGGGCCGGCATCAAATTTCCTCTCCCTGAGGTTTATGTTCACCCTCTCGGTTATGCGATCAAGTATCTTTTCAAGCTCTTTCATCTGAGAAATTCTCCTGTGAGGTTATCTGGGGGCTGCAGTCACCGGCATTCCCATGAGTGGCCATAATATGAATATGGAAAATGCGACAATAGCCATCAATAGAATGCTGGCCGGGATTCCGTAAAGGAAAAACTGCCCAGGAGTAAACTGCTTGGAGTCGTATGCTATTGCGTTTGGTGCAGCCCCCACCAGGAGCAAAAACGGCATGCCTGCTGTTACCAGGGAAGCGAACAATATGACCTCCGGGGCTACTCCCAGATATGGCGCTATCACAAGCGCCACCGGGAGGGATATGGCAATGGCTGCCACATTCATGATGAAGTTGGTCATGACCATAACAAAAAAGGCTATGCTCATTACAAAGACAAACCAGTTGGATTCCTTGAACATGGCGAGCCAGTTGACGGCCAGCCATTTTGCAGCACCGGTATCCCAGAGACAAAAGCCAATACTCATGGCCCCTGCAAAAAGGAGGATTATGTTCCAGGGTATCTCTTCCAGATCTCTTATATCAAGGATTCGAAATACAAAGAAAAGAACCGTTGAGATGAGAATCAGAGCCGTCTTGTCAATGGGATCGAGGGCCGGGATAAATGATTTAAGGGACATGATGGCAATGCAGGAAAGCACTA
>QZIK01000095.1 GCA_003599015.1 Desulfobacteraceae bacterium | reverse complement strand
ATACAGATGGAAGATGAAATAGCCGCACTTGCTGCCGTCCTCGGGGCATCCTGCGCTGGAGCCAAAAGCATGACCGCCACATCGGGGCCGGGTTTCAGCCTTATGATGGAAAATCTGGGGCTTGCAATATGCACAGAGACACCATGCGTTGTGGTAAACGTTCAGAGAGCCGGACCGTCTACAGGTCTTCCCACCCAGGGGGCCCAGGGAGACATGATGCAGGCCAGGTGGGGGTCCCATGGTCATTATGAAATAATAGCCCTTGCCCCCATGTCTCCCCAGGAAATATTCCATCAGACAATAGATGCATTCAACCTGAGCGAGACCTACCGGACGCCGGTCCTTATAATGACAGACGAGATGATAGGACACCTGAGCGAGAAGGTTGTCATACCGGATCCCAAGGCCATTCGAACTGTTTCAAGACCTTTGCCTAAGGGAAGAAAAGACCGTTTCAAACCTTTTCAGCCCGGCTCCAACGGAGTCGCTCCCATGGCCATCGCCGGACAGGGATATAACATCCATGTAACAGGACTTACCCATGACGAGAGGGGCTATCCGGTGATGACGGTGGAAGCCCAGGCGGAGATGATGGAAAGGATCACAGGAAAGATCCGCAGAAACCTGAGCGATATCATAAGAACCGAGCAATATAGATTGGATGATGCGGATATAGCAATTATCTCCTATGGTGTCTCAGCCCGTACAAGCCTTGCGGCGGTTGACGAAGCACGGTCAAGGGGTATAAAGGCTGGGCTTTTAAGACTTATTACCGTCTGGCCTTTCCCGGAACATGAGGTAAGGGCCCTGGCAAAAACAGTCAAGGCCCTTGTCACAGTCGAAATAAACCTCGGCCAGATACATCTGGAAGTGGAGCGGTGCGCCGGAGGAAACGCCCCGGCCTTTCTGGTAGGCCATCCCGGAGGAGCAATAATACCGCCTGAAAAGGTTTTGGAGATTCTAGGGGAAATAGGCCTCAAATAATTTCTGCTTGGAAGTTGAATGAGAATTAAGAGGTAGCCATGGAAGTTACAAAGGAACAAAAACCGCATCCCCTGGATGATCTCTTGAGGGTGGATCGCATACCTCATATCTGGTGCCCCGGATGCGGTATAGGGACTGCCTTTTCCTCGTGCCTGACCGCAATGAAATCGAGCGGCATAGACCTGACCAGGACCGTCATGGTCTCCGGTATAGGATGTTCCGGCAGAGGGGCGGGATACGTGAACCTTGACTCCTACCACACCACCCACGGCAGGGCCATTCCTTTTGCTACAGGCATGAAGCTCGCCAATCCTGAACTCAATGTTGTGGTATTCAGCGGAGACGGGGATCTGTTTGCCATAGGTGGAAATCACTTCCTTCATGCAGCAAGACGCAATATTGAGCTGACCATTGTGTGCGTAAACAACTTCAACTACGGAATGACCGGCGGGCAGGTTGCAGCAACCACCCCCTTCAAGGCCAAGACCACAACCACCGGCATGGGAAATCCTGAGACACCTTTCAATCTCCCGCTTCTTGCATTTGCCGCAGGAGCCACCTATGTAGCCAGATGGACCGTCCTGCATGCAAGGGAACTGATGGGTTCCATACAGGAGGCCCTTTTGAGAAAAGGATTCTCTTTTATTGAGATCCTGGCCCCCTGTCCGGTCAACTACGGGCGCCGAAACAAGGAGAGTGCCCAGGACACCATGAGGCTTTACCAGAACAAGACCATCATCAAAAACGGCGCAAGCCCTGCCGAGCTGGATATAGACTTTTCACGAGGTGTGGTCCTCGGAAAATTCGTTGATGTGGAAAGACCCACCTGCATAGAGCAATACGACAGGACATGCAGGCCCCAAGAATCTGCGGAAGCACGGGCAGCTTAAGGGAGCTGGAGCGATGACCCAACTCATCAAGGAAACGGGACGCTACGAGATCATTCTGACCGGATTCGGCGGCCAGGGAATAGTGCTAGCCGGCAAGATACTTGGGCAGGCTGCCGCCATAGGCGATAACAGGGAGAGCACCTTAGTGCAGTCCTACGGCCCAGAGGCAAGGGGCGGCGCATGCAGCGCCCAGGTTATAATTTCAGGTAAAGCCATACATTATCCGCCTGTAAGGCATCCCGATATCCTGGCGTGCATGTCTCAGGCGGGATTTGACAAATACATTGAACAGCTCACTGCCGAAGGGACTCTCATAATAGATCAGGACCTTGTTCAACCCCACGGATTTGATCGCGAGCATTTTTCAATCCCTTCAACACGCATGGCTGAAGAGCTTGGAAGAAAGATGATGGCCAACATTATCATGCTGGGATTCCTCATAGCAGTTACAAATGCGGTGAGTCCCGGTTCAACACGTAATGCCGTCTCTTCATCGGTTCCCAGAGGAACCGCCGAAAAAAACATAGCCGCCTTCAACAAGGGATACGACTACGGACTTGCCGTACTCAAAGGCAGACAGAAAAAGGCCACGGGCAGGGCAGGAGCTGAGAAATGAAGACCCTCAAAGACAGACTCCACAGGGTTCTTATTATAGGCGCAACGCCTGCGGGCGTCTTCGCAGCCAACAAACTTGGTGAACTTGGAATTCCGGTCACCATTGTTGATGGGGAGCCGGACCTTGACACGAAGCTCTCCCGCGACGAATGGCGCCTTTACTCAGGGCTCTCCCTCAACTTCGCCCATCGCTCAGGACTCCTGCGCATAGTACGCAACCAGTCCATAAAGACTATAATGCCTGCACAGGTTTTATCCATAAGGCACAGCCCCCAGGGCTTCAGGGCACAGATCAGGAAGGATGCCACATTTGTGGACAGTGAGCGCTGCGTTTTGTGTGCAAGGTGCCTACAGGTCTGTCCGGTTGAAACCCCCGACGGAATAAGGCCGATAAAGATTGGCGGGAGAAGAAGCCTGCCTGGTGCACCTGTGATAGATAAGCGTTCCACTCCTCCCTGTCAGGAGGGATGCCCCCTGGGAGTAAGGGCACAGGCATACGTGGCCCTTGCCAGGGCAGGGAAATATCAGGAGGCCCTGGATGTGGTAAGGGAGGACAATGTACTGCCTGGAATCTGCGGAAGGGTATGCACACATCCGTGCGAAAAGGCCTGCCGGAGAGGAGAACTGGATCAATCCATCGCCATTAGAGATATAAAGCGTTTCCTCTCAGACCGTGTGACATCCCAGCACGTGGACAGCAATTCGCATCCTAAGCCGGCGCGGGGGGAAACCATCGCCGTAGTGGGTTCAGGCCCGACAGGGATCGCGGCTGCTGCGGATCTCGCCCGCATGGGATATCCGGTTACTGTTTTCGAAAAAGAGCCTCTGCCCGGGGGGCTTCTCAGATACGGCATAGGCGCGCACAGACTCCCTAGGGAGGCTCTTGATTGCGATCTGGCATTCATCAAGGCACTGGGGGTTGAATTTGTCACCTCCTGCCCCATTGACCTCAAAGCAGGAGTAGAGGATTTGAGGAGGCGTTTTAGAGCAGTTATCCTCACATGCGGAGCATGGAAAGACAAGGTTCTGGGAGTGCCGGGAGAGGATCTTGAGGGCGTCCATGGATGCATTAGCTTCCTTTCAATGCTTTATAGAGGAGAGGTCGGCGGCATCAATGGAGATGCGGCTGTAATAGGAGACGGAAACGCCGCCTTTGATATGGCCAGAACTCTTAGGCGCCTGGGAGCAAGGGTTACAATAATTTCCTGGTTTCCATTTGATCTCATCCCGGCAGACAGGGAAGAGATCCGTGCAGCAATGGCAGAAGATATTGTCGTCAAAGACAGAACCAAGGTCGTATCTTTTATCGGCCACAATGGCAGGATCTCAGGCATAAGGTGCAAGACTACCGAACCGGGACCTCCCGGCAAAGACGGGATAAGATGGCCCATAGCTGTTCCAGGCAGTGATGCATTTGAACTTGCCTTTGAAAACGTGTTTGTTGCCATAGGACAAACCGGGCCTTTCAAACATGAGGATATCAACCCATCCATCAGCTTGACACCCGATGGCTATATCCTTACCAACGAATCAATGATGACCTCTCTTGAAGGGATTTATGCCGCAGGTGACGCGGTGAAAGGGCCCTCTTCTGTTGTGCACGCCATGGCCTCAGGCAGGGCAGCGGCAAGGGCTGTGCACAAAAATCTGGCCGGAGAGGAAATACAAGCCCTGTTTCAAAGGCCGAAGCAAAGTGAATTTCCGGCCATTCCCACCCATATCCCTGCCCTTTCGAGACCTGACATGCCCGAAAGACAGCCTGCCGAGAGATCAGAGAGTTTTTCTGAGGTGGCCCTTGGGCTCGATGAGGACCAGGTGCGGGTTGAGGCCAGGAGATGCCTTCAATGCGCTGTATGTTCAGAGTGCCTCCTCTGCCTTAATGCCTGCGGGGCCGTCAAGGCCATCAGACATGATGCCAAGCCTGAGGAGATGCTTGAGCACGCTGGAGTCATAATACTGGCAGATCCAGATTTTGCAATGTCCATAAAAGGCGAGGACGTTGTCAGGGCCTATGGTCCGGCATCAGCCAGACCTGATGTCTACGCACTCATGACCAGGGGTTTTGCCGCAGCTGCCCAGGCGGCAACTCTCCTCAAGAGTACATCACAGAGAATCAAAGGACACGGTTTCTCCTTCAGTCCCCCTGATCCATGGCTCTCTCCTGAGTTGAGGCTTGGAGTTTTCGTATGCAGGTGCAACGACTCCTTTGGATGGAGCGAGGAAATGACTGACTATGTAAAAGGGCTTCCCGGGACTAACGGAATAGTGCATGCGGAGGTGCTCAACTCGGCCTGTACCCAGGAAGGATCTGCCGGAGTTGTAAGAAGGATAAGAGAGAAGGGAATCACCAGGGCTATACTCGCTTCGTGCGTTTGCTGCCCGCTGGATTTCATATGCAGCGCCTGCACGGATCAGCGCACCAGACTAAAAGACGCCATCTTCAAAGGAACCGGCATAAGCCGCTCAATGGTAGAAACTTGCAACCTGCGCGGAGAAGCCCTGAGGCATCTTGTAAGGGATCAGGACCTTGCTGTACGCCGATTCACGGGGCTTATTGAACGATCCATCCGGCGGGCCAAGAAGTTAAGGCCTCTTTCAACACCTGGCAGGGTCTATAACTTCACAACAGCGGTTATAGGCGAATCCGAGGCAGCAAGACAGAGCGCCCTTACCCTCGCCGATATGGGGATGGAGGTTTTCATGTTCGGCTCCGACAAGGATGCTGAAACTCCGTCCCCGGAACATGCCAACATCACCCGCTTTGACAGGGCAATAATCAAGGGAATGAGGGGAACACTGGGAAATTTCCATGTACTGGTTGAAACGGACGGCATTTCCCAGTCATTTCCTGTAGGGGTAGTAATAATAGGGGAGCGATACAGACATATCATTCCATATATACCCCAGGAAGGCCTTCCTGGAAAGTTTGTTGCCTCCACCATGCAGAAAACAGGAGAACCGGGCGTCCCTTTCCTTTATCCCGGAGCGACCTCAATTGCAGGACTATTTCTTGCAAACCCTCCCGGAATAAACATCTCTGAAAAGAAAAAAGGCGCTGCTGCTGCGGCGCTTGCAGCTGCAGTTATGCCCCGAGGCCCCAGGCAGAACAAAGGCTACACTGTAGTAGTCGAACAGGAGAGGTGCAGGGGATGCGGAAGATGTTTCCAGGTTTGCCCTTATCAGGCCATAACCTTTTCAGCAAACCAGGTGGAAGGAAGGCATGCAGCGGTTGATGAGGCCCTCTGCAAGGGTTGTGGAAACTGTATTTCAGTGTGCCCGACGGGTGCCGCTGACAGCCCATACAGGAATCAGGCATTTCTCGAACAGATATTGGAAGAGGTTCTGGCAAACTAACCGTGAAAACTCTGGGCCTATTAACGGATTATAATATCTTACAATGTGATGGATTTTTTGGGTAACCACAGGTGAACGATTTTAATATAATACTTTTTTTATGTAGCTGGGGACCCCACCCGGCATACCAGACCCTTCAGGACAGGGCCGCAGACATCCCGTCAGAGATCAAGATGGTTCGAATTCCATGCGCGGGAAGGATAAGCAAAGCCTTGCTGTTTAAACCCTTTGAAATGGGTGCGGACGGCGTGGCCCTTGTGGGATGTCCTGCCGGCAGTTGCCGTTATGGTGCAGGGACGACAAATGCCAATGCAAATGAAGAGGATACACGCGGCATCCTGCATCTTCTGGGGCTGGGAAGCCAGAGGCTGCGCCTTGCCAACTTCATGCCCGAAGATGCAGATGGACTGCTTTCCTTTCTCAGGGACTTTGCCTCTGAAATAATCAGGATGGGTAAAACCCCGGTTTCACCGCCGGCCAAGGACAAGGCATTATCTGATCTTGCTGAAGCTGCCCGAAAGGCAATTGCTCAAAATAACGTCTATTCCTGTCAGGATTGCGGCAAATGCTCCTCCTCATGTCCTCTTACACTGGCAGGAAAACCTTTTTCTCCAAGAGCCCTTGCAGCATCAATTATCTCTGGATCCCTTTCTGAGCCAACCGTGCAAAAAGACGTCTGGGCCTGCCTGACCTGCGGGCTTTGTTCGGAGCGCTGTCCTTCATCCGTTAATTTCCCGCAGTTTATAAGGGAGATAAGATCAATTTTAAAAGGTACAGGATCCGGCAGTGCGGAGGTACACGGAGGGTTCCTTCAGTCTCTAATGAGGACAATGGCTTCACCGGGAGTTCAAACGAGACATTGGGACTGGATTACCCACGAAGTTCGAACGGATCCCGCTGCAAAGACCCTTTTCTTCGGAGGATGTGCCCCATATTTTGATATATTTTTCGGCCGCCATCTTGGAGTTAAGACGACCCGCATGATTACAGACAGCATAAAACTCCTTAACTTCTTTGACATCACTCCCGCTCTTCTTCCTGATGAGCGCTGCTGCGGGCATGATCTCCTTTGGTCAGGGGACAGGGAAAACTTCCTTGCCCTGGCAAGGCTTAACCAGGAGGCATTCGGCTCTTCGGGTGCAGAAGAGATTATAGTAAGCTGCCCCGAATGTTACCGAACCCTCTCTGTGGATTATCCCGCCCACGGCATAGATATCCCTTTGAAAATAACCCTGCTCCACGATCTTATAGAAAGAGAGGTGGACAAGGGGGCAGTAGCCTTTACACCCCACGGTGGAGTCGTCACGTTTCTTGATCCCTGCCGTATGAGATACCTTCCCAAGGGAAGAGAACTTCCTCGAAAGCTAATTGCAAGGCTTAAGCCTTCGGCCTTTAAAGAAATGAAAGAAGGTGGAGCCAGTTCCGACTGCTGCGGAAACTGCGCCTGGATAGGATGCGACGCCTTCAGCAAAGCCCTTCAGGTAAAACGCATCGCTCAGGCCAAGGCATCCGGGGCTGATCTTCTGGTAACAGGATGTCCCAAGTGTCAGATCCATATGAAATGCGCTATGGAAGACCCTTTTTTGGGTCCTGATCTGACTATGGAGGTTGAGGATCTGACGGCCCTTATCGTGAGGAGTATCCACTGGGAATAATTGGAACAAATGTTATTCATGCATCTACAACCACTCTTTGAACGGAGAGGATAATTATGGAGCAAACCGCTCGCCAGGATCAAAAGGAATCAGGAGGGACAAGACCGCGCATAGGGGTTTTTGTGTGCCACTGCGGACTCAATATAGCCAAGACTGTTGACTGCGCCCGGGTAGCGGAGATGGCGTCAGGTCTGAAAGACGTGGTGGTCTCAAAAGACATAGGTTATGCATGTTCAGAGCCTGGCCAGCAGAGAATAAAGGATGATATCAGGGAACAGGGAATTGACCGGCTGGTAATAGCCTCATGCTCGCCAAGACTCCATGAGCCCACTTTCCGCAAAATGATTCAGTCCGTGAGCCTTAATCCATATGTCCTTGAAATGGCCAACCTCCGTGAACAGTGCAGCTGGGTCCATATGGAAGATCCCCAGGCTGCAACTGAAAAGGCAATTGACCTGGTGCGGATGGCCGTATCAAGGGCGCGGCATCTTGAGCCTCTAAATGAAGGCACTCTTCCCCTTACCAAGAGAACCCTGGTGATAGGTGGAGGGGTTGCCGGAATACAGGCAGCCCTGGACCTTGCCGATAACGGATTCGAGGTGGTCCTGGTGGAAAAAAGACCCTCCATAGGCGGCACCATGGCCCAGTTGGACAAGACATTTCCCACTATGGATTGCTCCATCTGAATACTTGGGCCCAAAATGACGGATGTCGGTCGGCATCCAAAGATAACCCTCTACACCATGAGCGAAGTTGTAGACGTAAAAGGATATGTCGGCAGCTTCGATGTCAGCATCCTTAAAAAAGCAAGGTATGTAAATGAAAAGGAATGCACTGCATGTGGAGAATGCTCAAAGGCTTGCCCCGTAGTTCGACCCGACGAGTTCAATCTGGGTCTTTCCTCCAGAAAGGCCATCTATTCACCATTCCCCCAGGCGGTTCCATCAGCCTACACAATAAATATAAGCGAGTGCCTTGGCCACAATCCCGTCGTGTGCGGAAAATGCGTTGAGGCATGCGATAAAAAGTGTATTGACTTCCACATGTCAGACCAGGAGATTGTCGAGCGGGTGGGCACCATAGTCGTAGCAACCGGACTTGAGGCATATGATCCCACGGAACTGGATGAATACGGTTATACACGCTTTGAGAATGTTCTCACAAGTCTTGAGTTTGAAAGACTTATAAACGCCGGAGGGCCGACGGGCGGAGGTCTTTTGCGCCCAACGGACAGAAAAACTCCTCGCTCAATAGGTTTTATCCAGTGTGTAGGATCACGTTCATCCTCCAGGGGAGCATCATACTGCTCCAACATATGCTGCATGAACACCATAAAAAGTACGCTGGTCTTGAAGGAACATTTCCCTGATATTGATATAAAGGTATTTTATCTCGACATAAGGGCCTTTGGAAAGGGATTTGAAGATCTCTATATGCGCAGCCGGCGTCTTGGGGTCCATTATATCCGCGGACTGCCCGGGACTGTAGAGGAGGATGGAAATAGAAATCTCAAGGTTTCCGTTGAGAACACGGCCAGCGGCAAGCTTGAAATCTATAACCTGGACATGCTGGTGCTTGCCTTGGGTATAAAACCCGCGCAAAGTACCCGGAGACTCCAGGAAATTCTGGGCCTGCAGCTTACTCCTGACGGGTTCTTTCTTGAGGCACACCCAAAGCTGCAGCCCGTTGATGCCGCCACAAGAGGGATCTTTTACGCCGGGTGCGCCGAGGGGCCCAAGGACATAAAGGAAAGCGTTACACAGGCCTCAGCCGCCAGCGCCAGAGCCATACGAATAATGTACAAGGGACACATCTCCTCCGAACCCATTACTTCAGAGATTATAGTTGAAAAATGTAAATCCTGCGGCAGGTGTGCCGAGGTGTGCCCATACAAGGCCATTACTGTTGACGTGAAGAAAAAAAATCCTGCGGTTGTAAACACCGCTGCGTGCGCAGGATGCGGAACCTGTGCTGCGGAATGCCCTTTTGATGCAATTGAGATGAACCACTTCACAACGAATCAAATAATGGAGCAGGTGGATACCCTTCTGGAAGAAAGACCCGGGGAGAAAATACTGGCATTTGCCTGCAACTGGTGTTCCTATGCCGGAGCGGATTACGCAGGCGTATCAAGGCTCCAGTATCCCCCAAACGTGAGAATCATCAGGACCATGTGTTCAGGAAGGGTGGATGAGGACTTCATATGGGAGGGGTTCAGGAAAGGTGCCCCTGTGGTGCTGGTAAGCGGATGCCATATAGGGGACTGCCACTATATAAATGCAAACCATTGGACAGAAAAACGTGTGGAAAAGATCCGCAAGAAAATGACCAAGCTGGGCTTAAGGCCCGAGAGGCTTCAGCTGGCGTGGATAAGCGCTGCGGAGGGAGTCAGGTTTGCCAAGGTCATGAAAGAGCTGGAAGAACTCAGAACCGGTGTCACCCCTGAGGAGATTGGACATACCATCTCGATACTTCAAGACAGGGAAAAAGGCAAGACGCCCTAATAACGGTCATTCCTGAAAAGTCTTGCTCAGGAGGCTTCTCAAGAGGATAAAGGCAATTCCTGCAAGATTTGTCACAGGAAACCAATAGCCATCTGAAGCGGTGAGAAGCATACCCACTCCAAGGGGAACTCCGAATATCCATCTGCGATGAATCTCTCTTTTCATTTGATCCTCTTGATTCTTTGCTTCAATCAGCACTGAATTCCTATTTGCAATATCCGTGCAATGGCAGGCATTAGGCATCAGGTTCAATCCGCTTCCTCTTGATTTATATAATTATATGTGAAATTATCCTATAACTTCAAACAGTTAAATAAACTCATTTAATCAGTGACAAGGAAATGTCCCCAGTCCTTTGATTTCCTCATTGACTCGAGCTATCATCATTGAATTAAAAAGCCTGGTCATTTTCAGCCGGGAAAAAAACGTTTCTGCTTATTTATGACCACAGCTCAAAAGCTTTTAAAACTTGGTCGAGGCGCTGAGAAAAGTGAAAAAATTTATTTGGTGGCATGACATACAGAAGCCGTTATATTGGAGTTGCGGCTTGCTATTGCCTCTATTTTTATGTAAGAGGTTGTAGTTAATACGTCTGCTTTGCATAATAAATAATGGAGACAAACGAATGAAGGTTGAACTTCTGTGCGGCCGAAAACCCTTGACTGTAAATGTACCGGACTCAGCTATCGTGCTGGATATGGTTGAGATGGATACCATTAGGGACCCTGAAAATGAACTTGAAAAGGTCCTGGCCAACCCCATTGAGAGCCCTCCCCTTAGGGAGCTGGCGCGGGGAAAGAGGTCAGCCTGCATAGTCATATCGGATATCACAAGGCCCGTTCCCAACAGGATAATACTACCTCCTATCCTTTCGGCCCTTGAGAAGGAAGGGATAAAAAGAGAAAAAATCACCATCCTGATAGCAACCGGCATGCACCGTCCGAACCTCGGAAGGGAACTTGAGTTGATTGTCGGAAAAGAGATTATGACCGGTTACAGCATAGTGAATCACTATTGCAGGGATGCGTCGTGTTACAGGAAGGTTACAGATATAGAAGGAGCCCCCATTGAGATAAATACCAACTATCTCGATGCCGATCTGAAAATCTTGACCGGACTGATAGAACCGCATTTCTATGCAGGTTATTCAGGGGGAGCAAAAAGCATACTACCGGGGATCTCAAGTTTTGAAACCATGAAGTTCATGCACTCTTTCAAAATGATAGCCCATCCCCTTGTAACCAATTGTGTCCTGGACGGAAACCCCTTCCATGAGTATGGTCTGAGAGTGGCGGAGGCGGCTGGAGCGGACTTCCTTGTAAACGTCGTGATCTCCAAGGAAAGGCGTATTGCAGGCATATTTGCAGGGCATTACAAAATGGCCCATCGAGCTGGATGTGAACTGGTTAAAAGGCATTCCGTGACTGGTGTTGAAGGACCGGCAGATCTTGTCATCACCTCCGGAGGGGGATATCCCCTGGATGCAACCTTCTATCAGATAAGCAAGGCCCTTATATGCGCCCGCAATATTTTAAAAAAAGGCGGGGCGATACTGGTTGCCTGCGAGTGCAGCGAAGGACTGGGAAGCCCCGAATTTTGTGGAATAATGCGTTCCAATTGCACACCCGATGATTTCAGCAGGAGGCACTGCGATCCAAGCAACTTCATAATAGATCAATGGTGCGCACAGAACATATATCAGGTACTGGACTATGCCGGATCTGTTCATGTATACTCACCCGGATTATCCAGGGCCGACATGGAAAACATAGGAGCACACAAGGCAGAGGACCTTCAGGATACTTTGGATGAACTGGTTTCTTCAGTTCCAGGCACAACGGTGGTTGTTCCTGCTGGGCCTTATGTGGTGGGCATGGTAAGAGGACAGAGAGAGGGGTGACCCTTTTCTCCGGTAAAAGGCACCCTGTGGGTTATTGTCTTTAACGCTAATGATTCCAGAGGAGTTGAAAGATGGCTATTGTAGTTATCTCAAGGCAGGTGGGAAGTCTAGGGGATGAAATCGCCGCCAGCGTGGCGGAAAGGATGAACTTACAGTTGGTGGACCAAGCCAGCATACACAAGCTTGCCCAGGCATGCGACTCCGAATTCGAAAAGGCCTGCACCCTTTATGAGACAGAGCTCGAGCCCGGATTTTTCGAGAGGTTCTTTTTCAGTAACTCCGGATACACAAGCCTGTTTGAATCCCTCAACCTGGAACTTGCAAGCAGAGGAAATGTGGTGATCATAGGGAGGGGAGCACAGATAGTGCTTAGGGATATCCCCGGGGTGTTCAAGACAAGAATAGTGGCCCCAAAGGAAGTCAGGATAAAGAGGATTACTGAACAGAAGGGTGTTTCATCCGGCGAGGCAGCGGATTTCGTTGACAGATATGACGCCCAGAGAAGGGCGCTTATCAGAATGATATTTGACAAGGATCTTAAGGACTGGGACCTTTACGACCTTATTCTCAACACGAACAACTACAGCGTGAAGACTGGATCTGAAATACTCTGCCGCGCAATAGAACTCATGCCCAGGGCGGAAGAAGAGACACTCAAAATCAAGCTTGCGAAACTGGCCTTTGCCAAAAAGGTTGAAAGCAAGATAAAGAAAAAGGTGACCGCATCGCCTTACCGCAACATAGAGATCACGGCGGGCGACAATGGTTTGATTACCATATCAGGGTTTGTGTCCGATAAAAGGACAAAGGAAATCGTCGGTGAGATTGCCTCAGAGGTGGACGGAGTGACCAAGGTGGAAAATCAACTCAGAACAACGGGTTTGAGCTTTTAACGTTCCACGCCGCATCAGAGCAGGCTATACAAAGTTACTCAGCCAAGCCACTTGAAAGAAAATCAGGAACTTTAAAGGGATGCACATAAAAATTTTTCTCAGAGTCGTCCTTTCAGCCGTATTCACAGCTGGTTATATCTTGGCCATCCAGGGCTTTTGCATGGCTTCATGGCTTCTGGATGAGGCGGCCTATCATATATCGGCGCACGGGCAGACCTCCTGCATCGAATGCCACGGAGATACGGTCAAAAAAAGCCCTCACCCCAACCCCGCCAATGTTTCAAAAAAACTTCCGGATTTTTTCACAAAGGATAAGTGCCTTCAATGCCATGAAACAGTTGAACAGGACCTCGACAGGGCATTCCACGGAAACAGACACATCGCTGACAGGGCTCGATACGACTCATGCCTTGACTGCCATGACCCCCACACCCAGCTTTCCCTGAATGCTCACAGGAAAGGAAAGGTTGATACGCGCCTTCCCGCACGAGCCCAGTGCGCTTCCTGCCATGAAGCCCGTGAGCGTCTTCCTGCGGCGGACAGGGAACAGGAGGCATGTCTGTCCTGCCACAGGGCGCCAGAGCAGGGGGATAAAGCGCCAGGAGAAGCATTGTCCGAACTGTGCTTTTACTGCCACGAGCAGGGAAGCCCGGCGGCCAAAATAGGCCCGGCGGTCATTTCCCCCCTGATTGCAAAGGAAGAATATAAGAAGACGCCCCACGCAGATCTTTCATGCCTTGAATGTCATCCCGGGGCTGCGGAATATGGCCACAGGGCGCAGGAAAAGGGAGACTGCAAGAATTGTCACAGTCACCACCATGAAAAGACCGCCCATGATGCACATATTTCCGTATCTTGCCAGGCATGTCATCTTCCCGGCGTAGCCCCCTTAAAAGATGAGACAACAGGAACAATATTGTGGAATAAAGGCACCACAGAAAAGAAAGGCGATGTATCCAGGATTCACTGGATGATAAGGGGCGGGACGACCGACGAATGCCGAAGGTGTCATGTTGAAGGAAACACCGTCGGAGCCGCCGCTTGGGTCCTCCCTCCCAAAGGTATTCTTTGCTTGCCGTGCCACGCATCCACCTTTTCGGCATCGGACACCTTTTCAAGGGCGGGGATATTGGTTTTTCTTCTGGGGATTATCATCTCCTTATCCTACATCTTCTCCAGTCCCGGGGAGCAGGACAAAGATCCAGGCCGACCGAAGAGCAGTGGCACCAAAGAACACTCACAGCACAAGGATAATGGAAGGATTGCGGCATTATTTAAAGCAATACTGCTGGATGTTTTTCTCCAGAGGAGACTTTTCCGGCAATCCCGATCGAGATGGTTCATACACGGGCTTGTGTTTTATGCGTTTAGCTTCCGTTTTCTATGGGGCGTTATCGCCCTTGCGGCATCACTTATGGAGCCCCCATGGGCATCGCTGCGCTTCATGCTGGATAAAAACAACCCTGCGACAGGGATGTTTTTCGAACTTACGGGTTTAATGATTATTTTGGGCCTTTGCCTTATGCTGGTTCGAGGGGCCCGTGCCCCCGGGCTCCCGGGTCTTCCCAAACAGGACAAAAAGGCATTGGCCCTTATCGGAGGGCTTGTAATCGCAGGATTCATAACCGAAGCAATGCGCATAGCCATGACGGGATTTCCCGAGGGATCTGTTTTCTCATTTGCAGGATATTGGATCGCCGGTCTTTTTTCCGGCCTTTCCGGGCTTGAAAAGGCATACGGATATATGTGGTACATCCACGCAGCCCTCACAGCCGCATTCATAGCATATATTTCTTTCAGCAGACTCTTTCATATGGTCATATCTCCTGTGGTCCTAATAGCTGCAAGGCTTAAGAGATGATGAAAAGCGGAGAGCAAGAAATGGACGATCAATTAAAAGCCGCCCTCATCGAAATAGCGGGAGCGGATAATTACAGCGAAGGACTCATAGACCTTGTCTCCTACAGCTATGATGCCTCACAGCACAGCGCAAGACCCTCCTGTGCCGTTTGGCCCCAGACCGCGGAACAGGTCTCGCGTATCATGGCACTTGCCAACCGCCTTCTCGTCCCCGTAATCCCGAGAGGTGCAGGGACAGGTTTGTCAGGCATGGCGGTGCCTGTTAAAGGTGGGATTATTTTGGATCTCAGCCGCATGAACAAGATCCTTAAGATCAGTATAGAGGACCGCCTTGCCATAGTTGAGCCGGGGGTTGTTTACGCTAATCTTGAAAAAGCCCTTGGGCCATACGGATTCTTTTTCCCGCCTGACCCGGCAAGCGGCAAGGTTTCGACCCTGGGCGGCAATGTTGCCACCAACGCGGGAGGCGTAAAGGGAGCTAAATACGGAACGACACGGGACTATGTACTCGCCCTTCAGGTTGTTCTGCCTGACGGAAGGATCATGCGCACAGGATCGAGGGCGATGAAGAGCGTATCGGGCTATGACCTTACCAGGCTTTTTGTGGGATCCGAAGGGACCCTTGGAGTAGTGACTGAAATTACTCTCAAGATAAACCCCAAACCCACAGCAACAAGCACTGCGCTTGCAACATTTTCGAATCTCGAAGACGCCGGACGCGCCGTGAGCCGGATCATGTACAGTGGAATCATCCCAAGCGTACTGGAGATACTGGGGAAAGAAACCATCCTGGCCATAAACAAAAATACCGATCTTAATCTCCCTGAAGTTGATGCCATGCTCCTTGCTGAAACGGACGGATACACCAAAGAGGAAACCGACTACCAGATGGCAAAAATTATAGAGGTATTCTCAAGCAACAAGGCCCTTGAGATCACCCAGGCAAGGTCGGAGCAGGAGGCAGTTAACCTCTGGAAGGCCAGAAAATCAGCATATGCCGTGCTCGCAAGGATAAAGACCCACTTCGTACTGGAAGACGTAACCGTGCCCATGGGCAAGGTTGCCGACCTGCTCAAGGGCATAGAGGCCATAAGCCGGAAGCACGGGATACAGATAGCCACTTTCGGCCATGCAGGAGACGGCAACCTGCACCCGCAGATTTTATATGACGGTTATAATCCGGTGGATGTGGAAAAGATGGAGGCTGCAAGCGCTGACCTCTTTTCTCTGGCCATATCCCTTAACGGAACACTTACAGGCGAGCACGGAATAGGGATTTCCAAGGCGCCTTTTATGTCTCTCGAGCACGATCCTGTTGCAATGGATGTGATGAGGTCAATAAAGCGTCTTCTGGACCCCCGCAATATCCTTAATCCGGGGAAAATGGCCCTCGACACAAAGGATGAGACCGGGGAAACACCAACGCACGCACCCGCCAACGCATAGATAAAGAAAGGACTGGGAAAGGGCAATCTCACCCACCAGAAAAAAAGGCAATGGAAGCCAAGTACGATTTTGAAAAAAAGTTCCGGGAACAGATACTTCAGTGCTCACGCTGCGGATTCTGCCAGGCCGTTTGTCCTGTTTACGGATCAACACTTCGCCCGGCCCTCAATGCCAGGGGAAAGATGCTTCTGTTAAAGGAGGTAATGGACGGAAAGATAGATCTGGGAGAAGATCTCATAGAAAGCCTCTTTCAGTGCACGACCTGCGCAAGCTGCGCGGCCAACTGCCCTTCAGGGGTGAATGTTCCCGAGATAATAAAACAGGCAAGAAAGGATATGGTCCACATAGGCTCGTGTCACCCCGCCTTTGTCGGAATGAACGATGTCCTCCAGAAAAGCACCAATATATACGCCGAAGATGAGCTCCCCGACTTCGGAAGAAAAAGAGATAAAAAGGCAGCCTTTGTATATTTCGTAGGATGCGTGGGTTCATACAGGGAGGATGAGAGCACCGAAGAGACACTGGATCTCATGGATCGCCTCGCGGTTGACTACACCCTCATAAGCGAGGTCTGCTGCAGCGGAGTCCTTGAAGACGTAGGATACAACCTCAATCCCAAACTTGCCCGTGAAAACCTGGACCGCATGTTTTCAACAGGAGCCGGCGCTGTTATAACAGGCTGCCCTTACTGCTTCAGGACCTTCACCCACAGAAAGGAATACGACGAACTGAAGGAGAAAGGCATCAAGGTCCTTCATATATCCCAGTTTCTTAAAGACTTTGATTTTGGCGTCAAAACCGGTAAAAAAGTCACATACCACGATCCATGTGATCTTGGAAGGCACTGCGGCATCTACGAGGAACCGCGGGCAACCATCAAAAAAATTGCTTCCGATTTTGTTGAGATGCAGCACCACCATGCGGACTCCCTTTGCTGCGGGGCAGGCGGAGGGGTGAGAGGCGCCTTTGCCAAAAACTCCCTTTCCATGGCCAGGCGCCGCCTGAAGGAGGCGGAGGAGGTGGGAGCCGAGATACTCCTTACCGAATGCAATTCCTGTGTTCACAATCTGGTAAACGCCAAGCTGAGGAAACAAAACATCAAGATCTATAACACAACGGCCTTTATAAATGAATTAGTGAATAAGATAGACAAAGTATAATATTAAAAGAAAAGAAAAACCCAAAGGAGGAGACTGTCATGGAGGTAAAGGGTTACTTGATGCCGGATGAACTCTACTATGAGGAAAACCATTACTGGGTGAGAGACGATGGAGATCTTCTCGTTATGGGCATGGATGATTTTGCCCAGAAGATGGCCGGTGAAATAGTTTATGTCCAGCTCCCCGATGAGGGGAAAGAACTCACTGCAGGGAAAAAATTTGCCAAGATAGAATCAGGCAAATGGCTTGGAAAGGTATTCGCCCCTGTAAACGGCGAGCTTGCGGCAGTGAACGAGGAGCTTGAGACAAACCCTGGTCTCATCAACTCCGACTGTTACGGCAAGGGATGGCTTTATAAGATCAAACCAGCGGACAAGGCAGAACTGGCAAACCTCATCCATGGGCCCCAGGCGGTGGAAAAATGGGTTTTGGCCGAGATAGAAAAATACGCAAAGGAATAAAATGATCAGCAAAGACTACACATCCGGCCAGCTCCTTGAAACCGAGGCATGCACCAACTGCAAGATATGCGCGGATGTCTGCCCTGCCGTAGGGGCCTCGGGAGACGGCAAGGTCTCGGCAATTTACAGACTCGCTTATCTCAGGGATATACTTAAAAGAAAAAGGGGTCTTCTAAGCAGGATATTCAAGACAAAAGGCACTTCTATCGAGGATTTGACGGCTTACAGTGATACAGTATTCCGCTGCACCCTGTGCGGAAACTGCCAGGAGGTGTGTCCCGTCGGCATACACCTCAAGGACCTGTGGCTCAACCTGAGGCAGGACCTAGTCCGGGAGGGTTCTTTTCCCAAAAAGATAGAGATGATAAAGGGGAACCTTGATGAAAGCCGAAACGTATTTGCCGAGGATAACGAGGAAAGGGCCGACTGGGTGGAGGATATGCGCAACGCCCCCAAACACGGCTTCATCAAGAAGAGGGATGATATTGTGTATTTTACCGGATGTGTCGCTGCATATTTCCCCCTTGCCCAGAAGATACCCATAGCGCTGGCCGAGATCCTTCAGGCCGCCCAGGCGGATTTCACCCTGCTGGGTGGAGACGAATGGTGCTGCGGCTTTCCCCTTCTTGGGGCAGGTCTCATGGACATGTTTTCGGAATTCAGAGAACACAACATCGGCGCCGTAAAGGCCAGGGGCGCAAAAAGGGTCGTCTTTGCATGTCCTTCCTGTTTCCAGATGTGGCGGGAGCACTATGACTCAGGCATAGAGATAGCTCACGCCTCCCAGTTCCTGGAGGAACTGGCGATCAGGGGAGCGATCCCCTTCAAAGAGACAAATTTGACCGTCACCTACCACGATCCCTGCGATCTTGGAAGAGGCGCCAGGGTCTTTGACGCCCCAAGAGAGGTCATTAGATCCATCCCCGGGGTAAAGCTGGTCGAACTCCCAAGAAACAGGGAAAATTGCCGGTGCTGCGGCGGAGGCGGCAATCTGGGCAAAGGGCAGAAGCAATCCGAAGAAGATAAGGCGCGTATCCTTGCTCTGGAGCTGGCGAATGCTCTTCCCAACACCGCGAAGATCAAACTCTGTCGTGACACCGAAGAACAAGACTGGCTGATAAGTCTTTACAAGGACACTGGGAGCTTTTTCGAGCTGAAACAGTTCACTTGGAACGTCTATCAAGAGAGCCCGCAGCCATTCCTCGTGGTCGAAAGGGTGGGGAAAGCCGGGCTGGAAAGACATCTGAAGCAGGCCGACCCTGGGATGAAGTGCCAGGTTATAGATCCCACACGGCCGGACCATTCTGTGAGAGACAAGAGTAACACGGATGAGCGCCGCGATCGGCCCACAAGGGT
>QZIK01000063.1 GCA_003599015.1 Desulfobacteraceae bacterium | reverse complement strand
TCGAGTCCCATTGTTATATTGCCCAGTGTGGTCCGCCAGGGGAAAAGCGCGTACTCCTGAAATACGAAACCAATAGAGACATCCTTTTCTGAAAGGAAATCTCTCCCTCCCAGGAGCACCCTGCCTCCTGACGGCTTTACCAGACCGGCTATTATGCGCAGGAGGGTCGTCTTACCACAACCGCTTGGACCGACAATGGAGATAAAGCTTCCCTCTTTTATGAGGCATGAAACGCCCCTGAGCACCTCGACCGGTTCCTGAACGGCTGAACCGGGAAAAACCTTGCTTATGGACTCAAGTTCCAGATCCGCTCTTATTGCCACCGAACGACCTTGGCCTCCAGGGTTCTGATACAGTAATTGATAACAAGGCCAATGGCCCCTATGACAAGCATCCCGGCCATTATCTCATCAGGCCGCTGGATATCACGGGCAGTCATGATCATGTACCCCAGTCCGTAACCTTCTCTTACTCCTGTAAACTCCGCTGCTACAAGTGTCATCCATCCAATTCCCATACCGATGCGCATTCCCACACAGATAGATGGTATGGAGCCGGGAAGCAATACCTTGAGAAAGATATCCCTCTCATCCGCCCTTAGGGTCCTTGCAGCCTCAAGGAGTATGGGATTAATGGATGCAACCCCGGAGATGGTGTTGAGGAGTATGGGAAAAAAAGACCCCAGGAAGATGATGAACGCAGACGATCTCATCCCTATCCCGAACCAGAGAATCGCGATAGGAATCCATGCAAGAGGAGGAATGGGCCTCAAAATCTCCACAAAAGGATTGACAATCTCTCTTGCCCTCCTGGACCAGCCCATCAAAAGCCCAAGGGGTATCCCTATTACACAAGCGATAAAGAACCCGGAAAAGACCCTCAGAAGGCTGTAAGCTATATGCTTGTGCAGGAGATGCTCGGGAGGCATCCCTATTACGGCTAGATCCCTCAAACCCTTTATAATCATCAATGGAGACGGCATCAGGTTTGACGGAATTAAATCCCCGGCTGAAACTGCCTGCCAGAGGGCCAGGACTGCCAGAGGCGCAAGGTAGCTTCCGGGCTTCATCTCCCTGTTATCTCTTTAATAAAACCGCCATCAAGAAAACTATTAACAAATTTCTCGGGATCATCCACGCCGATATAGCGCATTCTTGTGAGGAACTCAACGTACTCAAGCTCCCCCTTCCTGCTTAACATATAAGTATATTTAACATTATTCATGGCCAGTCTTATGGTATTCTCGTCCATGCCGGTATATTTCACCGCAATCTGCGCAGCATCCAGAGGTCGGGTATTTATGAAGTCAGTCGCCTTGACATGGGCCCTTACCATTGCCTTTGCTTCTTTGGATCTTTTCTCAAGAAACCTTTCATCCGCCACCAGCACGCAGCATGGATGGTCCTTCCATATATCGCGTGAGGAGGCAAGCACCCGGCCGATACCCATAGTGATCGCCCTGGCAGGATAAGGTTCCCAGGCGATAAATGCCCCTATCTGTGCCGTGCCAAGGGCACCAATCATCTCGGGCGGTTTAAGAACCATTATGGCAAGATCCCTTGCATCAACCGTGTTCTGAACCAGTGCCTTTTTAAGAAGAAAATCCTGTACGGTAGCATGACCGGGCACGGCAACATTTGCACCCACAAGATCCTTGACCATCGCAAACCCGGACGACTTGCCTACCACCAGCGCCGAACCTTCAGTATTTACCTGGGCAAGCACCCTCACCCTGGCAACGCCGTTGGCTACTGCAGCAGTTGCCGGAGCCTCACCAACATAACCCATGTCCAGTGCGCCGGCGGCAAATGCGCTCATCTGCTCTGGACCTGCCTTAAATATTCCGGCAACATTCACCTCAAGTCCTTCATCCTTGTAAAGGCCCTTTTCCAGGGCTACCCAGCAGGCCAACTGATGTATATCGTTCTGGAGATACCCTATTCTTACAGGACCTTCACCTCCGTATGAGGAAGATACGGCAACCAAGAAGACCACAAGGAAAAAAAAGACTTTCAAAACTTTTGTTCTCATGGGTTCATACCTCCTCCAACAGCAAAGTCCTGCATCATTCTGCCTTGAGGTTATGGGCAGCCTCCTCGGCGTTGGTCCCGAGAAGTGCCTTGGCCACAAGTGAAGTGACATCGCTCATGACCAGAGGAGAATTGATTGCCTTTATACCCACCTGGAGACCTGCAAAGCAGAACGGACATGCCGAGACAAGACCCTGTGCACCTGTTGCCTCGGCTTCCCTTATTCGCCTTTCCGCCATTTTTGACTGAATGTCGGGAAACCCGGCCTTCACTCCTCCTCCTGCACCGCAACAACGGGAATATTCATAAATCCTTTCCATTTCCAAGAGATTAAGGCCTGGAATAGCCTTCAAGATCTCCCTTGGCGCATCGAAGACCCCGGCGGCCCTTCCCAGGTGACAAGGATCATGGTAGGTCACCGACCTCTCGACCCGGTTCTGGAAAGACAGAACTCCCCTGTCCATAAGCCTTTTAAGAAACTCGACCGTATGGAGGACCTCAAATTCAAGGCCTTTAACCCTCGGGTAATCCTCCTTTATTGTCTTGTAACATCCTGCGCAGGATGTCACAAGGGTCTCAATCCCAAGGGAGTTGAACTGCTCGATATTTTGTTTGGCGACCCTCTCAAACTCAGGATCACCCATCCTGAGCATCACGCTGGCGCAGCACTTCTCTGCATCTCCAAGGCAGCCATAATCAACCCCCAATTCCTCAAAGATATTTACGGTGTTTATGGCAATCTGCCTCACATTCACATCATAAACAGCGGTGCAACCAAGGAAAAGAAGTATCCTGGGATTGGATTTTTTTACCTCCTTTGGAACCTCTTTTAAAAGACCCTCCTTTTTGGCCCGCCTTATCCACTTGGTGCGCGCCTGCCTCGGTTGCTGCCATGGATTGTCGTAAGCCTTTACGCTTTTTACAAGAGGGACCTGCTGTGGCAAGGGCCCATAGCCTGAAGATACAATCGCCTCCCGGATGTTTTCCCAGATATTTACCGTATCTATATTGGCAGGACAAACCACCTGACACTGACCGCAGGTGGAGCATTCGTATAGATTGTTCACAAAAGCCTTAACTGTTTCTTCGGTCACCAGAGGAACGCGAAAGAGCTTTCTAATAAGATTCTTTATGGGTTCTCCCGCAGAGCTACTTCTTAATATACGTGCAAGGAGTCCGTGCTGACCCTTTATTATTCGTAAAAAATCCCTGACCTTTGTTCTTGGTATTATGTCCTCTCTCTGATCCTGGTCATAGACAGGACACCAGTTGAGGCATTCACCGCACCGGGTGCAGGCTTCAAGCTGAAGGATACGAACCATGTCCAGCTTTTCAATCCGTATAAGGCGCGTTTCAGCAGCAAGCTGGTTTTGAGCACAGATGATCGGAGCATGGGATTCTACCTTCCCAGGATCAGGAACCCCGGTTTCAGTCGGGACATTCACTGATTTATTATCTTCCATTACGCTTTTCCTTCCTCAACGCCTTTCAATTGTTCCGCCTTCGCGAATAAGGAGTGTAAGAGGCGTAGTTAATATGTGTTTAAGCTTGCCAAAGGGGAGATATGCAAAAAAGACCGCCCAGGTTATTCCGTGGAACCACCACAGATACCCGTAGGCACCCTGCCAGTCTTTTGTTATGGATCTCAGGATAGTTGAAACAGGATACCCGATGAAGGAATATATCGCTTTGTCGGCGGGAATACCTGTTAAAACGATTCTTGCACCCTCCAGAAGAAACCCCCCTGCAACAATAACCCCTACCAGGATGAGGGCGACAGAGTCCTGCTCCTCGCTCAATACATGCGCCGGCCTGACCATGATGCGTTGAATAACCGCAAAGGCTAGCCCGATCAATATGATGCCTCCGAATAGATCGTTTAAGATCGCTTGAAGCCAGTTGTTTTTATCCAGCATGGCCGTTGATAGCTGAGCGGTGGAAAAAAGCCCGAAGAAAATAAATGACAATAAGCCAAGGACAAACTTACCCAGGAAGCCGTAGTAAATAAGTGAATGGGAAAACCATCGCCTGACGCTTTCTCTAAGGAGCCGCCTCTGGAGAATCACATCAAGGAAAAACACAGAAAAAATCCTGAATATCCCTCTGGAGAATATGGTCTCCCACAACCTCTCACTCACAACTGATATTTTTTTGTGGAAAGACTGCTCCTCCCCTTCAATGCGTCCCTTGAACCAGAGAAGGAGCATGCCGCTTAATCCAAAAAGAAATACTAACATGGCTGCGCCAAACGCCCAATGACCCAATGTTGCCGGGGCGTTGTGGCAAAATATGCAAAGGATGCTTTTTCCGGGAAGAATCGCAGAGGCAGCCCCCACTTTGTTTCCTGCTTTATGGCATCGCGTACACGACTCTCTGTCTCTAAGTTCAGGGAGGCTATGATCAGTGAGAGCTAAAGCTACGCCCTTATCGTCCTTGTGTGAGAGAATCACCAAATCTTTTTTTGAATCATATTCCACAAACAAAGATTTTCTGTGGCATGCCTGACATTGTACCCTTAGATGAGGATCACCGGCCACCCCTTCTCCGTGAACGCCGTGACAGTGTGTGCAGAGGGCCCCTGACTGTGATTTATGTGGAGATCTGGCCACATCCCGGTGGCACATCACGCAAGCCTCATGGGCATGTCTTCCTTTCCCAAAGGAGTCAATGGATACCTTGAGAAGAGTTCCATCTTCCCTCGTGCATGAATCACTGCCGTGGCATTCGAGGCAAAAGGCTTGAGAACTTTTTGCTCCTTCATTGGTATGCACATTTGGAAATCTGTGACAGTCAAGACACGCCCTCGTTCTTCCCTCCTCAGTGAGGGGCATGGGTGAAACAGCCACCGCCTCTGCCTCAGAAATGCCTGAACCCAAGGCTGAAAGTGTTAGAAAAAATAAAATGCCTATTAAGCCTGCCCTTCCCCTCTCAAACCTTCTCCTGCCGTTGAATATGCTTCTATCAAGAGGAAACACCTCGGGTCTGAGATGGGTCGTAACTATGTGCACCACGAATTTGAGCGCAACTGCCATTATTGCTTCGTAAAGATGCAGTACCTGGGCCACATTCAATATATAACCAGGGAAAAAGCTTGTAAAAAACTCAGGAAACCATAGGACCAATCCCGTAGCACCCATGGTGTTCATACCTATAAGTATTGCCCAATAGTCAAACTTCTCCCAGTAGGAAAATCTTGGGAACACCGGCACTTTTCCCCTTCCGAACATGTATCTTACATGCTCCAAGAGATCTCTGAAGTCCTTAAGCGAAGGGAAAAGGGAATCAGGACCGGTAAGCCTTCCCTTAAGTGCAGACCTGAAATAAAGAAGCCACAAAAGATGAACCACCACGCAGCCGTAAGTTAAAACGGCAAAGATCCTGTGGAAGGATCTGATACCGCATGATCCTCCTAATATCCAGGCCACCGCCTGAGCCCACGTTTGAGAGCTGAATTTGAGAGAAAATCCTGTTAGAGCAAGACCTGCAAATCCTATCATTACAAACAGATGAAGAAGTCTGTTCAGGACCGAAAAACGTACAATCTCCTCTTGACGCCGCTCAGCCATGATCAATGTCTCCTCAATTTCTCATGGAGTTCTCTTAGAATCCAGAGGAAGCTGTGACCGTATGAAAAAAGTACAACCAGCAGGACCAAGCCGCTCATGGCCGCTGTAACAACCCTTATGACGGTAATCCATTGCGCCTTTTTCCCATCCTTACCGTCTTTTTCCGCAGGCGGAGCAGGATGGATCACAAACTTGGCAAAGGACAGATCCGCCTTTGGATGACACCTGAGACAGGCACCAAGAGCAGCCTCAGGCGTCTTCAGAGAAACACAATTGTGTGCACCGTGACAGTCGCTGCAGTATGCCGACAATGAATCCCCGAGGTTGACCGCAGTCTTACCGTGAAATCCATCCATGTATGTCTTCTTCTGACTGAGGTGACAACCGCCGCACACATCCGTCATGCGTCTTCCAGACTCCACCCGGCTGAGCCTTGCCTCTTCATAATGGGATGAGTGACAGTGCCCGCAGGTTGGTGCCCTCTTATCTCCAGGGAGATTAAGGTATTGGGGGGCTGCCTTTTCCTTTTTCAGGGCCTCGGCATGCACACCCTTGGTGTAGCGTTCATAGGACTCCTTATGGCACAACCTGCATCGTCCGTAGTCATATCTCTCTGTGGAACCCTTTCTTTGAGACCAGCTTGTTCCAGGCAAAGGGTGCCCGCCGGGACTTTCGTCCATGATTCCATGACAAGACTCACAACTGAGGGTTCCATGGGCCGAGCGGGAGAAGTCTTTCATGTTTAAAAACCAGCTCGATTCTATCAGCTGATAGTTCTCTTGAGCAAAGGAAAGGTCGTCCTTTGCACTGCAGCAGAGGAAGAAAGTAAAAGCCGCAACAGGAATTATTCCTCTGCTCCCAAGCCAATATTTCAGGCGCCTCTTCATAATCATCAACGCCTCCTGAAAAAGTTTTCAGTAACGTCCTAAAAAGACAAGCACTAATTCTCAGGCCAGGCCATGATTAAGCCTCCCTGTCTTACCCCGGCAAACGGTCTCGAGTGATTTGATGGTTTGAAAATACAAATGAAGAAAGCAAGCTGTATAATCACGCAACACCCTGAAAAGATTGGAAGCGAGGCGATCTGATTCCCTGCCTTCATCAACCGCAGTTTTCAGTTCCCTTAAAAGATGAGTGGTCCTGGCTCCAAGTGAAAGGAGTTGTTCCGCATTTTCTGAAGTCGCAATATTTTTCTCAACCAGAGGCAGGCGCCGCCACATAGCTTCTATGAAGACTCGAAGCTTTTCAGGTTCGTAGCACTTTGCTCCAATTATCCATCTGACATTCAGAAACTCCATCGCAGCTGCAACAATCCTAGCATTTCCAAGCTCCCTCCTGAGGGCAGAATTGAACGACCTGATTCGTAAACCTGGCTCGGCAGTTGTTTGACTCTGCTCCTCGCCATCCGGCAAACGGGTCCCTGTTTCAACCGCAAGAATCTCTCCCACAATACGATTGGCCTCCGGATACCTGGGATGCTCCAGATGTGGGCCGAAAAGATAAAAACAGCCATCCCCGAGGGGACACCGCACCACAGCCGCCTTATCAATCAACGTAATTCGGCACGTTTCCTCTTCAGTAAGAAATACCGTTTTCTCAGTAAAGCCCTTGTAGCTTGCAATGACTTTGACTGCCTCTCCCGGGAGCATGGCCGGACCACCATAAAGAGGGGCCTTTATCGTCGAGGATGAAGAAAGCAGTTCTTTAGATTTCAATCCAAGCAGTATTTCTTCCCTGACCGGATGAAAGACATACCTGCATCCGTACCGGGTATAGAATTTTTCCCGGAGTCTTAGGGCAGGGGGAATTTTACTTGCAAGGTTGGCAATCCTCACATCTACAAAATTAAAGAGATTGAGGGGCAACTTAGAAGACGGCATTGGCAGGTACGCGCCAGCGCAGGAACCAAAATAGATGCCCCCGCGCTCCACAAACCGCCTGACGGCTCCTGCCCCCTCACAGCCCAAAGCTCCTGCCAGTGCGAAGGTATCTCCACCGGAAACGGCAAGTACATCAACATGCTCCAAAGCCCCTTGCCTCACTGCGGCTTCATCAAGAAAGCAAAGGTCCCAAAATCCCAGTCTTTCAAAGAGATCTGCAAACCACAGCCAGGAATGCGAGCTTCCGCCGCCCGTATAGATGCCTATTCTGGGATATCCTGAAAAAGCCGCCACCCGACTACTCTCCTTAGGTAGCAAAGGCAAGCCCTGCCCGGCCTCGTCGGAATGAACTACCGGGCCGTCAGCTATGCCCTGATGTCGCTGGAAAAGCAAGCCGGAACTAATTACATCCGCAAATCTCTGAAACTAAGCCGTCAAGAGTTTCCTCTGAAATTTCAATTCCCGATCCGATCCTGACCGCTTCAATCATTGATTGGGCTGTAAGCTCCGGGCTCATTATCAAAAACAAAGGATCTATCCCGAAGACATATGCCAGAGCCTGCCTCTGTAACCACCATTGCTCCAACTGTCCGGGCTCACCTTCGACTCCGAAGTCTGCAAAAACAGGCTGGCGGGGAACCATGGGACTGAATGGAGGTCTCCAGGGTTTCATTCCCTTTCTCTCCAAAGAATCCATTGAACTCTCAATGTCTTCCCGTCTCTTCTTTGCGTCTCTTGAGGCAATCAGGGCAACCATTTCAGGATCGATTCCATAGCGTAAGCAAGATCTTATAAGCCTGCATGCATCCATGGCCGACAGTCCCATGTCTTTAGCTGCAATGAGTCCATATGGGCTTGTAAGAAGGAGCCCCGGCTCAGCTCCCTGTGGCTCCTTGAGAAGAGAGGGGTCTTCATCCAGATATACAAAAGTGTTCCCTGCATAAGGGACATTGTAGGATGCGCTGTTTCTGTGCACCAGTGGAGCAACCCAGTCCGCAACATCATTTTTTCCAAGGGAAACAAGAAGATCGTATAAACCGGACCTGCCTTTCCATGGACCGGTTTTCACCGATTCAAGGAGTCTCATGGATTCCTCAACAAAGCCTTCAGGGTCCTCTATCTCCAAAAGACCCATACCCCTCATGGCAATTCCCTTGAGACGTTTTTTCCCAAAAATACTGGCGAATCCCCATACATCGCCGCTGCCCCAGTAGTTTACCGAGACCTGAGCCAGGTCCGATCCCGTCTCTCCCGCCTTGCCTATTACCAGGGTCTGGATAAGATCGTCTCCCATGTCCCTTCGCCAGGCGTCTGTAGTCTGCCACACATCCTTTCCCCAAACACCCGATCCGTCTGATATATCCGCAACCCCATCGTGAATCCAGAGGAAGACGGGTTTTGCGGAAGCTCCAAGGACCACCAGATAGTCAAAACCGCAATACTTGAACTCGATGCCTGCCTTAAGGGTCACAGGGCAGTGACAAACGTTGTCTGTCACAGGACTTCTGGCTGTCAGCACTGATAGGTCGGACGCAGGATAAAGAGTTCCTGTGAGGATTCCGGCGCCCAATACAATGGGATCATAGTCCTTGTAAGAATTATAAAGGTAGTTGTTTATACCAGCTCCGCCTATTCTTTTAGAGATCAAACCTTCGTCCAGTTCCTCCTCCCTTGTCTCTGAAGAGGCCAGATCAACTATCAATATCTTTCCGGATGACAGATATTCCATAATTAATTCCTCCTGTTGAGGTAGCAAGATCTGAAGTTACTCACGGTCTTATTTTCAACAGCCTTATTCAAGGATAATGGCGTCCACCGGGCAGAACCGAACGCACATGGGCCCCGCATCCATGCCGGAGCAAAGATCGCATGATTCACGCAACAGCATCGGCTTGGCACTTGAGTCTCCTCCACTCTCCCCGGCAGCTCCGATCTTTCTAACCTCAACACCCTCAGGTCTTGCAATTACGAGCGATTCTTCTTCCTTTAGAATAACCCCAAAATAGTCCTTTTTCTCCCTTGTCCTGTAAGCCACTATACAGGAAGACAGAAGTGCAAAGGCATCGTCCCTGTGATAACCGCAAGCCATTTCACAGGCCATGCAACCGGTGCACTTAAGGGCATCTACTCTTATTCCCATCGGACAGCTCCTCTCTTCTATTCAGGACGTTATTATAAATTGCCTCAATAAAGGCCCAGAAGCAATTTCACCTATAAAAAAGAAATCAGGGAAAGTCAACAAAATATATTAAAGATTATAATATTAGGTCTTTAAGTAGGCTTTTAAATATAACATATTGTAAAAAATATGTAATTTTCTAGTTGATCTTATATATCCATATTTACGGCGATCACCAGTCGAACTAAGAGGAAAGACAAAGTAAAATATTATAATATTTTTCTTGACAGCCATTTTTTCCTGTTGTAGTTATGGGCTGAATTAGCAAATTAGCCTTTCACGGTTAAAGATTCCTTGAGACTGAGAAGCTGAAATGTTCAAGCGGCAATGCAAGTGAGAAATCCAAGCAGGAAAAGAGCAGCCGCAGGAGCAACAGGATCGGATACAACAAAAACCCGATGAAATACGGCCAGGAAGAAACCTCAGGACCCGCAATGTTCAAGGCGATAGCAAAATCTGAGAAGGTTTCTGACAATATTATAAGTCAGATAAGGGACTCAATCCTCTCAGGTCAACTCAAGCCCGGCGACAGACTTGCCTCGGAGAAAGAGCTGGTATCCCAGTTCGGTGTAAGCAAGGCAACCATGCGGGAGGCCTTAAGGGTACTGGAGGTAATGGGCCTTTTGGAGATCCGGAAAGGCATAGGCGGAGGCGCCTTTGTTGCTGAAGTGGACATGCGCACCACCATCCACAGCATTATCAATTTCCTTCATTTCAAACCTGTAAGCATTAGAGAAATCACCATGTTACGCTATCTCATAGAGCCGTCTGTGGCCCGGATAGCCGCGACAAGGATTACAGGAAAGGATGTTCAGTACCTTCGAGGTGTAATGGGAGAAAACATTGCCCACGGGGAGTTCGAGGTATCAAAAGAGATAAGCTTTCACCGCTACCTTGCCCGCATGGCTGAAAACACTATTCTGGTCTTGACAATTGATTTTATTGACAATCTGCTTCGCGCCATAAAGGCAAATCTGCAACTGGGTCCCGATTTCTACGAGCAGGTGCGATGCGCACACGAAAACATACTCGAGTGCCTTATACAGAGAGATCCGGAAGCATCGGAAATAGCCATGAGTAACGACCTGCTGGATGTTGGCCGATATCTGTCAAATCTTACCGGGACAAAGGCTTTTGAGCCCGCCGAAATCGGCACATCCTCCGACAGCTTGGTAAAAAACGGACGTGCGGCCTCATGGGCACGCATCGTCTCCGAAGGGGATCCTATCCTTAACACTAAGGGTTATAATTTCAAGAGGGTTGGCTCAAGCAATCTTTATCTGGTAGCAGAGACTGAGATGCACTCCCTTTAAGGGGTTGTCTTCTGTGGCAACAATTTCCAGAAGGGTTACAATATGAAGGCTTTTTCATAAATCCGTCTTTCGGAAAGAAGCTGCCTTGTTTGGGGTACCGGTCTTTTAGAGTAATTATAACATTTTCACACAACTTAACATAACGGAGGAATTAAGCATGGCAATTCTTGAAGAACCGATCAAGGGCGTGCCCATGGCCAAAAACTACATAAACGGCGAATGGGTGGAGTCAAAGGGTGAGATTATTGATGTGGTAAACCCTGCAAACTGCCAGGTAATAGGAAAAGTGGGCGTATCCACAAGGGAGGAGATAGACGAGGCGGTAAAAGCCGCAAAGGAGGCTTTTTATGACTGGAGGCGTACCCCGGCAGTAACCCGTTGCCGATATTTATTCAGACTTCTTCATCTCCTGGAGGAAAACTTTGAAGAGCTCAGCAGGGTTCAGACACAGGAGCACGGAAAGACCATAGATGAATCGCGGGGCGAGACCCGGCGCGGAATCGAAAATGTTGAAGTGGCATGCGGCATACCGACACTCATGATGGGAGACAGCTCTGAGGACATCGCATCCGGTATTGATGAATATCTTATAAGGGTCCCCCTGGGAGTTTTCGGCGTTATTGGTCCGTTCAATTTCCCCTTCATGATACCCCTCTGGTCCGCCCCCTATGCAGTAGCCACCGGCAATACCGTAGTAATTAAACCCTCAAGCGAGGTCCCCTTCAGCCAGACAAAAATAACGGAACTTGCAGAAGAGGCAGGATTTCCTCCTGGGGTATGGAATATGGTGCACGGCGGCAGAACCGTTGTCAACGGCATGCTGGAGCACCCGGGGATAGAGGGAATAACGTTTGTAGGTTCCACCCCGGTAATGCAGGACGTAATCTATCCGGGATGCGGCAAGACAGGGAAGCGATGCATAGCCCAGGGAGGGGCAGCCAATATCCTGGTAATCATGCCTGACTGCAATGTTGATGCTACCATTCCCGGGCTTATGACATCCTTTTTCGGAAATGCAGGACAGAGATGTCTGGCAGGGCAGACCCTTATCATGGTAGGAGAGGATAACAGGTTTTACAACGACTTCGTGGAAAAAGTGACAGACCGCGCCAGGTCCATAGTGATGGGCTACGGACTTGACGAATCGGTTCAGATGGGTCCGGTTAGGGATGCCAAGAAAAAAGAGAGAATTATAAGCTATATAGAAACAGGCATAAAGGAAGGCGCCAAGCTCAGGCTGGATGGAAGAAAACCCAAAACCATAACCGGCGGCTATCCTGATACGTGTTTTCTGGGTCCCACAATAATGGAAGGTCTCCACAGGAATATGCGGGTTGTGCGAGAGGAGATTTTCGGGCCCACCATGGGTATCCTCAGGGTTAAGACCCTTGAAGAGGCAATCGAGATCTGCAATGAGAGCCCCTATCACAACGGGCATGCCATATTCACCTCCAACGGCAAGTATGCCAGGCAGTTCCAATATGATGTCATAAGCGGAAATGTTGGAATAAACATAGGAATCGTGGCCCCCATGGCATTTTTCCCATTCAGCGGGATGGCCGGATCATTTATGGGCATCCTTCACACCCAGGGGAAAGAGGCTGTAAGATTCTTCACAGAAAGCAAGGTGTGTATTCACAGGTGGTTATAGAAAGGAATAGAACCGCATGAAACTATGTACTGCATCCGAAACCATAAGCTTCATTAGAGGACTGGAAGAAAAAGGAGCGGCTTTCTATGAGTCTCTGGCTGAAAGATTCCCTGCCAGAAAAGAGCTCTTTCTTGCCTTCAGCAGAGAAAACCACAAATACATCAAGCAGGTCCAGATGGCATATCAATCGGTCATAACCGATGCAATAGAGGGATGCTTTGCCTTTGATCTGGATACAGACGATTTTATTCTGAACACAGATCTGCCAAGGGATACCGGTATGGCCGACGCAGCAAAAAAGGCCCTTGAGATCGAAGACGTTATTCTGCGTTGCTATACCAAGGGAGCAGAGCAGTCAGGATCGCTGCTGGCGGATGTTCCCCGCAACTTCAAACTCATTGTTAAAAAAAGGCAAAGTCGCCTTGAGACTCTGAGGTCCTTACGCTGAAGAGGATCATCGCCGAGGGACCCGGGAAGGAGTTATTGTTATGCACGCCAGGAACAAGGAACTCATACTTAAGGAATTGCAGTCCATTGTGGGAGAAAAAAACGCAACAGCGGCAAAGCATATATGCTACGCCTACTCCTATGATCTGAGTTTCGTAAAGCCGAAGCTTCCTGACTTCGTGGTCATGGCCAGCAAGGTGGAACAGATACAGGAGATCCTCAGGTTCGCCAACAAGGAAAGAATTCCGGTGGTCCCTTATACCGCCGGCACCAACATCGGCGGACTCACCATCCCTGAAAGGGGAGGCATCATCCTGGATCTTAAACGCATGAACAAGATAATAGAGATAGACCCAGAGGCGCTGGTTGCGGTTATAGAGCCAGGGGTATCCCATGCTCAGCTTGCCGCCGCCCTTGCCCCTTACAACCTAAGGTTCGGCTGGCCTGTCGGCCCCCCATCCGCGTCGGTTGCTTCATGCGCCATCAGCCACGGCATAGGAGGCATGAACGCCCGCTACGGCCTGCAAAGCCAGGAGATCACAAGCATGGAGGTGGTTATCCCAACCGGCGAGGTTATTCGCGCAGGCTCATGCGCCATTAATCCCGAGGCGTGGCACAGCGTGCTTCCCATGCCCCAACTGGACGGGCTGTTCAAGGGATGGCTTGGAACCACCGGGATAGTCACCAAACTGGGGATTAACGTACACCACTCTCCGCCCCTGCTTAAGATCTTTACTGTCTGCTGCGACACAGTTGAGGATATGTATTCCTATATGCTCAATCTCAGCAACTATGAGATCTGCGACGACCTCACAGGTGTTTCCTGGTGGCTTGCTCAGGTCCCGATTCCTTATCCTTATAAACCTAAACCCGACAAGGATCCGGAGTGGTTCAGTTATGCTACAACCTACTCCTTTACCCAGAAAGAGAGGGAGGCTAAGGAGGAGATATGGAATCTTGTCCTTAACCAGGAGAAGAACAAGGGAACAAGCATAAAAGAGACCCACTATCCTGAGGAGGCATTGAAGGCAAGAACCCAGCTTCCAAGCCAGATAGTCGGCTCCACCAAAAACTACTGCAAGCAGGGAGGCGCGGGTATATCTTGGCCCGGAACCTTCACGCCGGCAAAAAAATGGGCCCCTGTCTACAGAAAGTGGAAGGAGATCCTCATATCCCACAATCTTTCCCCGTCGGTGAGGATGAGCATGTACAGGGGTGTTCATTACGGAATGCTCAGGGCCATGATACCCTTCAACAAACAGAGCGAGAAAGAAACGGAAAATGCAAGACAGGCAATCGTGGAATGTCTGAGGGTGGATCTGGACATGGGAGGTATGCCTTATAAGCCGCCCGTTGATTTTGCCATGGAGATCAACAAGCGGGCACATCCTGGGTATTTGATGTTGCTCAAGAAGATAAAACAGCTCCTTGATCCCAACGACATAATGAATCCCGGCAAACTGGGCATTTGACGATAAAGGCTTAAGCGGAGGCCATGATGGAGTGGAAAATACCTGATCTAAAGGAATTGGAAGAAAAGATTTGGAGATGCACAGCGTGCGGAACGTGCAAGGTTGCATACGAATTCGGCCCTCCTACAAAAAGCGCCGAGATTTGCCCGGCTGGTGCGGAGTTTGGCTTTGAAGGCTTTATGGCATCCAAGGGCAAAATTGCATTTGCAAGAGGTCTTTTGAGCGGAGAGCTTCAGTGGGATGATGAACTTCTGGATGCCGTTTACAAATGCACAGTATGCGCAGGATGCCAATCCCAGTGCCAGCTGGATCACAAACCATATATCCCCGAGATCATTGAAGCCATGCGGCGAAAGGCTGTGGAAGACGGCATAGGACCAATGCCCACCCAGAAAAAGATCACCCAGTCCCTTCGAAGCTACAACAATCCCTATCAGGGACCCAGAAGGGTAAGAACCGACTGGACAAGACCGTTTAAGAAAGCCAAAAAGCCCATCAAAGACATTAACATTGAGCCGGCACAGGTTCTATTTTACGTGGGGTGCACAGGGGCATTTAATCTGCCTGCCAGGTCTGTACCTGTCGCCACCGCATCCATATTCCAGAAGCTGGGAGTTGATTTTGGAATACTTGGAGAAAATGAAATATGCTGTGGCTCAACAGCTATGCGTATAGGAGATTCATCTGAATTTAAGAGAGTGGCAGAGGAAAACCTTGAAACATTCAAAAGACTGCACCTGGACAGGGGAGTCAACACGATAGTGACATCATGCGCCGGCTGTTACAGGGCCATTAAAAAGGATTACAGCCTGGCAGCCGGATATGAAGAGTCACTAAACGGTATCAAGGTAATACATACCGTTGAATTTCTCTATAACCTTCTTAAGGGGGGAAAACTCAATCTTGAGGGGAAGCTCCCGTGGAAGGTCACTTATCACGACCCATGCCACACCGGGAGACACCTCAACAAGTTCATCATAGACAAGGATGGAACCCAGCTTTGGAAGGGGGCATACGTAGGCGTCAACGAAGAGGAATGTCTTTATGATATCCCGAGGGAACTTATAAAGGCGATCCCGGGCATAGAGCTAAGAGAGATGGGTAGAATCAGGGCCAATTCCTACTGCTGTGGGGGAGGCGGCGGAGTAATGACCGGATACGGCGAATGGGCCGCGACAAATGCCTCCAAAAGAATCAGTGAAGGAATGGAAACAGGAGCCGACTACATGGTCTCCATATGCCCTTTCTGTCATTACAACCTTAATGAAGGGGCAAAAAGGATACAAAGTGCCATGAAGCTGCTGGACCTGGTGGAGCTCATTGACCAGGTGCTTCCAGAGCTCAGCTGAAAGTAATAGGGGTTAACGGAACCTAATTGAATGATCCAATGATACAAAAAAGGGGGTGATAGATACCGGAGACATGAGGCGCGTGGTGTAAGGTCTGCTTTAACTTGTTTTCCTTTGACATTGTTAGGAGGGTAATCAGATGAAAAGAATGCTCCTCATCGCAGTAACAGTGGTTGTAGGATTAATGTTTGCAGCTCCCGGATACGCTCTGGCGGCCGATCCAGTGAAGATCGGAGTCCTTGTGCCACTCACGGGCATTGTTGCCCAGGGTGGACTTGAGATGAAATACGGCATAGAGATGGCGGCAAAGGAAAAAGGCAAGGTGCTGGGAAGGCCCATTGAGCTTGTGGTGGAAGATACCCAGATAAAACCGGATGTGGCGGTAAGCAAGGCTGAAAAGCTAGTTTTCAAGGATGGCTGCGTCTCCCTCATAGGGGTCTTTTCAAGCGGTGTGGGCCTTGCACTTGCCAAGAACATTGACAAACTGAAGGTTCCCTTTGTAACAACCCATGTTATGACCACTGAGTTCTATGGAATGCATAAATGGGTCTTCCGATCCGGGCAGCTAGCCAACGACCAGACAGCGGTAGGAAACGTAAAAGGCATTTTGGCAAGGCCGGATCTCAAAGATCGCAAATACTACGTCCTCGTTCATGATTACGCATGGGGTCATGATGCAGGTAAACGCTTTATTGAACTGGCAAAGCAAAACGGCATCAAGATATACAACGAGAATTTCGACAAGGCACCCACCAGCACAAAGGATTGGTCGTCATACATAAGCAAGATAAAGGCTTCGGGTGCAGACGGGATCTACATAGCATTTATCACAAACGTAATCCCCGTTTTTGCCAAACAGGCCTTTGACTTCGGTCTTACTAAGACCTCCAAGATAGTTTCTGCAGCAGCCCCTGGCCCCATGGAGCTTGAAGAGGGCGGAGAGGCCTGCTATGGAATTTTCGGGGCTTCCTGCTGGTCCTGGGATGTCAACACCCCGGTCTCAGACGCCTGGGAAAAGAAGTTCTGGGAGACTTATAAAGTGATCCCCTCCGACGCAGCAGTACACAGCTACGTGGGCGCCATGCATCTCCTCGATGCCATTGAAAAGGCTAAGAGCACTGACGTTGACAAGATCTCAGGCGCGCTCAGGGGCATCAGCTTTAACGGACCATACGGAACGGTAAGGATCTCTGCAAAAGACAACTGCATGAGGACCGATGCTGTTCTCACCGAGACCATGGCTGCTCCACCCAACCCCTTTGGGGCCAAGGTGGCGATGAAGGTACTTAAGATCTTCAAGGCAGAAGAACTGGGACCGCCGGAGAAGTAGAAATCTCTTTTCCGGGTCATTAGTTACGCTCGGATGTTTTCCTCGGCAAAGCGGACAGGGTCGCCTCAGTGGTGACCCGCGTCCGCGGAGCAACGGATATACACCATAAGAAAAGGGGAGGCCTAGATCTGCAGTGAGTACTGCGGTTGACATTATACTGAACAGTCTTGTGCTCGGCGGGGTATTTTTGATAGTAGCAATAGGACTCAACATAATCTATGGCCTCAGCCGTGTAATGAATCTCGCCCACGGCTCCATTTACGCCCTTGGTGCCTATGCGAGCGCAACCCTCATGTATCTCGGGGCGAACTTTTTTCTTGCCCTGATAGTCGCCCCTCTCCTTGTAGCGTTGGTAGGGCTTGCCATTGAAAGAACCGTAATAGCCCCCATGAGAAAAAGATCCATCGTTTACACCTTGATACTTACCTACGGCCTTATGTTTCTTATAGACGGTCTAATAAAGTATTTCTGGGGCAATGAACCTAAGTTCATAAAACTACCATTATTTTTGCAGGATACTGTACCTGTCCTGGGAACCCATTATCCGGTCTACAGACTGGCAACCCTTTTTGTGATTGCCGCCACCATGACAGGGCTGTGGCTTTTCCTTGAAAAGACAAAAACCGGAGTGACCCTCCGTGCAGCAAGCACAATACCCGAAATGGTATCATGTCTGGGTATCAACATGAAACTGGTGCATATGGGGGCTTTTATGCTTGGATGCGCAATGGCGGCCATCGCGGGGGTTATAGCAGGCCCCCTTTACACAATAGATCCTATAATGGGTCACGAGATGCTCATCAGGTCCTTTGTTGTAATAGTTATAGGAGGTCTTGGAAGCCTGAGAGGAGCAGTGATAGCCGCCCTCATAATAGGAGCTGTTCAGACACTGGCTGAATTTTTCATTACGGATCTGGCGATGGTAATTGTTTACATGCTCATGGCTGTTATCCTCGCTTTCATGCCGCGGGGGATACTCGGCGAAGGAAGATTTGAGTAACATGGAACATAAAAAGCCTCTATCCACCAGACAGGATTTAGGGAAAAACCGGTCAAAGGTTTTGGCGCTTGCCGTCCTGGTTGTATGCCTGGCCATATTTCCTTTTGTCGTAAAGAATCGCTTTTATGTCAGTCTTGTCAATGAAATGCTTATATATGGACTTCTTGCCATGAGCCTGGATGTGCTCCTGGGCTACACCGGACTCCTGTCCTTCATGCACAATGCTTATCTTGGTATAGGGGCCTATCTGGTAGGTCTTTTTCTTCTTCATGTATTTCCCTCGTCTCTGTGGCTTGCATTCCTTGCAGGAGTGACAGGCACTCTTATACTGGCCTTTCCTGTAGGATGGGTCCAGGTGAGAACAGGAGGACTGGCCTTTGCACTTCTTACCCTAGCCTTCGGGATGATGTTTTTTACCATTGCCTGGAAGTGGTACGGAGTGACCGGAGGAGACGACGGACTTATGGGGGTCCCCCATCCTGACATCTCTCTCTTTGGGATAACCATCGGAAGCACCGGCAATCCCGTTTCCATGTATCTGCTCTCTCTGGGGGTGGTACTGGCGGCTTTCCTTTTTACGTGGCGCATCATCCATTCTCCCTTTGGAGCAGTGCTGGAAGCGATAAGGGAGAATGAAGAAAGAGCATCATTTATTGGTATAAATATCAGGCGATTCAAGCTGATGGGCTGGATGCTCGCCTGCGGGCTGGCAGGCTTGAGCGGTGTTCTGTTCGTTCTTTACAGAGGATACATAGGGCCGACCACGATGGGGGCATTTGCAGGAGCCGGAGTTCTCATGATGGTGCTGCTGGGAGGCATGGGCTCCCTGTGGGGACCAATAGTAGGTGCGGCCATCTTTATATTTATTCAGGACTACATCAGCACCATGACCGAACACTGGGAACTTTTCGTAGGTCTTGTGGTCATATTGCTGGTCATCTTTATGCCAAG
>QZIK01000009.1 GCA_003599015.1 Desulfobacteraceae bacterium | reverse complement strand
TGGCCGCGTAGGCCTGCGTGAACCGCACGCCGCGTGTCGCGAGCCGGTCGACATTCGGTGTCTGGTGGAACCGGCTGCCGAAGCAACTGATGATGACATTGGAACAAGCGACAGAGCCTCAGCCACCGCACCTGGAGGGCCATCTCATCAAGACATGGAGGGGGGCCGACTTTCAATGCAGCCGCCTTCGGAATCATCACTCGCGGCAATGGATTTCATGTCTGACTCTCAGTCGGTCGGTAATCGGCTTCCAATTGTAGACCCCGCGGCGCCTGGAACAACCGAACATAATGTTAGCATCTCGGCATCCGAGCAGGCGGGGCCGGGTGTGCAAAGGATGTCTCCTGCTCCAACGGCCTCAACTGATCCGCTGCCAGGGTCTTTCTCTGAAGGACCGGAAACAGTTCCTTCAAATTCCTGCCTGGTTTTTGGATCCTTGGACTTGGCTATGCCTCCGGCACCTATTACCACGGGGCCACTCCCTGAGCCCATGGCTCCTGTGCCTTCGCTACCAGATGAAGTCAATAGTCTCATGACACTTGGCCCTGTTGATGGACCTCAGTAGGAGCAAACTTGATCGGTCAAGATAGGGAGGAGATATGGCTATGAACTGGGAGAGCGACATGGTTCTCCTCGGAACGGGCGGGAGGAATCCGGGAGTAGAGCGTTATAACGCTCAATCCGGAGTCCTCCAGGGCCTCGTGCATTTTCCGCCCGGCCACAGTGCATACGCCATGGATATCGAGGCTGAAACCGGAGTGATCGGGATTGGGACCAAAGGCGGTATGGTACATCTCATTTCCGGCTGTGAGGATTCTGATAGTGATCAGAACCTTGGTATCCGGCATTTCCTCCATGGCGCGCCCGTGCTCTCCGTTTGCTGGGTTGACTCATCACGCCTGGCGGTCAGTGACACGGCTTCCCGGTGCCTGGTCTGGCAAACGGCGGAACCCCGGCAAGTATCGCTTGAGGTTCGGAAAGGAAATATCTGCTTCCTTCTCACCCTGCCTGACGGATTGTTGGCCGGCCTGTCTTCCAAGGGGATTCTTCATTTCTGGGAACCCAAGTCAGGCAAACTGATTCAAACCGTAAGAGTGCCTCTCCCACCCAGTATGTATGCTCTGGTCAATATCCGTTATTGGGAAGCCGAGCAAGCCCTTGTTTTTCCTGGCCTTAATGGGCACTTCGTACAAGTGGGGCTTAAGAACCACGAAATCCGAAAAACGGCTGCGCATTCGGGTGAGCTTTATGCGTTAGCCCCATGGAGGCATTACCTGCTCACTGCCGGCATGAATGATGGGAGGATCAAATTGTGGGAGCCAGGGCTGGAAACACCGCTTCGTGAGCTGGTGGCCCCAAAGGGGATAATCGCCATGTCAGCCATAGAGAGCTCATCCTTAGCGGTCTTGCTGGTTATGAAAGATGGAACTGCGGAGGCGCACACGGTAGAGAATGAATCTCTGCGTCCTTCCAGTATACTTCCAGGAAAGGACTACAGGGTAGCCACCACTCCGCCAATGAAACTGCTCGAAACACTGCGAGTACGCAAGAATGCCAACGAAGCCCGCCAAATCATCGAGGAGTTGAACCGAAAGACTGGCGCGGTCTCGGAGGAGGAGATTGCTCCGGTTCACTCTAGGCTCATAGCACTTGGGTACAGACACGTGTCGTTAGCCTATCGAGCCAGTCACGCCGAAAAAAACCTCCGATTTCTAGATGCCCTTCGATACCGCTCGGCAATGATGGCACTTCTTCCGACTGATAGACCCGAGAGCTGCACTTCGATGCTCTCCTACGCCGCTCTGCTCATCAAGACGTGGAACCTCCTCGAAGCGGAAACCGTATGCAGGAACATACTAAACCTAAATCCAACCTTTCAGGCCCACATTGAGCTCCAGGCCATAAGAGAGCTTGCAAAGCGTGCAGTAGAGCCTTGTCTCATAAAAACAGAGCTTCGGATCGAAGATATAGTCGAATCGGCTAATATCATCGGAAAAGCCTTCATCGGCCAGTACGTAATCCGGAGCCTTGAGCCCAGCAGCTGTCAGGATGTGGAGCTCCAACCCGAGGAGATAGCGCGGAAATACGAAGAAATCTTAGAAATGACAGGTCAAGAAGGATTGCCTTCGGCAAGAACCGAATCCCTCTGGTGGCTCTCCGATACCTACCTCGAAAAAGTGACGGTGATCAAGTTCGGAGACGGCCCAACCAGCCCAGTTCCCGGACTGGTCTTCGCCTTACAGGTTCAACCCAGCCAATTTGGGACCACGGTAGTCCCGTTGGTCCTATTCGACTGGCACGCAAACGGCGGCAAGGTCCATGAGGAAAACGCCCAAGCAAGAAAGGCCTTGGAGAAGATAAGAACCAAAACCAAAGCGAATCCATATTTGAGGGCAATCCACCAGAGCGTACACCAGGCGATTCAGCGTCTTCTGGGAGCGCACCAGGGAAAAAGGAGGTACGGATCATGAGCACAAGTCAAGATTCCTCAGGGCGTTCGCCAGACTGCACACAATGCCCCAGGATAACCCCCTGCGATGGGAACCGTAACGCCGCCAACCCTTACTTGTCACTGAGCGACGGGCCGAAGAGGGAGCCGGTAATATTCGAGCCCGATGATCTCTTGGTGGACCGGTTCAGGATCGTGCGATCCCTCGGAAATGGTCGTTTTGGTTCTGTATACCTTGCAGAAGACCTAACCCGATCAGTTTCGGTAGCCCTCAAGGCAATGCAGGTTCTCTCCGGGGAACAAGGCGCCAGTCGGTTCAGACGCGAGATGGCAGGTTTTAACGCCATCCTGGATTGCCGCCATGTCATCCGGGTCCATGATCTCCATGTGATCCCCCGTGGTGGCTCGGAGGTTGTTCTTTTGTCCATGGAGTATGCCGAAGGCGGTTCATTCAAGGACTGGCTTTCAAAGCATAAAAATGACCTGGAGACGCGCCGAACCACTGGAGTTGAGTATTTCAAACAGGCATGCCGGGGAGTGGGAGCCATTCATGATGCCGGGCTCCTTCATCTGGACCTTAAGCCCGCAAACCTTCTCTTGTCAGGCGGTGTCTTGAAGGTTTCGGACCTTGGCGCAAGCTCTTCCCGGTTGTGGGATCAGTCCACCTGGGATGAATCGGCGACCTGCATGGGAGAGGGGACGCCCCTGTACATGAGCCCGGAGCACTTTCAAGCAGCCCATCCCGATGACCTGGATGAAAGATCGGACATCTTCTCCCTGGGCATCATCCTCTTCGAATTACTTCATCCAAAGTGCCGCCCACCCTTTTGGGGAAATTTGGCCAGGCTCAGAGAGCTCCACACCGGTGCGGCGACTCCACAGCTAAGAGACATCGGCTCTCCGCAGGCAGAAGTCGTAGGACGAAGTCTGAGCAGGGACCCCCTTTCCAGGTACCAAAGCGTCTGGGATCTGATACAGGATCTGGAGAAAGATGTGATCACGAATTCCCCTCCGCCGTCAGACCATCATGAACCAGAGCCCGAGATACGGACTATGCTGGAAGAGGCTTCCGAGTCCATCGCAGGCGGTGACTTGAAGGCTGCAACAAAGCTTCTCGACAGGATCCTGAGCATTGCCCCTGACCACACCGAGGCCGGCTCGCTCAAAGAGGAACTGCAGTCCAGATACGAGGAGTCAGCACAGCTTTATCAGGAGATCTCCGATCGCCTCGACCGAGAGGATATAAACCAATCGGCTGAATGGCTCGCAGAAGCCATAGAGCTCTACCCGGAACACCCTTGCGGCCCACCCATTCAGCGGAGGTTCCTGGCAAAGGCCAAACAGTACGGTGATGCGATGGAAAGCGGTGTTGCCGCACTCAAGGAAGGAGACTTTGAGTCGGCCCACGCCCTTCTCGAACAAGCCTGCCGGCATCGGCCCAATGACGCTATCGCGAAAAGCCTCATCCAGCGCCTTTCTCACATCAAGGGGATGCGCCAGAGCATAGACCAGGCAATTATTGAAAAAAGATTCGAGGATGCCAAACATCTTGCCGCGTGCGCCGACCATGAAATCGGGCGGCTCCTTAGCCTATGAGCCGCGCCGATGCGAGAATAGGAGGACATAATGATCGCCAGAACTTCACCACGGCCCCAAGAGGGCGAATCCTACCAGTCATTGTCTTTGGTTGCCCTAGTCAGACGTATGGCAGATGGCGACCGTTTGGCGCTCGAGGAATTCCATTCCAACAGGACCGTCTTTCGCTACCCACACAGGCCGCCCCTCCTGTTCACCGAATTTCTGGATATGCTTCGACAGGCGAATGCCAAGAGTGATGGGCTCTCCTGGGAGGTGGCAACCTGGGCCTATGACCACTGTCTTGATAAATTTCTGAATTCTCCGAACAAGGAGCTGAAATCCCCCGGTCCAGACTGCCGCTTGTATTTGTTGGCCTGTCTCCATTGTGTGGAAGATTCCTTGAGCAAAGAGCCACCGGCCGACCCTTTGGAGGAGGAAGTGCTGGTAGCGAAAAGGTTGCAGGGCTTTGTCAGAAGACAATTTTACCTCTCATGCCTGGAGGCAAAACGGCGTCTGGAGCACTTCTGGTCCCGGTACTGCTGGCGACTCAACGGAGAGCGGATACATCTCTGGCTTCCTGCGCAACTGAAGGGGCGGAGCCGCGGGCTCTGGCTCGAAACCCACGTGGATGATCCGGACCCCCAACGAAATGGTGAGCGGGCACGCATTCAGGAGATCGTCAACAAGCACTTCATGAGGGAACGCCTTGTGCCTCTCAGCGAAGCAGACAATATAATCGAGGCCTGGCAGGACCCTGAATCGGGGGAGGGCTTCTGCAATTCCCTCTCGAGTGCGGTAGCAGAGGAGAAGGCGGGAAACATTCACCATCAGCGGCGCGCTATCCAGGCCATTGGCAGCCATGGGCTCAGAGCCCTGGTATTGCGCATATTCGAAGACCTGAGAAGTGACGACTTCAATGCCGCAGCGGTTGCCAAGGAATTTTCTCTTTCAAAGGCAACGCTTAGCCGATTTGCCGGAACTGAATGGCACGACAAGGGCACCTCTATCCCGGACCTATGGCAGAACACCGCGCAGGTTCTTGCAGCCAACCCAGTATTCCGGGAAGTCGCAGAGGAAACCGGGATCTGGGGGGCAGTGAATACCACCCTCAAAAGGGCCGAAAGAGCCTGAGAAAGGACCCGTTCATGAATACACTCTACTTTTTGCCAATGATCGAAGAGGCGCTGAACGACCCTGATCCGAAGACCGCCTTACGGGCGGCCCTTGAGCGAATAAGCAAAATGGGTGAGCAGAACGACTACCACCAAGGGTTCATCCATTTCCTGCGCTTCATGGAGGAAACAAGGAAACACGCTCAAGGCGCGATGCCGATGGCTGACCCTTTGCTATCGCCTTTCTTGGATGACCTGGCATTTAAGGAGGAAGGAGGCCCAGGGGAGGAAGACCGGCTCCTCGATCTCGTTCGCGGCCTTCCTGAGTGGCGGAAGCTCCAAGAAGAGATCAGCGAGTCCGAATGGGAAGACAGAGCGGAGATCCTCCTAATCGAAAGGAATGGAGCGCCCTTTGCCCGAGTGAGCCTTGATAAGCCTAGGCAGGCAATCGCTCGAGTCAAGCCCGGCACCTACGACTTCAAGCTTGACACCGGGCGCCACCTCTGGAGCGGCGCCATCACCGAAAAAGACCTCCTGTGGTCCTACGCTTTCCCTGAAAAGGATCTGCCCCTGGCAGCAGATACAGGTGAAGCTGAGCCGGTATCCACTAAGGAACTGCGACTCTTGGAAGACCACATGATTGTCAGGGTGTTTCCGGGCATGGAGAGCGGGCGACTAGCAGTCCACATCCATCGGACCAAAAAGAGGCGGAGCCTATGAGCGAACTTCCCCATATCGGTCGAGCCAACCTGGCCCTCCTCTTTCATCAGGGAGGCGAGCCAACAGGTGTCATCTCCACAGTGGTGGCAACGGCTACCTGGGAGCCCCGCGAAAATCGCATCCGCTTCCCTGGGCCAGGCACCTTCGATCAAAAAGCGGCAGATCACATTCGTGAAACCCTCCTCCCCACGGCAGACCGCATCCTCCAATCCCTGGGACTCCCCCATCCCTGCTTCGATTTCTCCCTTGTGAACCTGGGCGCAGCATCCATCCACGATGTAGCTCTGAGCGTAGGTGGATACTCAGCCGACCTGGCAGTCCTTGCGGCCATTCTTGCAGCCTCCCTGGACATGGCTGTGCCAGAGGACATGGCCTTTACAGGCCACCTTGCTTCGGTGGATGGCGACATCCGCATGGTCTCGGGCCTGCCGGTGAAGCTAGAGGCAGCTATAACAGCAGGCTCAATCACGACCTTTGTCCACCCAAGCCCTGACGCATCCTTGAGTGCGCTTTCCCCGGAAGAAGAAAGCGACATAAGGGGGGCCATCAACCGAGCCAAACGGGTCATCAGCACCTTACCGGTCCGTGACATAAACGAGCTCATTCGGATAGTGTTCAGTGACGAGCAGGTAGTGATGAGCAGCCTCAAAAAAGGGTTCTACAAGAAGCCTTTCGGCCGTTCGGCTTCCAAGAGGCCCATGCAAAAAGCCATCTCCTATTTAACGAGGAATCATGAACAACGCTTCTGGAAGGCGCTCCAGAGGCAATTCATCGAAGGGCGCAATGAAGACGCAACGGAAGCCCTCGAGTCCCTGATAGCCCTATTCCTAAAACGGGAACGTTACCCCAAACTTGTGGGGACTAGACTGGTCCGGACCCTCCAGTCCTTGCCACCAGCCATTCGCCGCTTCAAGGTTCAATTTCCCTTATTGCCCATCGCCGCTTGCATCAAGCTCAGCCAGTTTGCCAGGGGGATCCAGCACGAAGATACCATCCATTTATTGAATGCGGTGTCAGGAAAAGGGTTCCGCTACACCTTGCCACCCGTGGCACCGACCGAGTCTTATCAGGCGCCGGACGCGCAAGACTCACTCGATGTGATCCTAGCTGAAATAGGCGCGGAAGCCCTGTCACGGATTGGCACTCCCATAGATGCAGCCAGGGCCTGCTACCCACTCGACTCTGTGACAGTTGCAGGCTTCGATGATTTCAATGAAACAATCACCTCCTATTACATCCACCTGATGCAGCATACGGGAAAAGCACTGGGCCTCCCGAATCCAGCCGAAGCAGGAGCCGATGCCATTGAATTACTGGAACGAACCTTTGCAAGAAGAGGAGGATTAAACGAAGCGTTTTCAGAAGCGAGAACCGCGGTCAATGGTGGCCTCAGGCTCATATTCGATTTGATGACAGAAGAATACAAACGGGGAGAAAAAGAAAAACGAGTAAACCTTGTTCTCAAATCAGCCCTGGATCCCCTCGATTGGGAAGGCAAAGTAGCATTGATGGACGAACTTCTCAAACGACTGAAACCCCAACTTCCAGGCGAACTCCTCTCCCATCCGGCCGCAAGATTCGCCAACCACTATTCCGAGGTTGTGAGGCTTTACGTTCAATCGATGGATCAAATAAAGACCCTTTTTCGCTCACTTTAAAACCAAAAAGGAGGTGCCCTATGTCTTTTGCCAGTTTGCTAAATGAGCTAGATGAACGGATCATCGCCCAGCGGGTAGGCGTCCAGCACGACACAGCCCGCATGCGGTACTCACTTAATTCGAACACGATCCGTAACTTTGAGGATTTTAACAGAGTGATAAGCGAATACTACAATTACCATTTTACCAGGTGTGTTTCCCAGGGAGGAAGTCTTTCATCCACAGAGGCCTCCAGCCGAGCCAAGGAGCTGCTCGAGCAGGAATATCGCAGAAAAGGAGGAGACATAGTCTCTGCCTATAACGATGCCCACGATGGGACTAACGGAGGCATGCGCGCGGTCCTGGACGCTATTGCCGAAGGCCTCAAGCTCTATTCTGTCGAAGGATACATCCGAGACGTCTTCGACCGCTACATCGCCCCCAACTCCTGGGAAACCAAGGTCGAATACATTCGTCAATTCATTGCCCAGTGCGGCGTGCATTTGGGATTTTCCATCCGCCCAGACCAGCCTGAGAGGTATGCTCAGAACTACAAGGAACTCATCCGGAGCTATGTAAACGCCCTGCAACGTACCTCAAGCGTGTTCAGACGCCTCTGACATCATGTTGATAAACCCGCTATTCGCAGGCTGAGGAAAAATGTCCAGATGCAAGGCCTGGGATATCCCGAGAAACGAGGCGTGCTTAGAAGCACGTCGCAGTGACAAGGGATGAGCAAAACGCAGCAGATGGGCGTTTTTCTATAGCCTGCCAAGGTGAGCGCCATGAAGACCCGATTAGATAGGCTGATAGAAAGTATTGACCCTGCTATCACGTTGGACCTGGTTGAGGGCCGCGCTAATGACGCCATTAACACCTTCCAGGTAGAGACGGGCGTCATCCAGAGGTGGGGGGAATTCAAGGATGTGCTCACCAGGTTCCATTGGCACGTTCAAAAAAGGATCTTGAAAAACCGTCTCGAGAAGACCCCTGACCCAGAAATCGAGTGGGGCCGCTGTTGCCAGACTCTGCTCAAGGAATTCGGCCCAAACGGCGAAAAGGCAGCCTTCGAGCTCACCCGTACAGGAACAGAGGGAGGGCTCTATACTGTTCTTAAAGCCGTGGCCAGAAACATGGTTGGCGAATTTGCCGGAAACGAAATCGCAGCCAAAATCAGCTTTTTCTGGCGTACGCTCTCAGTCGATGAGCAATTCGCTGCCACTGAAGAATACCTCAAGAAATACGGGCACCTGCTCCCCTCAGAGCTCACCGAAGGAAATGCCGTGAGAATCAAAGCCGACTTCACAAAAGTCCTCCGTGAACACCCTCGGATCGTCAGAAGACTGAGACAAGTAGGCAAAAGGCAATGAAAGAGATGACAGATTCATCGAAAACCTCCGACAGAGCCAAGGCCAAGGTGCCCTGACCGAAAAAGGAGAGAGAGATTCAACATCTGCCAGAAGTGAACCCCATCTTCACATTCCTTTTGGGAGGCTACCATGGTGACCAACTCAAAGATCGAGTGGACAGATCCCACATGGGATCCTGTTACCGGCTGCACACAAGTCAGCCCGGGATGCAAGAACTGTTATGCCGCGCGCATGGCCAAAAGGCTCCACGCCATGGGGCAAACGAGGTATAAGAATGGTTTTAAGGTCGCCCTTCATGAGGAGCTGGTTGAAAAAGCTCTGAGCTGGACCAAGCCCAGATTGATCTTTGCAGACTCCATGAGCGATGAATGATAATTCCTATTGACATGAATTTGACTACTCTGTTAGATGCACCTAACTACCCAAGAAAGATAGGGTTTAGCCGCTGTTATGCCTCTTCAAACAAACAGCCTTACGGCAGGGCTCGTAAAGGAGGTTTTGGACTGTGAAGAAGTTTTCTCTATGCGTACTGACGGTCTTGATTATTCTTTTTTCTATTGCTGTTCCCCCCGTCCAAAGCCAGCCTGTCCCCGACACAGGCCAGACCAAGTGTTATGACAGCAGCAAGGAGATTCCTTGCCCGAGCCCGGGCCAGGACTTTTACGGCCAGGACGCCAATTACACTATCAATCCTCCCTCCTATACAAAGCTCGATTCAAACGGAAACGCACTTCCTGATTCAGCCGCCTCCTGGGCCATGGTGAGGGACAATGTCACAGGGCTTATATGGGAGGTGAAGACCAACAAGGACGGAACGAAGAATTACAGCAATCCCCATGACGCAGACAACACCTACACCTGGTATGACCCCGATCCCGCGACCAACGGCGGCAACTCAGGCACCTCGGGCAACGGAACCGATACAAAGGATTTCATAGACGCGCTGAACAACGCAGGATTCGGGGGATTTGATGACTGGAGGCTTCCAACTATAAAGGAACTATCCAATATTGTCGATTACAACATCCCCCGGCCCGGACCGACGATAAACGCCTCTTACTTTCCAAATGCAGTGGCGTCCGCTTACTGGTCCTCTACTACTGATCCTAGCCAGTCTGGGAAGGCAATCTATATAAGATTCAATTCATTATATGAGAACTCCAACCCCAAGTCCACTAGTTATTCCGTTCGTGCGGTGAGAGGAGTTCAGGCACTGGAGAATTTCACTGACAACGGAGACGAAACGGTGACAGATAATTCTACAGGTCTGATGTGGCAGAAGGACACGGCCAAAGACGATCAGGGAGACTATAAGCCTATGACATGGCAAGAGGCCCTTGCCTACTGTGAGGGCCTCGGGCTTGCGGGGTATTCCGACTGGAGGCTTCCGACCATAAAGGAGCTACGATCGGTTTTTGACTACAGCAAATTCAACCCAGCGATAGATACCGCTTTGTTCCCAAATACACTGCTTGGATTCTACTGGTCATCTACAACATCACTTCTTGAACACGATACCCCCGATGTCGCTTGTGGAATAGTACCATACAACGGCATCGCCGGAGGCGGAAACAATAAACCCATACATAATAACGTTAGGGCGGTGCGGGGCGGACAGGGTGGGTCATTTGGTAATTTGCGCGTTGTGATCGAGCCATCCGGGGCGCGTAGCGCGGGAGCGCAGTGGAGACGGACGGGGACTGCCACATGGAGGGATTCGGGATACACGGAGACCAATATCCCTGTTGGGACCTACACGGTTGAATACAAGGATGTTACAGGCTGGACAAAGCCCGCCAATGCTAACGCAACTATCACATCCGGCCAGACGACTAACCTGACGGGGACGTATATAGCTACAGGAGACGCTATCCAGTGGAAGGCAGAGGACGGGGGCAACGGCCACTGGTATGAACTAGTCACCTCAGAGCTTTCCTGGTCCCAAGCCAAGGCCCATGCTGAAGGCAAGTACAAAGATGGCGTCAAAGGGCACCTGGCAACTATAACCAGCAAGGAAGAAAATGATTTTGTCTGGAACACTTTCAAGCGAGAGTATGCTTGGCTTGGTGGGTATCAGACAAACAAGTCCTCCGAGCCCGCTGGCAATTGGGCATGGGTAACGGGAGAGTCTTGGAATTACACCAACTGGAATAGCGGCGAACCAAATGAGATGGGTGCGGAAGATCATCTCGCATTTTGGAATAACGGCAAATGGAACGATTCCCCAATTGAGCAGCTTAGCAGTTTTATTATAGAGTATGAGGCAAATACTCAGCCAAGGCAGGGAATGTCCTGGGAGGAAGATTTCACCAGTTTTAATTCCGAAAGATACCACCTTGAGGGCTCTGCAAGCTGGGACAGTCAAAACGAGTATTTTGTATTGACACCTAATGAAAATGGTAGGAGGGGTAGGCTCTTCCTCAAAGAGCCATTCAGCACAAGCTCTTGGACAGTTGAATTTGATATGAGGATGGGAGGTGGCAGCGGCGGAGACGGGATGACTTTTGCCTTTGTCCGTGATTATGCCTATACGGACGCATTGTGTGCGAGTGGCTATAGCCTCGGCGGAGCGTCGCTGGACTTCTGTGCGGACGGCTATGCAGTCGAATTCGACGGATATGTAAATACTGCGATAGATCCATCAGCCAACCATGTTGCCATAATAAAAACAAACCCGACTAATCATCTTGCTTACCATAAGATCAACCTGGAGGATAATGCGTGGCACCATATCAGGATTGATTTCAGAAACGGGCTAACAGACATTTTTGTTGATCAAAGCAAAATACTCTCACATCAGGTAGCGGGTTTTCAGGCTTTTATGGGGTATTTTGGCTTTACTGCCGCGACCGGCGGAGCATCAAATTGGCATCTAGTAGATAATATAAAGCTTTCAATACCTCTTTCTGGCGATATCAACGGCGACGGCGCTGTTGACTGGGACGATGCAACTATTGTCATGGATGTCTTGGCCGGTGGAAGTCCCTCTACTATAAGGGCCGATTTCAAGTCTTCAGGCGCTGACGTAAACGGAGACGGCAAAATCGGCCTTGAAGAACTCATATATATAGCGAAAGTGGTTGGCCCTCTGGTTTTGCCTGTTGAGAGGACAGTGAAAATTCAACTGCCCGTCTCTGACCTTTCAAAACTAAAGGTTATAGGAATCACGGAAGTAAGTCCAGACATAAACGGCAACGCCGTGGTGGAGATGCCTAAGGACTTCTATTCATTCGTGTATCTTACTGATGATAGTGGGAACATTGTGGGGATGCGTTACGGAGTGAGTAACGAGAAGGAAATCAGGATTGACACTGTTACTACTGCAGTCGGCCTCGTTATGAGTTTTCCGGTTGACTGGTCCCTTTGCGGCCGGTCCATTGAAAGCCTCCTTATTGCCATTGAGCAGTCTCCCCATTTCTCATCCCTGGTTGATCAGGTTGAGGCAATGCTGAGAACAGACCCGACCAAGCTCCTTGATGGACAGAATGCTGAGGCTTTTGAGATCTGCATTCGAATTATCAAGGGTATCTGCAGTGGAGGGCTGGCTGCAAGAGCACAGAGTGCGCTTGAACCGGAGAAAGATTCCCTTGGATCCAAGGACTTCCCCTATATCGAAGACATCCCAGGGAGCAAGGTCCGCATTTTCAATCCAAAGGCGGTTCCTTACGGCATTAGCAGTGTAAAGAAGGAGGATCAATGCTTCACTGTAACCGACGGTTATTTGGGATTTGCGAAAAGGCCGTTCTTTGTACATAGAGAGGACGTTTACGAGAAGATCATCCATATATTTAGCAAGACGAAGGATACTTCCATAGACTACGAACTTGGAAGTGGGGAGTTTATAACCTGTCTCCATAAGCAGGGAAGGGGTGGTCTCTTACTGAACTGGATGATGCCTTTTGTGGGCGAAATCATCACAAATTTCTCAATGGTAAAACTTGTCTATAAGCTTATTGCAGATGAAAACCTCACACCAATCGAGCGTGTATTGATTGATGCAGAGCTAAAAGGGAAAATCTCATGGAAGCTGTTCTTGATGATAAACGCATTGGCCTTAGTACCTGGCGGTGGTGACGTCATTTCGCTAGCTGGTGAAGTGATACTTGCCTTTGCCAACGATCCTGACTTGATTGGAGAGTTTGAAGCCACGATGGGGCTGCTTGGTGATGTAGGAATATCAGCGGGCAAAGCAAACCTTAAGGCTATTCTGGAATTTGCGAGTAAAGATTATGATGAATTGGTAGCTAGTGCATGGAGCGCTAAATCCCCGGCAAGACTGATGGCGAAAAGAATATACGGTACTGCCCAAAACCATGCAACAAAACTCTTGGTAACAAGCTTAGAGAAAACCAGCAAGATATTAAAAGTTATTGGCAATATTTTTTTGCTCGGAGATATAGCTGAACTGGTTTTATTTTATTACGATACTTTACTTGCTGAAGATAAAATATGCTACGAGATTCATCAATCTGATTCCAGCCCAGCAGCCATTCAGGTAAGATACCATTTTGAAGGCGCTCCTCCTACCCCATCAAAGGTAGTAGCCAAGGCTGTTTCATCATCACAGATACAACTTGACTGGGATGAGATTAGCGTATCTCCAAGACCATCCTATAGAATTTACAGAGATGGGTTGTTTCTGAAAGCTTTACAGGGGAGTAATTATAATGACATAGTTCTCAGTCCTTCAACACGTTACTGTTATCAAGTTTCCGCAGTTGATGACCTTTGCAATGAGTCTGCAAAGAGCACCCAGGCATGTGCCACCACGCTTCCACTGCCGGACATTACCCCACCTGGGAACGTGGGTAACTTCACTGCCGCTGCCGGCAATGGACAGGTGACCCTGAGCTGGAGCAATCCTCCAGACAGCGATTACGCAGGTGTTCTAATAAGAAGAAAGACCGGAAGTTATCCCACGGGTACAAGCGACGGGACCGAAATCTACAGAGGGACTGGCACCAGCAAGAGCGACACAGGCTTGGCGAACGGGACTACTTACTACTACAAGGCCTTCAGCTACGACGAAGTACCCAACTACTCATCGGGGGTTACAGCAAGCACTACCCCAGAGCCGCCAGACATATTTCTTAGGATAAATGGTGCCCTGATAATTTATTACCCGGCGGGATATGGGGGAACTAGTATGCCAGAACAGTATGTTTGTAATGATATAGGCAGGTTAACATTAATGTTTGCAAGGACGACTACATCATTTAAGTTGGAAAATAATGAACTTGGATTTTTACAGTATTATACAAATCCGCTGAATCCTTGGTATAACAAAGATATTAACGTAGTTGTGAATGCAATTCCAACAGTTTCTGGAAGCTATATGGCAATTAAGCTTACAGGAACTCTCACAGATATGATGAGGACAAAGACGGCCACCGCGGATATTGAAGTGAGTGGTACGCTCACGATTGCACCATGATAGCTTTTGGGAAAACCATCAAGCGCTTCCCGGCGTTTTATTAGCTTATTTAATTTGTTCGATTATTGGTGTATTGACCAGATGAATTTTTAACAACAACGTGTTGATAACTGATTTCAGGCGTATGTTGGGGCCTTTTCCAGAAAGAAGGTCTGCTAACATTCCTTTTATTAGACGAATTTGGTCACATTGTCTTGTTGGCTAAAATTTCTATCGGATCTCAATCAAGACTCGAGAGGTTGGTTTATCAAAGATTTGGATACTGGATTCCGAAAGGTGGCTATCATGAATTGGGGTTTATTGACGAGGATGTTCTTCTGGAGTGTATTCCTTGGAATTTTTCTCTCGCTTCACAGCAGAGGGTCTTGCTTGGTACTGAAGGTCGAAGATGGGATATCAAAGGTCAATGAGATAGTCAAACTCCCAATAATCGCCGATAACCCATCACAAATTGCCGGATGGGTGTTCACTTTGACCTATGATACTGATGCCCTTGAGCTTATTCAGTTGGAGAGTGACGCTTTCAGTGCCCTTAGAATCGGTGGTACTATCCCGGGTACTGGCACTCCTGTATGTGGAGTAAGAATTGAGAATAGCTCGACCAAACCTGTCTTGATGTATGGATATTTCTTGGTCAAAAACGGAGTTAAAGATGTGTACCAAGTTGGCATGGCTTCAACCATAGTGGCGAACCCCACAGCGGGCTATAGTCAAAATGGGGAGGCAGTGGGTGCCCTTAGGGGTATTGACCCTAGTAAGACTCCCACTGACCCTCTTTTTTGCCCTGCTCTTGCTTCATCGTTCCAAGATGGCAAGATATGGATAGATCACGAAACAGCTGTCTATGTTGATTCATCGGGGAATTGCGGGGGAAGAAAACCATGTCACAGTTCTGTACAAAGCGCGCTTCAAGGTGCTGGAAGCGGAAGTCACATAATGGCGGCTCAAGGAGAATACATTGAGGCTGTAGAGGTAGTAAGTAGAAGGCTCTTGCATATATCTACAGGCTACGATCTTGGGTATGCAGATAGAAGCGGTGTTAGCTTAGTAAGAGGAATGACTATCAAAGACGGTATTTTGATTATAGAGGGACTCACCTTAGGTGAAACCGGCAATAGGAAAGGAAATGATATTGCTCACAACATCCCGATAGCTTCCGGGAAATCAGGTGTAATTTTACCTACCGCTTTCAATAAGTTAAGCCCTGGTATAGAAGCCGATTTATTGAAATATATCAAGGTTAAAGGATTTTCTAATGAGGAAAAAGTTGATGATCAAATTGTTCTTAATGACATACAAGATAATCTGATTGACGATATTATCCTTCGATTTTACAGGACCTTCCTTCGACGTGAGCCTGAATCGTGGGTTTTTGATTTCTGGAAAGAGAAATACTTCCTGCCATTGCTGAATCAAGGCATAGCCATAAATTATGTGATTTGGGATATGGGCATGCGGTTTATCCTGTCTAGCGAGTACGGGTTGCTTTGTTATGATCAACGACAATTGACCCTAGACTGTTACTACGCTTTTCTCGGGCGTTACCCTTCTGAAGAGGAGTTGCAGCATTACACAACCGGGGACGATAAGTGGAGAACCCTGCTCGCCTACCTGGTCACCTCGGATGAACTGAGAGATCTTCTTAGTGACTTCTCATCCGCTAGGCCAGGTGATCAGCACAGTAGTCTTGTAACTTACTTGACGCTGGGTCTTGTCGGAAAGCTTCCCGAAAACATGTCTCTTTCATTCTGGAAAAGCCAACTGGATCTGATTGAGGAAAGAAAAGAGGTGGTCAGGAATCTTGTTTCGGAAATCGTCCATCTTGAAGAATTTAGGTTTGTGCATAAAGATGAAAAGCAAATTGTATGTGGCCTTTTTGAAATTCTGCTTGGGAGAGAGCCAGAGCAATATGAAGGAGACCAATGGATTAATAGGCTCAGGAACGGATTTGACAAAATAGATGAGCTGGGAACTAAATTAGTTTTCTCAAACGAGGCTTCTTGGCATTTATCCAGATTGGGCTTGTTCAAATAGATTTCATTTTTTTCTAGTCGCCAAATTGGTATCAAAGCTAGCAGTGTTATCTTCGCTTAAAGCACAACCGTTTTCAGTTTTCACCAGCAAATGTGAGTGTGGGAGGATGATAAGCCCTGATTGATTCCCGAAAGGCGTTGCTGTCCAAATTGACCGGGAAGGATAGTTTGTAAAAGTGATGTTTCGAAGAGACCTTCCCTTTTGATGGCCCAGTCTTGCCGGATGTCTGCCTTGTAGTAGAGCTTTTCTGAAACCTTCCTTTGGATTTTGTCGCTTTCTTTTGTGAGTGGCAGTTTCGGGGGAGGGACATGTCTGTTGAAATGGCCTTGATTGCTCAGGCGCGGCCTCATATGGCGGCTGCTAAGCTTCGTGATCTGATTCGTGAAGAGGTCAGTAAGGGGTGCCGGCCGGATGTCTGCCTGCTGCCGGTCGCCTTGGAGCCACCTTTTCAGCAGATCTCGTTGATGAGGGATGCGCCGGATTCCGAGCGAGGGGAACCTTCTACGACTGAAGCGCCCATGGCAGTTAGTGACCTCTTGCGGATTAGGGTGTGGATTTCCCCGGAGGAGGCCTTTGACTGGATTCGGTCAGAGCTCTTCATCAAGCAGTTGCAAACGGCCAACTTCAGGGTCGGATTTGAGGTGTGCGGCAATAACCGGGGCGTGACGATCAATCTCCTTTGCCATGTGTCCGACCTGCAAATCTTGGCAGCTGCGTTCAGAGGACAATTCCTGGCGTGTGAGCTGACCCCCGACGCAGGAATGCTTGGTGGCTTGCCGGAATCTGCCTGGCGAGGAGCCGTCTTTCGAGACTATTTTCCTCCGCCTCCGTATTCCCATCTGCTTACCCGGCCTTCCGAGCTTCACCTTTCGCCCCTGATCTCCCTGATGACCACCCTTGCAAGCATTGAGGAGCCTGCACTGGGCCTTTACCAGGTCATGTTTCAGGCGATAAATCCACTTCATAATTGGCACCGAAACGTCGAAATACTTCTCGACTTCGAGTACGCCATAAAACTTCACGAGGGGTTCCATCCGCGGGAGCGGTATGCCCAGCAATCCCCATCGGGAGACCTGCGGAACATGGCCGCGGAGGTAGAGACCAAGGCCAACAACGACAAAGGCTTCTTTGCGGCGGCACTTCGTCTTGCCGTCTTCGGTACAGAGAACGGGGGAAGGGGGCTTTTGCGGGCTCTTGAAATTGTTCCGAGCTTGTTTCAGCACGGTGGCCGGCCCCTGGAATACGTGACAGAAAAGGAATATGCAAGGGTCCTCTCACCAACAGGCGTTCGTGACATGTTTGTCCTGGGCCTCACCTACCGGCCCGGCTTCCTGGTGAATTCCCTTGAACTTACAGGCCTTGTGCATATCCCGGCACTCAAGACCGACACGGCTCGCCCCATTCCCCTGGAAGGATTGGAGACCTTGCCAGTGCGTAATCCTGACCTGCGCAGGGGCACGTGGATCGGGATCTGCGCGTACGCGGGAATGCAGCAGCGTGTCTGTATCCCTGATTCAGTACGGGAAAAGCATGCTCACCTCATAGGCCGCCCAGGTTCGGGGAAAAGCACACTACAGATGCACATGATCCTCAGCGACATCATGCAAGGCCACGGGGTGGCTGTTCTCGACCCTCATGGGGACCTCATCGAAAGTGTACTATGTTTGATACCTGAAGCCCATGTCCATCGCACCGTCTACCTCAACCCCGGAGACCCTGACTGGGTACCCATCTGGAACCCCCTCAAACGCATCCCCGGTCAAGACATCGGCCGCACGGCCGATGATATTGTGCGTGCCATCCAAAGCTTTGTTACAAGCGGCAGTTGGGGGGACAGGCTGGAGCATCTGCTGCGAAACATGATCTTCTCCCTGATTCACCTGCCAAAAAGCACTTTCCTTGACCTCTCAAACCTCCTGAGGAACAAATCCCAGGAAAGCAAAAACATGACCCGAGAGATACTGGCAGCGGTCGACAATGAAAGCGTCCGCCAATTTTGGATCGAAGACTATGACAGATACGGGAAAGACGACCTGGGCCCTCCCAGAAACAAGCTCAGCAAACTCTTGGTCTCGGGAACGGTGTCCCTGATGCTCTCGCAGCCTGAAAGCCTTATCAGTTTTCGGCAAATCATGGATGGCGGCATGATACTCCTGGTGGACTTATCCGGTATCGGCTCCATGGTCAGAGAGATCCTTGGATGTTTCATACTCTCCCTTATCCACTTGGCCGCGCTGAGCCGAAGCAGCCTACCCCTTGATCGCAGAAAGCAGTTCCATGTCCACTGCGATGAGGCCCACCGATTCATGACCGACAGCCTGGAAGACCTGATCGCCGAGACGCGCAAATACAAAGTCAGCCTGAGCTTGGCCCACCAGTACATGAGCCAGTTTGGAAAAAGAAAGACCGACGCTTTTTCATCGGTTGGCACAACCGTGATCTTCAACCTGGACACCAGAGACGCCCAATACCTTGCAAAAGATCTCAGAAAGCTCGTAGATGGGGATGACATCGTCGGCCTCGAAGCCTATCAGGCCATTGCCAGAATCGGCACTGATATCGTAAGAATTCGGACCCGCCCGCCCTCAGAAGTCCCTCAGCGTCATTTCAGAGACCGAATCATTGATGAATCACACAAAAAATATTACCGGTCCGCCCCGGAAGTCAGAAAATGGATCGAGCGAGGAGCAGATCGCTGGCACTCGCCCCACACTTCGGCTTCCTCGGTGCCGGAAGGAGGCAGGGAGGAGGATGCGTTTGTCTATGACGAATTCACGGATTAGACTGCAAGCAGAGGCACTTCTCAACGAAATATTCGAGCTGATCGACGAGGCTGATCTAGCCTGTGCCATCGACGAACCCATCCAGGAAGCCCTTGAGAGCTTTGAATACGAAGCGAAAGCCCCTGGCCATGA
>QZIK01000081.1 GCA_003599015.1 Desulfobacteraceae bacterium | reverse complement strand
GGTCATCAGGCTGAAATCATACTGCCTGACCAGGTAGAGCCATTTGTGGAGCTGGCGTCCGCGAAAGGGCTTCTCCCCTAACTGTTGCATTGCCTGTTCCAGTTGGGCATTGGCTGCATCCAGGCCGGCCCTTTTTCTCCCGGCATCAAAAAGATTAAAAAGAGGAGACAGAGCAAGCGCCCATGTACGTGCGTTTGCAGTAAAAAGATTGCCTGTGGAAAGGGCCTCAAGTCCTATTGTTCCTGTAAGTGAAAAACTCGGATAGCGCGCAGCGGTGGCAACACCAACCCTGGCCGTAGCCGCTGCAATCTGCCTTTCGGCCCGCCTGATATCAGGACGCCTTCGGAGAAGGTCAGCCGGAATACCGGCAACAGGATCGGCAGGAAGGGAAGGAAGCCTTGAATTTACATTTATGCTCCTGTGAACCCATCCGGGTCTTTCACCCAGCAGTATGGCAAGCCGGTTGAGGCTTTGCTCCAGGCTCATTTCAAGCGTAGGGATCTGAGATCTTGTTTGTTGAAGGGCCGCCAGGGCCTGGTCCTCGTCAAGCTGTGTCACAAGCCCAGCCTGCCTTCTCCAGCCGGCTATGTCATAGGACTGTTGCTGTGCCAGAAGGGTCTCCCTTGCAATGGCAAGACGCCCCTGATAGGATATGGCTTCAAGGTAGTTGATTCCTACCTCTGCCGTGAGGCTTACCATCAGGTCATTCATATCCTCGCTGCTTGCTTCAAGTGTAGCCTCGGCAGCCTCCTGGGCACGGCGCTTGCCGCCGAACAGATCCAGCTCCCAGGAGGCATCAAATCCGGCGTCGTACAGCTCTGTTGTTCTACCCAATCCGGTTTCCCCGCTGCTTCTTCGCCGGCTTGCCGATCCGGAAGCCGATATAGTGGGAAAGCGGTCGCTTATGGCCATGTCCCTCTGAGCCCTTGCTTCTTTTAATTTCGCTTCCGACTGTTTAAGATCCTTGTTGCCCTTTACGGCCTTTTCTATCATGGAAGTTAGGAGGGGATCGTTGAAACTCGTCCACCAGCGTTCAAGGATGCCGTTAGAGTCCTCAGGCTGGTGGGGTTCAGTGACAGGTTTGTTGTTCCATGCATCCGGCAAAGATGTTTCAGGGGGACGGTAGTCAGGTCCTACCACACATCCTGCCAGTAAAAGTAAGATTAGCGATGAAAGCCAAGGGATATATCGCTCCCAGGACCTATGACCTCCATAGCGATTGACTGATGACCTGAAACTAAACGTGAACATGGCGTCACATCATATAATTATTCGTCACACTGTCAAGGGATATCTTGACGATGAACCTTATCATGTATGAAACTGTTGGGGTCTTTTTTGAGGAGGTTTGCACTATTTTACAATGAAAGAGAAAATACTTGTTATAGACGATGACAGAATAGCCTGCGAATTTCTCCAGGAGGCCCTTTCAAGGGAAGGATACTCTGTGGAAATCAACACAGACGCAAGAGATATACTTGAAAGAGACCTATCCAGCGCAGACCTCATAATCTCTGACATACGAATGCCGGAAATGGACGGCCTTCAATTGCTCCGCCATGTAATAAGCAGATGGCCGCTTCTTCCTGTTATTCTTGTAACCGCATACGGTTCCCTCGAAACCACCATGGAGGCATTTCATCTGGGTGCCTGGGATTATATAAGCAAACCCTTCACTCCTGATGATATAAGATCAATGGTAAAGAAGGTTCTTGCCATGAAGGATCTGAGGCAGAAAAAGATCATCAATAAAGGCGAGTTGCATGGACCTCAGTTCGTCGGCTCGTCTTCAACCATGGTTGATTTCTACAAACAGATAGCGAGAGTTGCAGACGCCTGGGCAAGTGTTTTGATCGAAGGGGAAAGCGGTACAGGAAAGGAATTAACAGCCAGATCCCTGCACCAGCTCAGTTCGAGGGCGGAGTGCCGCTTTGTGCCCGTCAACTGCAGCGCCATCCCCGATCAACTCCTGGAATCAGAGCTGTTTGGTTATGAGAAAGGGGCGTTTACTGGAGCAGATCATATGCATCAGGGTCTTCTTGAATCGGCTGAGGGTGGGACCCTTTTTCTTGATGAGATTACAGAAATGTCTCTGGCCCTGCAGGGAAAACTGCTGCGCTTTATGCAGGATGGAGAGGTAAGGCGGCTTGGAGGAAATCCTGCGAAGCATTTGATGGTTCGAGTGGTTGCAGCAACCAATCGCGATATTGATGAAGAGGTACAAAAAGGCAAATTCAGGTCTGATCTCCTTTACAGATTTGTTGTAAGGTTAAAAATGCCCCCTTTAAGATCACACAAAGAGGATTTGCCGCAGTTGACTGATTATTTTTTGAGGAAAACGGGCTATTCCGAGGTTCGCATCTCCGACGATGCAATGGAGATTCTTATGGACTATGACTGGCCGGGCAATGTTCGAGAGCTTCAAAACGTCATTCAGCAGACCCTTCTTCTTTCTCCCTTTGCGCTGGTGCTCCCGGAGCACCTGCCGGAAAAACTAAGGTTACTCAAGGAAACAGGGCGCCCCCTGCTTACACCTCTTGAACGGTCAGAAATGTATCAGATACTACAGGTCCTCAGGACAACCGGATGGAACCAGAGCAGGGCAGCTCAGGTCCTTGGAATTGACAGGAAAACCCTCAGATCCAAGATAGCGCGCTACAGACTTTCCAGAGGAGACTCCCTCGGAACGTCTGCCAACGGAAAATAAAGGCTTATCTTTGTCCCAATTCCCTGCTCGCTCTTGATCTCCATCCTTCCGCCGTGTACCTTGACCACGTCCTGAACGATTGCCAAACCAAGTCCTCTAAGGCTGTCTCCCCCATGGGTGCTGAAAAAAGGCTCACATACTCTGTCCATCAATTCAGCAGGAATGCCTGTGCCTGTATCTTCAACGGTTATCGCGATACTTCGTGCATCTTTAACAGGGTATGCTTTTAACTTAACCTTCCCCGGTCCTTTGATGGCTTCCATGGCGTTTTGAATAATATTGAGCAGAGCGGTCTGGAGACGGTATCTGTCCACTAACAGGAAGGGCGCGCCTTTAGAAATATCGGTTTCCAGCGTTACTGAGGAATAGCGCATCAAGGGCTCTTTAAGAGGAAGTATCTCATCAAACAAATCTTCGAGAGTAATGGGCTCCGGATGAGGGTCAGGAAGTCGCGTGGCACGTCGAACGTTTTGAATTACATTACTCAGCCGACTGGCCTGCCGGACTATTAGTTCCAGCTTCCTTTTGTCATCCTGAGCCATTCTATCTCGCTCTAAAAGTAATGTCGCCATTCCAGCAATGGAATGAAGCGGGGTGCCCAGGTCGTGAGCCAGAGTCGCAGCTAGAAAACCCATTGCTGAAAGCCTTTGAAGTTGAGACACCTGCCTCTGCAGCTGCCCCAGCCTGTGGGTTGCATCCTTTATACGTTCCTCCTGCCTGCGTCTTAACTCCTCATTGCTCGCAAGGACTTTTTCAACCTCATCGGCCATGGTGTTGAAGTGTTCGGCCAGCTGTGCCAGTTCGTCCCTGCGTTTAAGGGAAATCCTTTTTAAATAGTTACCTCTCTGGAACTGATCAATGGTTCTGATAATAGCCTTGAGAGGATGTCCGATCATCCATCCATAGCTGAAGGCCAGGATAAACAGAATGAACACCAAAAGGCCTCCGGTGCTATAGATTAGAAGATACTTTGCCTCTGACAGGATTTCATCGCTTGACTTAGTGTATGCAATCACCCCAACACAGATCTGACCCTTGGCATCCACCCCATGTTCAGAAGAGGAAATGCTGTGGAGAAGTCCTATTGCAGGCATATCATCCAGGCTCAAGGGAAAAGAGCTTTTTTTTGATTGTTGCAAAACGAGGTTGATAAGATTTAAAGACCATTCAAAGGGTGCGCGTCCCACCCCCGAAATATAATCTATGATTCCATTTGAAACAAAAAGGAGATCAATTCTTGCAAGGCTGGAGTCCTCATGCAGTTGTTCGGAAAGGGCCGTATCCAGTGCCGCGAGACCCTGGCCTGTTGGAAAGTGATGGTAATATGTACTTACCGTTTCAGCAATGCCTGCAAGGTGTTTCTCCTGCTGTCTATACAAGAGGGTTTCAAGCTCATTCAACTGTATCCAACCCCATAGGGCCATTGTCAAGACTAACCCGACCGTAATCAAAACCATCAAGCGGTTCCGGAGGCTCATTTATGCTCCTGTATTAATTTTTAATTATTTTTAACTCTGATAAGACCGAAAGCACAACAGTGGATATCTTGCCTGCCACCCAAAAAAAAGGGCACGAAAAACAGCTTCGCGCCCTTCTAATTTTACTCTTTCCTGGCAACTTTCCCAGCAAATCCAACATCTATTTGGCTGCCGGAACCGTGGGAGCGCCAGTTCCAGGAGGAACAGGAGGAGCGGAAGGCTGCCCCTTAGCCTTGGGCACCGACTTCTTTACTTTTGTGGCAATATTTTTTCCGGCCTCAACCACATAATTGACCTTTACCTTGTCGCCGACCTTTATTTCGGATACAGGAGCCTTCAGAACAAAGTCCATCACTTCAACCTTGCCTTTTACCTTCCTCTCAACTTTGAGCATCTGGTCGGTCAATTCCTTTACGATACCTGTGGCAGACATTACGGCCTTTTTGGCTGCTGCCGGTGCAACCGGGTTTACCGGCGCCGCAGCCATTACCAGCCCGGAAAAAAGGAAAAACGCTGCAACAACCATAACCAAAATTTTCTTCATCTTCTTCTACCCCCATCCATATTTTAGTCTTCCGCCCAAAGGGTGGACGCTTTTATGGCAAGCAAAGGTCATACCAGGTACGTTTAGAGAAAAAACTCAATGGAACTCTTTGTGATTAAAGGAAGTAATATCACCGCCCCGCTTGAACTGAAAATTAGATATCAAGGGATGCTGGGGAATTTTTCCACAAGACCCGGGGAGTTTTTTCCTGCCACAGGAAAAAACTAGGAACCTGATTCAAGAAAGGCTGCCTCAACAATGGACTGGGCTTCAGACTGGACAAGCCGCAGGTGATCTTCCCCTTTAAAGCTTTCGGCATAAATCTTATATACGTTTTCAGTGCCCGAAGGCCTGGCCGCAAACCATCCGTTTTTTGCAACCACCTTTAGACCTCCTATTGCGGCGTTGTTATAGGGCGCTCGAGTCAGCTTCTGGAGTATGGGCTCGCCTGCAAGCTCAGATGCCCTGACCTGATCAGGACTGAGCCTGCTCAGGACATCCTTCTGCCTCGCGCTGGCAGGGGCATCTATCCTTTGATATACGGAGGCGCCGAAACGTCTTTCCAGCTCCCTGTAATGCTCTGCCGGGTCTTTACCGGTGACTGCCGTTATCTCTGCAGCCAGAAGATCCATGATAAAGCCGTCTTTGTCAGTGGTCCAAACTGTTCCGTCCCGCCTTAAAAAAGACGCACCGGCACTTTCTTCTCCTCCGAAACCCAGGGAACCATCAAGCAGCCCGTCAACGAACCATTTAAACCCGACCGGAACCTCAGCCAGTCTTTTTCCCAAAAAAAAGGCTACCCGGTCGATCATAGAACTGGAGACAAGGGTCTTTCCTATTGCTGCATCCGGCCTCCAGAGGTTACGGTCCTGAAAAAGATACCATGCGGCTGTCGTCAGAAAGTGATTTGGGTTCATAAGACCGTGGCCGGAGGTAACAATACCGTGGCGGTCAAAGTCAGTGTCATTTCCAAAGGCAATATCAAAGCGCTCTTTTAACTCTATGAGCCCTGCCATGGCATAGGGAGAAGAGCAATCCATACGGATCTTGCCGTCCCAGTCAAGTGTCATGAATGAAAATGTCGGATCAATGATAGGATTGACTACTTCGATAGAAAGGCAGTATGTCTCGGCAATTTTTCCCCAGAAGGCTACACCGGAGCCCCCCATGGGATCAGTTCCTATTTTCAACCGGCTTGAAGCTATGGCTTCCATGCTTATGACATTCTTTAGATCCGATACATAAGGCAGGATGAAATCATGAAAATGTGTAGTTTCGATCTTAAAAGCCCTTTCAACCGGGATACGTTTTACGTCCCGCAAACCTTTTAGCAAAATATCATTGGCCCGTTCCTGTATTTTCTTTGTTATCTCAGGGGAAGCCGGTCCTCCGGATGGGGGATTGTATTTAAATCCCCCGTCACAAGGGGGATTATGGGAAGGAGTTATTACAATTCCGTCAGCAAGATGGGAGCTTCTTCCCCTGTTGTAACAAAGGATGGCATGTGAGATAACCGGGGTGGGCGTATACCTCAACCCTTCCTGTATCATGACGTCCACGCCGTTTGCGGCAAAGACCTCAAGGGCTGTTCTGAGCGCAGGTTCCGAGAGGGCGTGTGTGTCCATGCCCATAAAAAGCGGCCCTTCAATACCCTGTCCTTTTCTTGTTTCGTAAATGGACTGGCAGATTGCCAGGATATGATCTTCGTTAAAGCTTCCCTCAAAGGATGATCCCCTGTGTCCCGAGGTTCCGAAGGAAACAAGTTGAGAAGGGATCTGAGGATCAGGCTTTTCTGTATAGTATGCCGATACAAGGCGCGGAACGTTTATCAGAAGTTCCCTGGGGGCCTTTTTACCGGCAAGGGGGCTCAGTATCATTCCAAGCTCCGTTTGGACAATAAAAGAAATTTGTTTCACCCGGCCAAATACAAACCTTGCTGTTGGGACTATAAAAAACCATGCCTTTCGTGTCAACACAATGAAATTAATTATAATGCACGGAAGTTCATTTCAGGCTGCATTAATAAAAAGTCAAGTTGATGCATAAAAATCGAGATCTTAATATGCTTTCATTATGGCTTGGACTCTGTTTATTATTACCTTATCTTAAAATTCATTTTTTCCTTTGATGTTTGCCCCTAACTCCTATAGGAGAGATATGCAGGAGAATCATCTTGAACCTCCGAATTATTCCCTATGTCTTTGAGATAAACCAGCAAACACTTTTTGATGATGCGGAGAGCCTTCAATTTTCTTTTTAACGGAGGATTATATTGAGAAAACCAGCACTGCTCAATAACCTTCAAGGAAAACTCATGATCCTCTTTTCCCTGTTCGCCCTGGTACCCCTTTCGGCATTGGGCGCCTTTTCCGTTCAAACTGCAAAGGAGCTTATCTTAAATATCGTCACCAATGAGGTGGACCATGTGGCAAGGGATAAGGTTGAGCTTTTAAAAAGATGGATTTCTGAGCGAAAGGCCGACATTGCCGTCGTAGCAGGCTCCTCAATCCTTTCTTCTACTGATCCATATGTTATCGCCGCCTATCTGGAACTGGTCAGGACGAATTATCGTGTTTACAGCGGGTTCGCAGTCTTTTCCCGAACAGGACAGCTCGTTTATTCAACATCAGCGGATTCTCCGGTCCCCGATGGAGCCGAATGGTTCAGAGAAGCCCTGAAAGGACGGCTTTTCATGTCGGATATATTCTTTGATCCCGAAAGGATGGATTCCTTTTTCCTTATTTCCGCCCCCTTGCCGGAAAAGACCGGGGACATTGCCAGGGTAATCTGTGCCACGGTGGGAACCAACACCATACTTTCAGCCATCCTGTCGGTGTCTCTGGGCCGAACAGGTGAGTGCTACCTTGTCAATCGCGAAGGAATGTTCCTGGCGCACAAAGAGCCCCATAGAATACTCACTGAGAACATCGCACAGTCTGAAAGCTTCAAAAACATCTTCAATGCAAGAAGCAATCGCATAACATACATTGATTACAGAGGAATAGAAGTGATAGGCTCCTCCTCCAGGGTGGAAGGAACCGACTGGGCCCTTGTAGTGGAGCAGGACAGGGATGAGGCCTTTCATGCGGCTGGAACATTGACCAGGTATATATCGCTGGTTATTGCCTTTTCTGTATTGGCTGCATTAGCGTCTGCGTGGCTCCTTTCCCGGTATGTGGCTATGCCCATCCACAAGTTGAGCACCGCCGCGGATGAACTGGCAGCAGGGCGTTATGATCCGAATCTCATCAACACTAAACGCAGAGACGAAATAGGACTTCTACTCAAGGCGTTTGCAGATATGGCGGAAAAGCTCAGACACAGGGAAAAGGACCTGGAAACAAAAGTCCATCTCAGGGAAGCGGAACTTAAGGAAACAGGTGTGGAACTGCAGAAGACCCAGCAGGCCGCCGTACGCTCCCAGCAACTTGCCTCAATGGGTCAACTGGCGGCCGGTGTTGCCCATGAAATCAGAACGCCTCTTACCTCGCTTAAACTTTTTCTGGAGTCCGTGGAGAGCGACATTGAAGTCTCCACAGAGTTTGAAGAGGATTTCCACGTAGCCATGAAGCAGATTAAAAGGATGGAGGATACCATAAATCGTTTCCTGGATTTTGCAAGACCGCAGGAACCTCTTTTTTCAGATGTATGCGTCGAGGATCTGATCAAAGATGCATTGCTTGTGGTAGGCCCCAGGGCCAGGCAACAGGAGACGGTAATCGCTCTGGATATAAAGCCATCGCTTCCAACTGTCAGAGGTGACAGAAAACAGCTTTGCGAGGTACTTGTCAATCTTATGGTAAATGCGCTGGAGGCAATGGTTTTACGGGGAGATCTTAAAATCACTGCCTGTGTGCAGCCTTTCTCGAATGGAGAGAAGCAATCCGAACATGTTCGAATAGATATTAAGGACACAGGACCGGGGATTGCTCAGGAACAAATACCAAAACTCTTTGATCCTTTTTTCACCACCAAGGCCACCGGTACCGGCCTCGGGCTCTCAATCGTTTTAAGCATTATCCAGCTCCACGGTGGAGAGGTCCTGGTGTCAAGCGGTGAGTACAGGGGAGCAACATTTTCAGTTATCATTCCTTCGGCGGGAAAAAACAAAGGAAAAAACGATGGAAAAGATACTGATAGTTGATGACGACGAAGGCCTTGTGCATTTTCTGCGCCGTTTTCTTTCCAAACAGGGTTACGAAATCACCACATGCGGGACAGGTGAGGCGGCAATTGAAATAGTGTCCGGAAAGTCTTTTGATTTGATACTTCTTGATTACAAGATGTCCGGTCTTAACGGTCTCGATACCCTGCGGGAGATAAGACGCCTTCAGGTGAGGACCCCGGTAATAATAATGACGGCTTATGGTACAACCGATACGGCAATCGAGGCCATGAAAGTGGGAGCCTATGATTACCTTCCCAAGCCATTTGAGCGTGACGAAATGCATCGTCTTGTGACTGACGCCCTTGCTGTCAACCGTCTCATGAAAGAGGTCGTCTCTTATCCTGATTCGCCCCGGAGGCCGGCTCCTGCTGAAACTCCTGGTTCAGCCCGGATCATAGGAAAACACAAACGGATGCAGGCTGTATATAAACTTATCGGCCAGGTGGCGGACAAGGACGTTACGGTACTGATCACAGGCGAATCCGGGACGGGAAAGGAACTTGTTGCCCGTGCCATCTATCATCACAGTCACAGAAAAGAAAAACCATTCCTGGCGGTCAACTGCGCGGCTATTCCAGAAAATCTTTTTGAAAGCGATCTCTTCGGACATGAAAGGGGAGCCTTCACCGGAGCCGAAAGAATACACATAGGAAAGTTTGAACGATGCCATAAAGGAACGCTTTTTTTTGATGAAATAGGAGATATGCCCCTTGCCACACAGGCCAAGGTGCTCAGGGCAATCCAGTATGGAGAATTCGAGAGGCTGGGCGGAAGCGAGACCATAAGATCGGATGTGAGGATCATGGCGGCCACCAACAAGAATTTAGAAAAGGAGGTGGAGCAGGGAAGGTTCCGAGAGGATCTTTACTGGCGGCTAAAGATCATTTCCATTCATCTTCCGGCCCTCAGGGACCGCCAGGAAGATATACCATTGCTGGTTGAGCATTTCATAGCATGTCTTAGCAGCGAATACGGAGTCTCCATAAGGTATGTGGATGACGCAGCGCTTGAAAAGATAAGGTCTTATTCATGGCCTGGAAATGTGCGGGAGCTGGAAAACTGCCTCAGACGGGCTGTTCTGCTCAGCCAGGGAGAGATGATCCTTCCTGAGCACATTCAAATGGAAAGATGTGAGGAAGGCTCGGACATGGAAACAGATCACGAGCCTTTTATTAACACAATGGAAAGAAAACTGGACGACCTTTTTCCTTATCTGGTTAAAATATCAACGAATCCTGGCGAGGCCAATATCCTTGATACGGTTGAAAGTGTTTTGATAAAAAAGGTCTTAAAACAATGCGGATATAACCAGGTTAAAGCATCCAGGATGCTGGGAATAAGTCGTAACACCCTGAGGCACCGCATAAAAAAATACCGTATCCACACCCCACAGGCATAATTTGCTCCCCTAACCCGTCAGGATTTGCACAGAAATGCTCAAAACCTGAACAGCAGACAGACCTCCTTCATCCTCTCTTGGCCTTGCTGATACCTTGATCTTATTGAAAACAATAACCTTATCCTTGTATTGATTTTTCGGCACATCTATTGCTGAAACCTGCTGCACAGTAAATGTCTTTAAGCAAATTTTGCCGGATCATGCTCCGAGCGATCCAGGAAAAAACCCTTTTTTCACGGCAGGTTGCCGTTAAAGAGGCCGATATATGAGAAAGGCGAATATGAAGCAGAGGGCTGAAATAGAGATTTCAGGAAGTTTTGCCTCATCTGAGCTGAACTCCAGAACTGAGATTGACCGCATAAATGCAAAACTTAGGCACTTCAGAGGAGTTGCAGCAAGTGTCATGGGAGAGGCCATGACTCTATGGAAAGAGATCTGGGATGAAGTCAAGGACCCTCGCACCTGCGATGAGATCCTTGAAGGGAGTCTCGCTCCTGTCGCCGACCGGGCAGAAAGGACATCACTGCTGAAAAAACTTCATATTCTGGGTATCAAGATTGATTATGCAAGAAGGCTGTGTGAAGGGGACCCAGGAGGAAAACCAAGGTTTGGGTCGGAGGACTGATCTTTTGGCAGACGCAGCGCTTAAGCTCTGCCTCGCCTGATCAGCCAGGTCATCCAACAAAGATAAAATGTTTCAATGCATGGAGGCATGTCATGGAAAAGCAGTTGAAGGTCATCACAAGTTCGAAGTCGGATTCCCAGGAGCAAAAGTCAATTTCCCCTGAAGAAAGGTTGCGGCACTTCAGGAATATTATGGGTTCAATGCTGCAGGATGCTCAGAACACATGGGGAGATATATGGAATGAGTTTCAGGGGCAAGTCGTCGGGAACGTGCTGGTTGATCCGGAGGCATCAAAAGGATTCAATCCGCGATGCGGATGGCCTGAGTTCCTGGAAAAAATGTGGATCTTGAAACATTATTTGGATCATGCAAAACGCCTAAGTGATTAGGCCTTGATATAATTTTATATAATCTCCAAGAGGTTAGCATTTTAATTTAAATTCTAAGGAGGAAGATAAATGTCTGACAACGGTAACAATCCATTTAAGATCGCTCAGAAACAGATAAACGACTGCGCTGACATTCTCAAACTCGACCAGAGCACGCGCGAAGCGCTTCTGCGGCCCATGCGGGAACTCCACGTGACTTTCCCTGTGCACATGGATGACGGAACAACGAGGATGTTCCAGGGCTTCAGGGTCCAGTACAACGATGCCAAGGGACCTGCCAAGGGCGGCATAAGGTTTCATCCGGATGAAACCATTGACACGGTTAGGGCACTCGCGGCCTGGATGACATGGAAAGTAGCGCTTCTTGATCTTCCCCTGGGAGGCGGCAAGGGAGGCGTGATATGCAATCCCAAGGAACTTTCCATCCATGAACTGGAGAGGATAAGCAGGGCATACATAAAGGCAATAGCCCCTTTTATAGGTCCTGAAAAAGACGTGCCTGCCCCCGATGTTTACACAAACCCCCAGATCATGGCCTGGATGATGGATGAATATTCCTCGATGCTGGGAAAGAACCAGTTTGGAGTCATGACCGGTAAGCCTCTTTCACTTGGAGGATCGCCGGGCCGGGGTGATGCGACTGCACGAGGAGGTCTTTACACGTTGCGGGAGGCAGCCAGAAAGATAGGTCTGGAACTCAACAAGGCTACTGTGGCAATCCAGGGCTACGGCAATGCCGGCAGTTATGCGGCTTCCCTGGCCGAATCCATGTTCGGCGCAAAGATCGTGGCGGTCTGCGACTCAAAAGGGGCGGTTTGCTGCCGAGCCGGCCTTTCCTCGCAGACAATAGCCAAGCAGAAGCAGAGCACTTCCTCCGTGCTTAATTGTCAGGGGAGCGAGTGCATAAGCCAGGATGCGCTTCTGGAAATGGATGTGGATGTACTGGTCCTTGCGGCCCTTGAGGGCATACTTACCGGAAAGAACGCCGAACGGGTGAAGGCCAAGGTTATTGTAGAGCTGGCAAACGGGCCTACTACTCCTGAAGCGGATGAGATCCTCTATAAGAAAGGCGTCCATGTCATTCCAGACTTCCTTTGCAACGCAGGCGGAGTGACAGTTTCCTACTTTGAAATGGTTCAAAACGCATCCATGTATTACTGGGACGAAAAGGAAGTGCATGAAAGGCTGGACAAGCGCATGACCAGGGCCTACCATGAGGTCTTCGATATGTCCGAAAAACATCATATAAACATGCGCAAGGCAGCATACGCCGTGGCGGTGAGCCGGGTGGTTGAGGCCATGAAGACGAGAGGATGGGTATAGTCCGAAATTCACATGGAGGGGCTTGAGGTCTTTCCATGTGAGCCAATAAACTTAATTATCACGAATGAACCGACGGGTAGAACAGATTTCTGGAGGCGGTATTGGTTAAAACCCATCCCGTGGCAAGCGGGATTCCTGCCCTGGACAATGTCCTGGGCAGCCTTCGCCTGGGAGACAACGTAGTTTGGCAAGTGGACAGGCTTGAAAATTATCACCTTGTAGCCCGTCCCTTCGTCAAACAGGCCCTTGGCGAGGCCCGCAAGGTGGTATATCTGCGATTCGCCACACATCAGCGCATACTTCCGCCCTGTCCGGGACTATTGACAATAGAGTTGGACCCCCGACCTGGTTTTGACCCCTTTAGTTCACAGGTCAACAAGGTCATTGAGGGGCAGGGTTCAGGGGTCTTCTATGTATTTGACAGTCTCTCCCATCTGGTGGGAGAGTGGGCTACTGACGAGCTCCTTGCCAACTTCTTTCAGGTAACCTGTCCCTTTCTCCATGAACTGGACACCGTCGCCTATTTCGCCCTCAAGCGGGGGCACCACTCCCACAGCGCAGTTGCACGCATCAGAGACACCTCTCAGGTGGTAATTGATCTTTACCATGTTTATTCAAAACTTTACATTCATCCAATAAAGGTCTGGGACCGTTATTCATCCCAGATGTTCCTGCCGCATCTATATTCCGAGGGGAAACTCACGCCCCTTTTTCAAAGCGGTGACGCATCATCCATACTGATCTCAGCCAGTAAATCTCCCCTCAAGGTCAAGGCCGACTCCATCGCCCCCTGGGACAGCGTTTACAGGAAACTGGCCCAGTATGCCCCGGAAGAACTGGAGAAGCTTTCCGACTCCGTGGAAATCCAGGCCCTGAGGCAGGAACTGACGCAGATGCTTATTGGTGCGCATGCTCAACTGAGAGATCTGGCCGAGCGTTACCTTTCAATCAAGGATCTCCTTGCCATCAGAAACAGGCTTATCGGGTCGGGCCGTATAGGCGGCAAGGCTGCGGGAATGCTCATTGCAAGAAGAATCCTTCTTGAGGAGGACGGAAAATTTGATTTTTCAAAGGTTCTCGAGGAACATGATTCTTTTTTTGTAGGCTCGGATGTGTTCTTTACATTCCTTGTCAACAACGACCTCTTCCGTTTGAGGTTGAGGCTGACGAGAAACTCGAGAATTTCCCACGAAGAATTCCATGAAGTTGAAGATCGTTTTCTGGCCGGGCGTTTCCCGGATGAGATAATGGAACAGTTCAGGGATCTCCTGGACTATTTCGGGCAGGCGCCAATCATAATAAGGTCCAGCAGCCTTCTGGAAGACAGCTTTGGAAACGCATTTGCAGGAAAATATAGGAGCGAATTCTGCGCCAATCAGGGCAGCCCCGAAGAGCGAATGGAGGTCTTGCTGAGAGCTGCCAAGCTCATATATGCAAGCGCGGTTAATCCTGATGCGCTTGCCTACAGGAGGCAGAGAGGCCTTGGAGAATCAGATGAGCAAATGGCCATCCTCATTCAACGAGTATCCGGAACGCTCTACAGGCATTATTTCTTCCCTCCCATGGCAGGGGTTGCCTTTTCATACAACCTTTATCGCTGGACAGACCGGATTGATCCCGGACAAGGTATGATAAGGCTTGTCATGGGGCTCGGAACAAGGGCCGTCAATCGCCTCGGAAGAGACTACCCCCGACTTATCGCGGCAAGCCATCCGGGGCTCAGACCTGAGATGGGGGCCAAGGTGGCTTTTTATTCCCAGCAGCAGATGGATTTGCTGGACCTTGCAAAAAACGAATTCCGAAGCCTCCCTGTGATGGAAGTGGCGTGCAATAACGACTACCCCGGTATCAGATTTTTTCTTTCAGAGCTAAAGGATGGATACCTGAGAGATATGGAAGGTGAGGACCCTGCTGATTTGAAAAATCCTGTTCTAACCTTCAACAGGCTTATTTCCCAGACCGACTTTGTGGAAATCATTAAAGAACTTCTGTCAAAGCTTCAAAATGCCTACGGATATACAGTTGATACAGAGTTCACCGCGTTTGTGGGAGAGAAAGGAGAAATCAGGATCAATCTGGTACAATGCCGGCCCCTCAGACTTCCAGGCATGACAGCAAGCACGGCAATACCGGAAAGCATTCCCTCAGAGCGCATCCTTTTCAGGGCAAAGCGCGCCATTCCAGGCGGTGTCATAAGGAATATACGCTACATCCTATACATTGATCCCATTTCATATGCTAAAAACGCAACCATTGATGAAAAGCGCATGATGGGGCGGGCTGTCGGAACTATCAACAGGCATACTGAAGTCGCGCAGCACAGGATCATGATGATGGGCCCAGGCAGATGGGGAAGCAGCAACATAAACCTTGGAGTAAACGTAACCTATTCCGACATAAACAACACATCAGTCCTTGTTGAACTGGCCAGAGAAGAAAACGGACACATGCCGGATGTTTCTTATGGGACACACTTTTTCCTTGATCTTGTTGAATCCAATATAATCTATCTTCCCGTACATCCGGATGAATCGGAGACAGACTTCAACCACGATTTCTTCACCAAGTCTCCAAACCATCTGGACCTGCTGCTGCCCGATGCGGAAGGCCTCAAAAACTTCATAAAGCTGATTGACGTGCCCTTCGTAACCGGCGGGGCTACAGCTCAGGTAATCGCTGAAGCCAGAAACGGAAGCGCCATATGTTACCTGGGATTCAAAAGCGACCCATGGGAGATCAAAGACGGCTCAGAGGCAATCAACCATAGCACTGTTCAGGACATTCTGAAGTTCAGATACGTCCGGTGACGGCCATATGCTCAGATTTGGTCTGCTGCCGCCCCACTTGCGTTTCCAATCCTCCCCAGTATTCAAAAAAAGGAAAGGAATCTCCCTCTCACGTTAAGCGCTTTTAGGAATACCAAAAGATAATCGCCATTACATCTCCGGGTTGATCTTCATAATAGAAGATAGGACTATCCCAAAACAAATGTTTCTTTTTTTCCGGTTTAAGGTTTTTTTGAATGCGGGGAAGGGAAAATCCCTCCCCCGCCTGGAAGGTTAATTTTTATGGTGTACGGATCGGGAACGGCGTGGCGTTGGCCCATGCGGATACGCCCGCGCCATTAAATGCCCGCACCCTGAAGTAGAAAAATGCATTGCGCGGCACGTTACCTGTTGTAAAAGTTGTTGTATTGGCTCCCACAGTGCTTGTAACCACGTTGGCGGTAAAGGCCGAATTGGTAGCCCGCTCGATTGTATAACCGGTCTCGTCAGCTACATTCGTCCAGATAAGAGTGACCCTGGCGCTGTTACCCTGCCGCACGGCTGTTGCAGTAACAGGAGACGGGGCCGCAGGTGGAGCCGGAATGGAGGCAGTTGCTGTGTTTGTATATGCCGACAATCCTGCCAGATTCACGGCTGCAACCCTGTAGCTATATACGGTACCTGCTGAAACATTGGTATCCGTATAGGAAACACTTCCGGTATTATTTCTCGGTCCAACGGTGATGAGAGAGGTAAAGGCGCCAGCTCCAACAGAGCGTTCAATCACAAAACCGGTCTCATTGTTGGCCTTATCCGTCCAGCTAAGCAGAATCTGCGGTCCGCTCTGGAAGGTCGCCGTAAGATTGCTGGGAGCAGACGGTGGAAGCAGTTGAACCGTCCCGACTGTCACGGTATTGGAAGGCGGAGAATCCTTGGTGACCACGGGAAACCCTATGGACGGAGCAGGATATTCATCCGTATCGCCCACAGTGTTTGATGCAATGACCCTGTAGGCAAATGTCTGGTTTGTGTTGCCTATCGGATCAGTGTAAGTGGTTACCTCTGAAGGCAAAGTAGCCAGTATTGTCCATGGACCGCTGCTTGAGGCAGCCCGCTGCACGGTAAACTGAGTTTCGTTAAGCGAGTTGTCCTGCCAGATCAAGTCCACCCTCTTGTTGTTGCCGTTTCCGACAACCGTTGCAACAAGGCTCGACGGAGCCCTTGGCGCTACAGCCACTACAACCGGCCGCATCATATCCATCTCCTCATGGCTCAGGATATGACAGTGCCACACGTATTCCCACCCGAAATTGATGTAGCGATTATAGACCTGCACCGGTTCCCCGGAAGGATCAAAGGTTACCATGCCCATTCCCAGAAGGGAACCCTCCGGCATTGAGGGATCGAGCAGACGCACGCTGTTTGGCAGATCCCACGGGACACTCGGGACAAGGGGCCTGAGCGCCACGATGGTATCCTCCAGCGGGCTGATCCGGACGGTATCCTTCCAGCCTAGCTCGTTTGGATCAGGTTTTCGGATTATTCCGTCCCAGCCCACCCTGTTGATAAGCTGCACGTCATACAAATGGAAATGGATCGGGTGCGTATCCACTCCGTTGTGGGTTATCTTCCAGATCTGTGAGCCGTCATCCGTGGAGGCGATAGGAGACAATTCCACGCCGGCCGGCAGTTCGATCCCCTTCAGTACTTCTGTAGGCGGCATTACAAAGCCGTAAAGAAGCATATTCTGCATGCCTGCCTGGGCATTGGGCGTCTCCAATCCCAGAAATCCGCTCATGCGTCCGTATTCAGGGTCAAAGGCCTCACCCATCTCGTCCTGGATCTGCTTCGGCTGGAGCGGCATTGTCAAAGTATCCCCCAGAAGGGTTTTAAAGGTCAGTGAAGTGTCGAAAATCTGTACAGTCCCGTTCTCCGGCCCGTTGATTGGGAAGCTGGTGCCGTAGGCCGAATTGTACTCGCCCTGGCCAACAATGATAGGATGCTGCCCTGACTCGAATATGCCAAGTCCTCCCAAACTTGCCGCCATGAAAGCTGACTCAAGCGCTGTCAGGTTGAAAGCCGGCGCCGGTGTAGCGGCGGCCACCTTGATCTGCATCACGGTGCGGGTGTTGGGACCGTAACCGGGCAGTGTTGAAGGGGCACCGCCCGTTTCAGTGTAGTCTCCGTTACCTGTATAGTAGTCGTAGCGTGGATCACGCGCCGGGAAGGCTGCGGGAGCATCGTTATAAAGGATAAGGGTCTGTCCTGCAAAGGCGGAGAAATCCACGATCACATCCGCACGCTCGGCAGGTCCTATTAGCAGGGAATGCTGGTCCACGTTGCCCGCGTTGAACACTGTCGGATCATTCACCCATGTGGTGGGGTGAGCCGGAATGACCGCGGGTGCCGGCAGAAATCCGCCCTCTGTTCCGATCTGAATCCAATTCGGACCTTCCGTGCCAGCGACCGGCGTAGGGAAAATGGTCGGATCCAGCAATGCCGCAGCCACCTCATCTGGATTCAGCATCACTTCAGTGCATGTGACACCCGTGCTTTCAGGCGCCGGAGTCGAATTTGCCGGATCGCACGGGTTCCCATTGGCATCCACTGCCTTGTAAATAGACAGGTTAAAGAATCGGTCGTTGGCAGCATTGAGTATCCTGAAGCGATAGGATTTTGGCTCCACGGTCAGGCTAGGATATACAGCGCCGTTCACAACCGGTGTATCCATAAAGGCTTCCATGCCCATTGAATTATAGGGCACGCCCGGCATCAAGGGCGGCTCGCACCACTCTACATCGGGATTGCACACAGGATCATAGTACGGATTGGGAACAGGTCCGTGCTCAACGGAAAGTGTGGGCGGCCAGAACCAGGGACCATAGGCCCAGCGGCCGAACTGGTTTACACCCGAGGCATCTCCAGGATTCTGGGCCGGAGAGTAGACGTGCGGCAGCCAGAGATTACCGGGGCCGCCCCAGCGGTCCATATCCCAGGTCTCATCCTGTGCTGCGAGCTGGGCCTTGGCAGGCACAAAGGTCTTATCCTGTATGACCAGAGGAATTGTGCTTTCGGCGCCAGGGATGAGACCTTGGCTGAGCAGGGACTGCTCGGTTGCATCAGTTATTATGTATGGTGCGGCCTCGCCTGCGTAAACATTAAGGCGTGTAATGCCCCAGGCGTGGTCGTGGTAGAACATGAGCCGCGCGCTCTGCTGGTTGGTGTAATAGAAGGTCATCACGCCGTCATTTGGATTTCCGGAATCACCCATATCCGGAACAGGCGAAACGCTTACACCCTGCGGATAAGGGGTGGTTTGATCGGCCGGGGTGATCCACTGGTGCGGTGTGCCGTCGCTTATCCAGGGCGAGATCCCGCCGTGGAGATGAAGGGTGGCCCTGTTCTCAGCGTAGCAAAGGCCGTCTGCCACCAACTGGGCCTTCATTTCTCCTCCCTCGTTGCACATGGGGTTCTGCGGATCTATCATCATCGGATCCATCATTTCCATGGCAGTATGACCCTGGGCGGTCATCCCTGAGCCCATGACAGTTGTGTCCACAGGGATAAAAAGGTTTCCGCCAGCGCCTGAAGGCAGCAGGTTATAGAACTTGATGCGAACAGGACGGTTTTTTTCGGCTACAATCGTGGGCCCAAGGTAGTGGGGCTTGGTCACCGCATACACAGGGAGGTTATTGATTGAGATGACTGTAGACGTACCGTCAAGATTTGCGCTTTCCAATGGAAAGTGTTCACTTACATTAAAATTAACCAATGTCTCAAGCTGCACATAGCCTCGAAGGAGGGTCGGAGGCAGGTCAGAGTGCATCTTTTCCCTGTACTGCACCAGGGCAATCTCATA
>QZIK01000029.1 GCA_003599015.1 Desulfobacteraceae bacterium | reverse complement strand
CGATCTTGAAGGGCCCTTGAAAGAAACGCTCTCAATCACGTCAGGGTAAAGGGTTCCCTGGGCCAGGTATCTTGCGCTTCCAAATTCTTCAGCTGTCTTTTCAAAGACATATATGAACTCCCTGCCGATGATCTTTCTTTTTTCTTCAGGGTCAGTAACCCCTTTAAGGCATGAAAGAAAATGCTCAGACGCATCGACGAGGCGCACGTTAATTCCATAAAGGCTTTTAAACAGATTCATCACCTCCATGGACTCCCCTTTTCTAAGAAGTCCGTTGTCTACAAATATGCAGGAAAGCTGAGGGCCAACTGCCTTATGGAGAAGAACAGCCGTAACAGATGAGTCCACGCCTCCGGAGATTCCGCAAATGATCCTGTCTCCTCCTATCCTTTGTCTCAATTCAGAAACGCTTCTCTTCACAAAGGAACTCATAGTCCAGGTAGCGCTACACCCGCAGATGCCGAAAAGGAAATTCCTGATGATTTTATTTCCTTCCGGAGTATGGGCAACTTCAGGGTGAAACTGAAGCCCGTAAATTTTTCTTTTTTTGTCAGCCATAGCTGCCACGGGACTGTTTCGACTCGTAGCCAGGGTAATGAAATTTTCAGGCATTCTCTCTATTCTGTCTCCATGGCTCATCCAGACTTTGTGTTTTTTTGAAATACCCAGACCGCTGAAAAGATCAGCATCATCCTGGATGTGGATCTCTGCGCTACCGTACTCTCTGTCCAGAGCTCTGGCCACCAACCCGTTCAAGGTGTGGATGATGAATTGCATGCCGTAGCAGATCCCGAGCACCGGTGTGCCAAGTTCCAGAATCTGAGGATCCGCCTGGGGGGCTTGTATGTCATAGATACTTGCTGGACCTCCTGACAAAATTATTCCCTTGGGCGAAAAAGCCTTGATCTTTTTCAACGGCAAGTTAAATGGATGGATTTCACTGTATACCTGGGCTTCACGTACCCTCCTCGCTATGAGCTGAGTATACTGAGACCCGAAATCAAGGATCAGCACCTTGTCAATATTTTGATTTTGCATCATTTCCAATAGATTCCTACTCTACCCGATAATTGGGAGCCTCTTTTATGATTATTACATCGTGAACGTGGCTTTCCCTGAGACCAGCAGGTGTAATTTGCATGAACCTTGCGTTTTGCTGTAGTTCTTGCAGACTTCGACAACCCAGATATCCCATGCCCGCCTTAAGTCCGCCTATCAACTGATATATGGTATCAGCCAGAGATCCCCGATAGGGAACCCTGCCGACAATTCCTTCCGGAACAAGTTTTTTTTCAAGCTCTGCATTATCCTGAAAATACCTGTCTTTACTGCCCTCCCTCATTGCCTCTAAAGAACCCATTCCGCGGTATACTTTATAGGTTCTACCCTGATAGAGTATTGTTTCGCCCGGGCTTTCTTCCGTACCGGCAAACAAGCTTCCTATCATTACCGACGAGGCTCCGCCTGCAAGGGCCTTTGTGATATCTCCCGAGTATTTAATCCCTCCGTCGGCTATGATTGGCACTCCGTATTTAGCTCCTTCGGCAGAACAATCAAGAATGGCTGTCATCTGAGGCACACCCACACCTGCGACAACCCTGGTGGTACATATTGATCCTGGTCCCACACCTACTTTTACGCCGTCTACCCCTGCATCTATAAGGGATGCGGTTCCCTCCCTTGTTGCAACATTTCCTGCAACAAGCTCAATCTCCGGATACCTCTTTTTGATCTCACGCACCGCCTGGATGACCTTTTCAGAATGACCATGAGCAGTATCCAAAACTACTACATCAACTGAGGCAGACATAAGCGCTTCTATTCTCTCGTAGATATCAGATCCTACTCCTATTCCGGCTCCGACCCTTAGCCGTCCAAAGGCGTCTTTACAGGCATTGGGATATTTTTTTATCTTTTCAATGTCTTTGATAGTGATAAGCCCCCTGAGCTTGCCTTCTTCATCCACCACAAGGAGTTTTTCGATGCGCCGCTTGTGAAGTATCGCCTTTGATTCCTCCAGGGTGATACCCATCTTTGCGGTTGCAAGGTTTTCCTTTGTCATAACCTCGCTTACAGGCTGGTCCAGATTGCTTTCAAACCTCAAATCGCGATTGGTAATAATACCCATAAGGTTACCATTTTCGACTACAGGAACACCTGATATTTTATAGCGCTCCATTATATCCAAAACTTCAGATATTTTTCTTCCGGGCCCTATGGTAATAGGGTCAACTATCATCCCGCTTTCGGATTTTTTTACCTTTTCAACCTCGAGTGCCTGCTTTTCTACAGTCATATTTTTATGTATGAAACCTATACCACCCTGTCTGGCGATAGTTATGGCGGTTGCGGACTCCGTGACAGTATCCATTGCCGCGCTGACCAACGGGATATTCAGCGATATATTCCGCGTCAGTTTAGTCTTTACTTCTACCTCGGCCGGAAGGACTTCCGAATGTGAAGGAACCAGAAGTAAGTCATCAAAGGTCAACCCATAAGTAATTGAACTGTTGCTCATATCATTTTCCTCCATATAATTCTATAATGAGTCCTTCCAGAATATCGGACATGCATGCAGTCATGCTCTGCTTATCTAGTAAATGGAGCAGTCTTGAAACTACCAATAAACCGGCTAAGATAACCCCGGCCTTTGCCGGATCAAGGCATGCTACATTGCACCTTTTTTCAAATTTTATTGATCCTAGATAATTTAAAATTTCATTGATTTTATTTTTTTTAATCTTAACTCCATTGATTTTTTTTGGAGTCAGATACTCACCGGTAAGACCTTCATTCATACATGCAAGGCTTACAACTGTTCCTCCAGTACCGGCGATTGAAATATTTGGCTCGTTTATATTCAGATCCTTTATTAAGTTAAAAAAACAGCCGTCCACATACTCAACAAGAGAGTCAATTTCACTGGGGTCAGGCGGATCAAGGTGGAGAAATTGCCTTGTGAGCCTCATGGCTCCTACAGGAATAGACTTCAACGCAATCTGCTCTCCCGATCGAACGAAGAACTCCGTAGAACCTCCCCCAAGATCAAAGATAAGAATTGGACCTTCAGTTAACCCTAAAGCGTTTGTAACCCCTTTGGCAGAAAGAAGGGCTTCCTCCTCTCCGTTTAAGATCTGGATTATTATTCCGGTTTTTTCAAAGACAGTCTCTAGGAATTGATCTCTATTCAAAGCCTCTCTCACCACCCCTGTTGCAACTGCCTTTACATAATCAAGAGAATACTTAGAAATAATTGCCTGGAATGATTCAATTGCCTTCAATGTTCGATCAATAGCGTCACTGCATAATATTCCCTTACTTGCAGTATCCCAGCCCTCACCAAGCCTTATGTAGCATCGAGACCTTTCAATATCACTGACACACAAAGGACTGCCGCCCGCCCGTGCTACCAGGAGTCGAGCAGTGTGGGTTCCGATGTCTATGCTAGCTCCCAGCTTTTCCATATACTAAAAACTAAAGGAGACCTTAATGGTTTTCAAGGTTCAAAGCAACTTCTAATGAACAAATCTTGCTATTGAATGGCATCCCCAGAAAATAAGGCAAGTCAGAATTTGCCAGTCCTGCGGTTGTGTTTTTTGGAGCGTGATCCCTTTCCTTCCAGGATTTGAAAGGAAGGCTCCTTGATATGAGTGCTTTTGCACATCGGACATCTGCCCGGTCTTGTAATACGTGTTCTTTCTTTGAACAAAAAATGGCAGTTAAGGCATTCGGCCTCTTGCACCTTAATGTGCAAGCCACGAGCAGCGGCACTTCTCATTACATGGGGCATGTGGCGAATAATGTCCTTTTCCGGAGCACTGATGAGTTTTGACAACTCCCTGGTCGTCGACTTATTTCTACCAAGGATCTCCAACATCTTCTGACGCAATGTAGCCGATGCTTCATTAATTCCTTGGGTGTTGGCACTATTGTCTTGCAAGTAACTCCTTTATCAGGAGACGTGATCTTGACTCTCTTTCGATAATATCGCTTTTATTGTATTCTTCTATAATTGGCCATATTAATGCATGCTTTGTTATAAGTCGGCTACGGAATTGCAGGAATTGCCTCTCAAATGCTATCAGGCTCCTCGTGTCCTCAAAAAGACTTCCCAAACCCAGAGAGGCGCTGAGCCTTGTCTCATATACGCTACGGCCGTCATTGCTGAATATCAACTCTGAATTTCCACTCTCATTTGACTTAATCTCAAAAATGCCCCCAACAAGCGCAGCGCTTCCTGATATTTGAAGTTGGTTAAGAATAGTCAGAAGGAGGTTGGGTGCTGTGGCAAGTTGGTCAAGCGCTGCAAGTTGCTCAATGATTTCAGGATGGTAGAGAAGAATGAGTTCCTCAACCCTCCACTGGCGTGCGCTCTGATCAGAAAGTGGATGAGCAGTGTCGCCTTTTAACTCTGCTTCTTTACCGTCAAAAATTATACTAATCGCCTTTTTTAATGCCTCCTCAGTACGTTGAAGCTCAGATTTTACCGGCTCTCCTTTTTCACGAAGTTTATCAACTTGCTGTGCCCTAGCTTGAATTACTCTATCATGATAAGGTATTTCAAGTTTATTCCAATTTAATGCTGATTTAGGAGTTCCGCATCCAATTAAAAAAAGAGAGGAAAAAATTGAAATAAGAATTTTCATACCCCTTTACCTCTAATAATTCGCATAATAATGTTTTGTATAAAATGCTATCTTCAAGCCAATTCAGATCATTTAAATAAGTATACAGAAACCGATCTGACCTTATCAATTCAACGTATATATTACAGCATTTTATTTGAAACAGCTATATGTTTCGGGCAACGATTATTTAGCAGAGTTTCCTGTCTCAGACAAGTGAGATGTTTTCTTTATGATCCGAATAATTAAAAAAAAGTATTTGAATCGGATAGGAAAGATTGATATCCATCAATGGAGAAGAAGAATCTGTTGGCTCGTCACTGCAAAACAGATCCTGATCCAGCATGGAGAACTAGCAGAAGTAACCTATGGGCACTAAACCTGATTCCCTTTTTAGGTGGTATGATCCTCCTCTTTTATGGGCAGCCCCTGCTCTTGCAGCGGGATTTATTAGGCTCCTTATGGGCTCGTGCAGGGTGGTAGCCTCAGAGGGCCTTGAAAGGCACGAAGAGACGTTAGAGGCTTCAGGGGGATTGGCCGTTTACGCCACATGGCACCAGAGAATGTCTTACCACTTTTATTACGGTGGGTTTAGAGGCCTGACAATGATGGTCAGCAAGAGCCGTGACGGGGAATATGCAGCAAGGCTGGCGGAAAACCTAGGCTTCAAATGCGTGCGAGGATCCTCCACACTGGGGGGAATTGAGGCCCTCCGTGAAATGATAAGACTTACCAAGGCCGGGCATTTGAGTGGAATGCTGGCTGATGGTCCGCAGGGGCCCGCCCGTGTGGCCAAAATAGGAGCACTTGCCATTGCCAGAGCGTCAGGGGTGCCGATTATCGGCGTTGTATGGGGGGCAAACCGCTGCTGGGTCCTTAATTCGTGGGACCGTTATCTTATTCCAAAGCCTTTTTCCAAAATTGCAGTATACTATTCTCCTCCAATTTGGGTCCCCCAGAGAACCAAGGGGAGCGACCTTGAGATTTACCGGCAAAAGCTGGAAAAAGAGCTTAATGAAGGCACCAGATGGTGTGACAATTTCTTCGGCCATGAGCGTCCATGGCGAAAAGTCAAAAACAGTAGAGATCCTGAAATAGGCCCTATTTAAATATGTTATGGGGACAACTTAATATCTCCTCTTACATCTGAATCATAGTACTTATCCATCATTTTCACGGCCTCAAGAACCTCTTTAGCATCTGTCCTGGGCACCTTGACCAGCAGTTTGACCATAAGGTCGCCTCTTTTCTTGGTCTTTATGTTTACAGCGCCCTTGCCTCTTGCCCTCAGAAGATTACCGCTTTGACTCTTTGGCGGTATCTTTAGTTTTATAGGGCCGTCAATAGTGGGGATGGTTACGGTTGCGCCTGCAATTGCCTCATTTACTGTGACTGGAAGGTCCATATAGAGATCGTCGTCTTGCCTTCTGAGGAAACCGTGAGGAGTTATACTGATTATGAGGTACAGGTCTCCTGCCGGTCCCCCTCCAAGCCCCGCCTCACCCTTGCCTGCTACCCGAACCTTTGATCCTTCCTTGACACCTTCCGGGACACTTACCCTTACAGTTTCAGAACCGAGGGTCCTTCCGCTACCGCCGCATTGGGGGCATGCCTTTCCAACTGTTCCGTGACCTTTGCAGTGATGGCAGGGTTTTGTAAAATGCATTGGTCCTTTTGCCACATCTATCCTTCCCGAACCATTGCAAACTGGACAAGTTCCCAGGGTGGCGTTAGGGTCCGTCCCCGCACCATTACATCTGCGACATGCGGTCTCCTTTTGCAATGTCAATTCAGTTTCGAAGCCTTTAAGGGCCGAGATAAGATCAATCGTCATCACATGTTCTATATCTCTTCCCTTTGAAGTCCTCTGCCCGGAATAATCCTGGAACCCCTTTCCAAAACCAAAGAGATCGCCAAAGACATCCTCATAACTCTGATATTGTCCGAAACCCTCTTTACCAGCTTTTGCGCCAGCCTGCTGATAGGCGCCCCACTTCATTGCTTCCCTTGCCTTATCTTCATCAAAGCCGCTTGTGAGCGCGTCTTCTCCAAATTCATCATAAAGTTTCCTTTTCTTTTCGTCTCCAAGGACATCATATGCGTGGGAAATACCTTTAAACTTTTCCTCAGCCTCCTTATTTCCAGGGTTGATGTCTGGATGCCATTTTCTGGCAAGCTTTCTGTAAGCCTTCTTGATGTCATCTCCTGATGCATTTCTTTTTACTCCAAGAATTTCATAGAGATCCTTTGTCATCAAAACCTTCACCTCAACCCGTAAAAGTCTTCTTTTTTTGTGGAAGGCCGGGCATGAAATCTTCCCTTTTCGGGTTGCCAACTACCTCCACCATATTAAAAAAATAATTATAGCATCGCCTCTCCTTTGTCAAAGTGCAAATGGCCTGCCTCTTTACTGTATCCGGCAAGTGATTAAGATTAACAATAAGACTGAGCTTGGGTAAACATACAGGTTGCTCGGAGGAGAATAATCAATATGCATTATATCAAAGCGAGATTTGACAGTAACTTGGGAAAGATACCTGAAAATTTTCAGAAGCTCTTCAATGAGCTGATAAAGATGAATATCAACAGACCTCTTTTGGCCGACTCCCCTTTTGGGTGGACACCGGAGGCGGATCTTTACGAAACGGATGACGAGGTAATTCTTGCCGTCAATCTGGCTGGTGTTAGAAAAGAAGACATAGAGGTTTCATTCCACGGAACTTCACTGCGTGTAAGCGGTAGAAGGCTTCCTCAATATCAGCAAAAAAGGCCAAACAGGTTCTTTCTCCTAGAGATAGGTTCGGGAGACTTTGACCGGATATTCCGCCTTTCACATGTAATTGACGATACCTGTATTGAGGCATCTTTTTCAGATGGAATGCTGACTGTGCGTATGAAAAGGCGGACTAAGCCATGTAAAACGCACGTCAAAATAAAAGATTGACTTATGGGTGAATTAAACTAAGTCCAGGAGAACAACGTGATGAACGAAAAAAATATTATTATTCCTGATATATTGCCTGTATTACCAATGAGAGATGCTGTTATTTTTCCAAAAATGGTTGTCCCTCTTATGATAAAAAATGAAGAATACTCTCGACTTATTGACGATGCACTTCAAAAGGACAATTTAATTGTCGTTGCTCTCGTTAAAAATATTGAAAGAGATCAGGCAAGTCAATTTGACATATACAAAACAGCAACAGTAGGACAGGTGATCAAACTCTCAAAAGGAGAGGAAGGAACCTTACTTGTATTACAGGGGCTTTCCAGAGTGGAAATCACTGATATTATATCAAAGGAGCCCTATCTAAGTGCAAAAGTCAAAAAGCTGGAAGACATGGAGGTCAAAGGGATTGAAATAGATGCACTTAATGCAAATCTGCTGGAGCTCTTTAAGCAGATTCTTGAACTTTCCCCGCATATGCCCAGGGAACTCGTGCAATTGTCGCAAAGCATAGATGTCCCAGGATCTCTTGCAGATATGATAGCTTCGACGGTCAATATAGACAGGCAAAAAAAACAAAAAATTCTGGAAGCCCTTGATATACGTGAGCGCCTTGCTCAATTGGTTTTATTCCTCAACGAGGAAATAGAATTGCTTCATGTTGGAAAAAAGATTCAGGACGAGGTCAAAAAAGGCATAGATAAATCCCAAAAAGAGTTTTATTTGAAAGAGCACTTGAAGGCCATCCAGAAAGAACTGGGCATGGATAAGGAAGTGGCTTCAGAGATAAATGAACTCAAGGATGCAGTAGAAAAAAAGGCTTTGCCTGATCATGTCAGAAAGAGCGCGGACAAGGAACTGCAGAGGATATCAAATATGAACCCCTCTTCCTCAGAGTATACTGTTTCAAGAACCTATCTGGACTGGATACTTGATCTGCCTTGGCTAGAGGGAACAAAAGACCGTATAGACATAAAATATGCCGAAAAGATTTTGGAGAAATACCACTACAATCTTGATAAGGTGAAGCGGCGCATACTTGAATACTTGGCAGTGAGAAAGCTTAATCCCGAACACAAAGGACCTATTCTTTGCCTCGTGGGGCCGCCGGGAACGGGCAAAACAAGCCTTGGCCGTTCAATAGCAGAAGCGATTGGAAGGAAATTCATCAGAATATCCCTGGGAGGTGTAAGAGACGAGGCGGAGATAAGAGGTCATCGTCGGACCTATGTTGGTGCTCTTCCGGGAAGAATCGTACAGGGCATAAGAAGAGCCGGCAGCAATAATCCTGTGTTTATGCTAGATGAAATAGACAAGGTCGGGACAGACTTTAGAGGGGATCCTTCTTCAGCTCTTCTTGAAGTATTGGATCCTGAGCAGAACTTTTCGTTTTCCGATCATTATCTTGAATTGGAATTTGATCTGTCGGGTGTCATGTTCATAGCTACCGCCAATCAGCTCGAGCCGGTTCCTGCCCCTCTTCGAGACAGGATGGAGGTGCTGGAGCTTTCCGGATATACTGAGGATGACAAGATTGCCATTGCCAGGAGGTTTTTGGTGCCCCGTCAGACAAGGGAACACGGGCTTAAAAACACCAGCATTTCCTTCAGGAAAACAGCCATTAAAAAGGTCATTCGTGAATACACAAGAGAGGCGGGGCTGAGAAATCTGGAAAGGGAGATAGGTGCCATATGCAGAGGGGTGGCCAGGAAGGTTGCCGAGGGCGAACTTGTAAGGGTTTCCATCACAGAGAAAACGGTTGGCGAGTATCTTGGAAAACCCAAGTTTACCGTTGACCTGGCTGAAAGGACCTCGGTGCCCGGAATTGCGACAGGATTGGCCTGGACTCCTGCGGGCGGCGACATTCTATTTATTGAAGCTACCATGATGCCCGGCCAAAAATCTCTATCTCTTACTGGGCAACTTGGCGATGTTATGAAGGAGTCCGCTCAAACGGCGCTAAGCTATCTGAGATCTAATGCTGCTTCTCTGCATATCCCCGTAGATTTTTTCAAGGAGCATGATATCCACATTCACGTGCCGGCAGGAGCTATACCAAAGGACGGGCCTTCAGCAGGTGTCACCATGCTGACTGCCCTGGCATCCCTTGTATCGTCAAGGCCGGTAAAATCAGGACTTGCCATGACCGGCGAGGTAACACTGCGGGGACTCGTTCTACCCGTTGGAGGGATCAAGGAAAAGGTTCTTGCGGCAAGCAGGAGCGGGATTACCCAGTTGATTCTCCCAAAGGGTAACGAAAAGGATCTGGATGAAATACCTGATGAAGTCCGCAAGAAAATTATCATTCACTTTGTTTCAAAAATGGAGGAAGTACTCAGTGCCGCTCTGGTTCCCCCGGCCGGCAAGACCGGGGGACCGGATCGCTAATATTTTATTTCAAGCCCTGCTACCCAGTTTCTTTCTGGGGCCGGATAATAGTTAAGTCCCAAAGGGAAACCTCCTGCAACTACATAATCGGAGTACTTTTCATTTGTAACATTGTTGACTCCTAAGTGTGCAGTAATGAATTTCCATTCATAAGAAAGGGTTGCATTTATGGTATTGTAACTTGGCGCCTTCGATAGCTTGTTCGCCTGATCGCTTATTGCGTAGCTTTTACCTACATAGTTGTAGCTTCCTGTGAAAGTAAGCCCTTGCAGGAGGTCGCGTATTTCAAAACCCGCATTTGCCCTGTGTTTGGGGACTGCTGGGACATAGTTGCCTCTAAAAGGGGCCTCCTCAAAGGTTGCCTCCTCAAAGGTATAGTTTCCAAAAAGGGACAGGAAAGTAAAAAGCCTTGCCCTGGCCCCCAGTTCAATTCCCTGATGTAGAGTCTCGGGATGATTTTCATTTGTATAGGTGGAGGAATTGTAGAAAATCTCGTCTTTAATGGAAGCCCTGAAAAGGGTCACCCTTCCCTCCAGAGACTTGTTTAAACGGTGGGCTAATCCCAACTCGATGTGCTGTCCCCGCTGGGGCTTAAGGTCTTTGTTAGCCTTTATTTTTCCAGCTGAGAAGTCATAAAGAATCAGCTCGTCAGAAAGCTGGAAGCGGAAACTTCTATTTACTCGCAGGAAAACCGAACAATCATCTCTATAAAGATAGCTTAATCCAAGTGTGTAGGCATTCTCTGCATCCTCGACGGAATCGGAGAGCGGTGAGAGAAAGCCAGTCAGATCATTCTGTTGTAGATCATATTTCACCCATTCCCTCCTGGCTCCAGCTGACAAGACAATATCTTTTTTTATGTAAAACTCATTATGGGCGTAAATGCCAAGGGATGTCCGTTCAGCCTCAGCTTCACTGGATTTAAATCCAGAAGTCCCGAAAAAGCTGTCCATTTCCAATTTTGATCTATAAAAATCAAGTCCCGAGATAAAGTTATTTTTATGGCCAAATGGCTTGCTATTTAGTACATACCTGGGGGTTAATGACCAGGTTCTTGAATCCCTTTCCGCAGCAAAGGAGTAACTGGCAAATTTCTCATCAGTGCTCCTATCCCTGAAGGACACGTCCGTAGTTATGCCTCCGAATTTCCCAAAATCCATTTCTGTTGTTAATGCAAGATATCCGTCACTGGTTTCGGCGCCGTCGTCCGGAGACCGGCTGGCTCTGCGATTGTTGGCCATATCTTTTTCATTTAAAGGACCGGGAAGACCATATGTGTCTTTGTGATGACCTCCCTTAAGTGACAGGGAAAGGAACTCTGAGATATCATAATTGACCCTGCCGCCTATATCCTTGGCCCGGAGTTCACCATTCTCCCTGTATCCTTCACCGGAGTCATAGCCTACGGAAAGAAGACCTGCCAGACCGTTTTTCCCAGCGCTGATGAATAGTTTTTCCTTGTGCCTGCTGTAGCTTCCTGAAAGCACTTTTGCTTTTGCTGAGAGCCCTTCCCTGGGGTTTTTGGTGATTATATTTATGACCCCTCCCACGGCATTGTCACCGTAAAGGACAGTTCCGGTTCCCCTTACTATTTCTATCCGCTCGATCTGATCAACCGGTACCTGAGTCCAATCAACCCCGCTAAGGTCCATTTCATTTACGCGCCTTCCATCAACAAGCACCAGTGTGTTGTAAGGGCCGCTTTCACCAAAGCCTCTTAAATCCACTGCGGCTGACTTTCCATTTCCAAGAAGATCCCTGACTGCGAGCCCTTCCTGTGATCTCAACAGTTCAACAACGCTTCGTGCGCCGGATTGTTCTATCTGCTTGGATTCAATGATAGAAACATTCGCAGGCACAACCTGTTTTTCAATCTCTGTCCTTGTTGCTGTAACAACAACCGTATCCAGCGCTGGCAGCTCCTTTTTTTGATCAGAGGCACCTACAGGAGCAGCAAAAAAGATTATTAACCAACTCGCTAGAAACACAACAAAATTTTTCATGATATCTCTCCTCCCCCGATAAAAGTTTAAAAAGGGTCCAGAGAAAAAAATCCCCGGACCGACCAAGTCGATCCGGGGATTTCCCTTTTTATCCTCAAGATCATTCTCCACACTGCTGTCCGCGGAAGCGTGGAAGCCGTTCAGGCAGGTCTTCTGACTTTCGGATCATCCTACCGGCCGCACCTTCCCGCCCGGAAAAAGCCCTAGGCAGTGGTCTAAGACCTGAAGTAAAGTCTGGTCACGCGGCTTTCGTACCCGATCACAGCGGCGGGTCCGTCCCCGAATATAACGGGGTTCCCTTTTAAGCTTTAAGTGGGCACCTGAACTGTGTTCTCATTTATCATAATAGCTGTTGGCGTCAAGTGAAATTTTCACAACCCGGTTTTCCAGCCTGCTCATTCAAGCCGGAAGACAACCGGAACCTTTACGCGCATCGGCACAGCAATCAGCCCTCTTTTTGCCGGCTCAAACTTCCAGTCTGCAACCGCCGTTGCGGCAGCACGATCAAGAATTACGTAGCCGCTTGACTCATTAATGATTACCTCTCTCGCTCGTCCGTTCTCGTCAACCAGAACATCAAGGATGACTTTACCTTGGTAACCCCTTTTCCTTGCAATCATTGGATAAGAAGGATGAGGGTTCAGCAGATAAGCAGGTCTTGCTTCCTCGAGTGGTTCTTCAGTCAGTGCCCTGATAACCGGCTCCTCAACTGTCGCCATCGGCCCTGGAACTCCCTGAGGAACACGGCCGTCAACGGTTGGAGTTTGGAGATCAGGAGAATGCTCCATAACCTTGACATCTTTCACGCTCCCATGGTCCAAGGAAGTAGATGGAGGAGCTCTGGTTAACAAACGATCAAAATCCTGAACGGCCTTCTTGTTCTCAGAGCGTTTATTTTTCTTCACTTCAGGCCTTCTTGGAAAAGAATTTCTCCCGAGTTGTCTGATGCTATCCTTTTTTAACTCCTGCTGAGAATCTTGACTCTGTGAGTTGCCCGGGTCCTTTGTTAACGTCGACCCATCAATGAAATCTTTTATTACCTGGTTTTCCAGATCGTGTGCGGTTGCTTTCTCTTTTAATTGAGAGTTGATTCGAATTATGTTAAAGCTTACAGGACTGGCAATATTGGTTTCTTTCCCTGAGGACCTGACTACAGGAAGATTCACCATAGCCAAAAAAAGGTGGAGTAATGCAGCCAGAGCGGCGGCGGATAGGAGCCTTATCAATTTGTCTCTTCCTCACGCGACTGAAGGGATATGCTGCTGACACCCCCACTGGTTATCTCTTCAATTACCTCAAAAAGTTTATGGTAAGGCAGATTTCGGTCTGCAAAGAGGAGGACCCCTTTTCCATGGCTTTTTTGAATCCTGACCGCAAGTAGGCGACCCAAGTCATGAACCGAAATCTGCTCGGAGTCAAGAAATACCGATCCATCATCTTTGACGGTTATGGAAGGCAGATCGGAATTTTCAACGACCGCCCTGTCGCTTGCAGGGATATCAACCGGAAGCCCGTGATGAACAGTCATTGAAAGCATTGCATATATAAAGAAAACCAGAAGCAGAAAAATTACATCGATAAGCGGTATTATTTCTATTCTGGTCTTTTTGGGTGTAACAACTACCCTCACCTCTGTACCTCCTTCCGATCAGACTCAGAAGGCAGAAGCTTTTCATATACTATCTCAAGGCTCGTGGAATATTTCTCGATGGTGCGGGCGGCATTTTCCACTTTGGAGTTGAAATAGTTGTATGGAAAGACAGAAAGGATTGCGATTGCCAGTCCTGAGGCGGTTGTGATAAGAGCCTGAGAGATTCCGGCAGTTACCGCCTGAGGATCCCTAATCGCACTCGCCCCCAGAAGATCAAATGAGGTGATGATACCTATTACGGTTCCGAATATTCCAAGCAAAGGCGCCACGGTTATCATCGTATCAAGCACCCCCATATATTGCCTCATCCTGCTTATCTCCTCAGAGGCCGCTGCCTCCATGGCCTTTGCCATAGAGAATTCCCTGTGAAGAATTCCGCTCACAAGTATTCTGATTACATAGTCTCTTGATCCTGCCACCGTATCGCGAACCCCTTCCCAATCACCATGTCTGCAAAGCTCCAAAATCACATCAACAAGTCTGGGACTTCGCCTGAAATCCTCACGCACCCAAAAAAATATTCTCTCCAGGATTACAGTCAGTGTTATCAGTGAACACGCCAGAAGCGGATACATAACCGGTCCGCCTTTTATGAAAAATTCATACATGGTTTCCCATCCAAACATATTTAATGAGTTTATAATCAGCTGGTCTTTGAACAAAAAAGGGCCAGTTCCTCGATATTATTTCATAATGAAATCACAATGCAATAAATTGCACCAAGGAATGGTATGCAGAGGTCGGCCCGTTGAGGGCTAGGAATCCTTTAGGAAGTTTAATTGACAACGTTCAGTCGCTTCTCTATGTTTTCATTTATCCAGTGAGGATCCCACCACTCTATGGGGTTCACTGGAAACCCATGGGCCATTACCGCAAAATGCAGATGATCGCCCCCCGCAAGCCCTGTTTGGCCGCTGATTCCTATAAATTGTCCTTTTTTTACTTCCTGGCCAAGACCAACCTTTATTTCGCTTAAATGGCTGTACACGGATGCAATCCCCTGCCCGTGATCCAGTATGATAGTCAGGCCATAAATTCCAAGGTTCTCTGCGCAGATAACCCTGCCTGAATTTGCAGCCGGGATTTGAGAATTGGCAAGAGATGCCAGATCTATTCCCAGATGGACCTGTTCATCAATCTTTTCTCCCTGATAGTAGTAGGACCTTCTGTCTCCGAATTTGGCCATTGTTGCCGAATTAGGAAGCCTCACCCAAGAGCCTTCCCACAGTTTCCTTGGGGAAGTATTTGTCTTAAGGCTTTTAAATGTAAGATCATTTTTTGTTCTGATTTCTCTGTTGATTTCAAGGAACTTCTTGATTCTGGAGGCTGAATCATCACTAATGAACTCCTTGAAATATGGCAGTATCCTGTCCAGAAAACCATCCGTCAGAGTGATCTTGTCAGCAGCAAATTCTTTTCTGCGAACCAGGCAGTGAAAATTGCTGCGGGATTCGTTCCCAGCCTTGTCCTTTGCCCATAGTAATATATCGGATTCAGGATGGATGTTGAAAGGTATCGGAAAATAGCAACAACTTATTCCTTCTTTTGCTGCGACGGTAAGAGGAAAACCCGGGAAAAACATATCCTCCACAAGCACCCCGCTTTCCACCGTATCTGAAGACGACTGATAAACCACGAAACCGGTACCACCCTGATTTACATAATGAAGGCGGCTTACGGCCCTGACAAAGGGTGGAACGGTATCAACTGAAGCTTGGTGCCTTATAGCTGCCACATTGCCATCCCCCCCCGATCTTCTTGAATAGTCCCAAACCGTTACCTCCAAAACAACTCTGCTTTGTGAAAGGGCAAGTTTTGAAGGGTCCAAAGCAAAGTTTTCCTCTATTTTATGAATTCCTTCACGGTTTAGGATGCCTTTGAAAGGGTAATGCTTTTCTAAGACAACGTGTTCTCTTCCTTCTTGTAAAAGTATCGCCTTGACTCTTTTAATACCTCGCAAGTTGTCAGATGCAGTTATAGTGAGTTCAAGGGGACCTGAAATAAAATCAGGCATTGAACTCAGCTCAACCGATGGGATTTCTCCCTCAAACACGGTTGAGAGAAACCATCCCAGCATCCCCAGTATGAAAACCAGAAATAGGCCTGACAAGTAAACCCCAACTCTTTTTCCTCTAACCACAACAGTCTCTTATTCTCGTATTTTTCATTACCGCTCCCGGGAATCCTAAGGCTCCTTGAACCCCTGAATTTTTTAATTACCAGCTATTCTAACGTGTGGCAAATGTTTTTCAACCTTGGCCGCCAGCGTCTTAATCTCTTTCATTATATCCAGAGGGTCTAGATGAGTGAACCGCCTTTCTCTCAAGAGAACTTTGCCTTCAACTATCACATCCCTTACATCTGATCCATTCGCAGAATAAACAAGATTTGAAAGAGGATCATAGCAAGGTCGCAGGTGAGGCTGAAAAGTGTCTATAATAACTATATCTGCACATTTACCCTCCTGCAGTGTCCCTATGTGTTTATCCAACCCAGCAACAGCGCTCCCCCAGGAGGTCGCCATCTTTGCTGCAGACATGGCGTTAAATGCCGTTGGATCTGATGTAGCAATCTTTGCAGTCTTTGCAGCCATATCCATTTCTGAAAACATGTCCAGGTTGTTGTTGGAAGCGCACCCATCTGTGCCAAGACCTGGCCTTATTCCAGCCAGGATCATTCCTGTAAGAGGTGCGATTCCTGACGCAAGCTTCATGTTACTTTCAGGAACATGAACAATTTTGGCACCTTTTTCAGCAATTAAATTAATTTCTTCATTATCCAGATAAACTCCGTGAACTGCGATAAGGTTTTCATCTAAAATTCCTAACGAGTCCAAATAAATTACAGGTTTTTCTCCTGTTTTGTTCCTTAATTGCTCCACTTCCCATTTGGTCTCTGAAAGATGAATGAAAAATGGAACCTTTAACTCTTTGCAGATTTCGGATGCTTTCTGAAGGGTTTTTGCGTAGCAGGTTACCGGGCTGTGACAAAATATTGCCGGTTTGATAATATTGGAGTCCGTTTGACGCCTCTCTACAAAGTTTCTGGCAACATTGAGGTTTTCATTTTGATCAGGTACGCCTGGGGCAGGCATGTCAATAACACCCTGGGCCAAAATAGCCCTCAGGCCGGCCTTTTTGGCTGCATCGAATGTAGCTTCCTCAAAAAAGTAACCGTCCATGAAGCAGGTAGTGCCGGATGCGATCATTTCCACGCAAGCCAAAAGGGAAGCCAGGTGGACGGATTTTGGATCAAGCAGGGCCGCTTCTGCAGGAAATATCTTTTCGAACAACCAGGTCTTAAGAGGAAGATCATCTGCTAACCCCCTGAAAAGCGACATGGCAGCATGTGTGTGGCAATTGACAAGGCCGGGCATCACAATGGCATTTCGGGCGTCTATGATCTCAACGTCATCTTTTGATCGAAAGTTATGCTCTCCTGATTTGCCGATCTTTGTTATTAGTCCGCCAGAAACCTCTATACGGCCCTGGGAGATAACAGGTTCATCGTCCACCATCGTTATTATGGTTCCCCCATCTATAACCAGATTAACCCTTGGAACCTTATCTTCAATAACTGGACGGTCGTTTGAAAAGTCAAATGAAACCATAAACACGTTCTTTTAATAAATGGTTAAATTTTAAATACTATTCAATCCGGTATAATAATTTTTAAAGTATGACACTATCGTTTCATCTATATAAGTACAAGAATTCCATTTTAACATTTGTGAGGCAGGAAGTTGAGAAAAAACATTGACATAGAGAAAATTATACTGTAGAATTATCATCAAATTACGTTAAAGGAATCTGAAATTACCCAATCGTAAGGTTCCAGTTATTGTAATTACATTCCTGCAATAGAAGCGCTGCAAGGTTTCCCTAATGTTACGGCGGTTGTTGATCAGGAGGATTGGCAGCGTCATTGAGTTAAGAGAGATATGGGAATTTATCGGGCTCCCTCAAGGTCGTAGAGGACCAGGTGTTTATCATTGGTAGATTACTTGCATAACTTTTATATAATTTTTGATCAAGAAGTTCGCCAAGTTCAAAAATGATGATTATTATAAAAAAGTTTAGACCAAATGACCAACAGAGCAAATATTTAAGGTTTCCCTGAAGCTCAAGGAGCCGATTATGGAAAGAAAAAATACAATAAATATTTTCTTATTCTATACGGTAGCGTTGTTTTGTTTTTCGTTTATTCATATTGATACCGCTTTAGGAACATTGTACAGTTTTATTGAAAATGAAGAAACTTTCTATGGAAAAGAGGAATTTTCTTTGATTCCCATGCCGTTATTTAATCTTGAGCAAGGAGCTGGCGGCCCAAGCGAAGATGAAAACGATTTATATGATAGAGAAAGCTTAGGCTTCAAGATTGATTCAGAAGAAGGGGGTTTTCATTCGTGGGAATTAACTTATTCTGACTCCTCAAGTGATGGTCGGAAAAAAATAGAACCAACCAGAACAATCGGAAAATGGTCAATGAAAACCTCCCCTGATGGAAGCGGGAGTGTATATTTATTTTTTCCTAAAGGAAAAGGCAGCAACGCGGCATCAGGCTTTCTTAACAGGTCAACCTCAGGGGGAGGCGGCAGCTACTTGAGTGGTTCTTTTGTAGAAGATTTTTTTAACAGGAACCGTGGTCAGCAATATGGCTCTGGAAGTCCGGCCCCTCAAGGTAGTACAGGTGAAGACAAAAGCGACCAAGCGGCACAGAGAATTCCAGAGCCGGCAACTATTATCCTGCTTGGAACTGGGCTTCTGGGAATTTTAGGCCTTTTATTCCTAAGAAGGAGGGTAACTATGCCTTTTTCCTATTTATAAAGATCACCCAGCTCCGATGCTCGTCTCCGTGCTGCTTTAACAGCCATAGTCAATATATCCTCAATCCCTTGTTTTTCCAGGACGGAGATGGCCGCTGCCGTGGTTCCACCAGGCGATGTGACCATTTTTCTCAGATCTAAGATAGGCTTTTCAGACACCTTCGCAAGGCAAGCCGACCCCAGGAAAGTTTCAACAACAAGTGCCCTTGAAATATCCAATTCGAGCCCCATGGACACTCCAGCCTCCACAAGACACTCCATGAACCGAAATACATATCCCGGCCCGCTTCCGGAAATGGCTGTTACTGCATCCATCATTGTTTCATTTACCTTAACGGTCTTCCCAACTGCTTCAAATATATTTTCTGCTGTTCTTATCATTTTTTCTGTCACGTTATCGCTAAAAGATAAAGCACTTATGCCCCGCTGAACTAAGGCCGGTGTATTGGGCATGACGCGGGCAACCGCAATTTCGTGGCCCATGATGGAGTCAATCATTGCAATCGGTATCCCTGCTGCTATTGATATTAAAAAGTGTTTTCTGCATACCTCCTCTCTTATTTCTTCAAGTACCTCTCTCATGTTCTGAGGCTTTACGGCAAGAACGACCGTAGAACAATGCCTTACTAAACTTGCGTTGTCTTTTATTCCTATTACCCCCTGCTGCTCTACAAGGGTGCTTACTGCCTCTTCTCTCTTATCAGACACGTGTATATGGCTGGAAGAATATAGTCCGCTTGTAAGAAGCCCCTTTATGAGTGCACCTGCCATGTTGCCAGCCCCTATGAAACCAATATTATCGTCTTGCATAGCTCATCCTTCCTCCTAACTGCAGAGCGTGTGAATGTACCCTTAAATGAAGCATTGTCAAAAAGAGAAAATATTATAAACAAGCTTCCTATATTAAAACGGAGCTGTGATCAAGAATGAATCAGGAGAATGGTACAACAATGAACCAAGAACTGAGGCATGTGAATTATGTAACATGAATAAACTTGACTCTGCTCCCCATTTTATGATAGGCAGACTAATCTTTTTACCTTGCCATCTTGGCAGGTTCCCATGTTTTGCTGGGATTTGGAAAGGCATTTAAACACCTTTCTTATCTCTTTTCCAAACATCATATCTTAACGAGGAGGTTTTTATCTATGGCTTATGATGCAACAAAGATGGCTGACTGGCAGATTTCTGAAGCCGCGGAAGTAAACATGCCCACCCCTGACGAATGGAGGGACAGACTTGGCCTTCAAAAGGATGAAATGCTGCCCATGGGGCGCCTTGCCAAGCTTGATTTTCTCAAGATAATTGAGCGCCTTAAGAACCGTCCGGACGGCAAGTACATTGAGG
>QZIK01000026.1 GCA_003599015.1 Desulfobacteraceae bacterium | reverse complement strand
AATACACTTGCAGCTCGGTATTGCAGGGAGAATTCCATACCCATTCTATTCAGAAATCAAGCGCCGCCAAATGAGGTCGTCTCAAGGGGGGAGGGGGATATCATCTTTTATGTCTTTCAACAGAGAAGAAAACTTAATCCGATACAGATAAATATTTCCGCCGGAGCCCACAGTGGCCTCGGTGTGGATGCATACACCCATGCAACATCGCCCATAAGAAGATATCTGGATCTTGTGGTCCAGAGGCAGATGATTCCATTTCTAGAGGGGCAGCCGCCATCTTACAGCGAAAAAGAGCTTGAGGATATAAGGACAACGGTAGAGCCTGTGGTAAGGGAGATGGATCGCATCAAGCGAAACCGTATCAGATACTGGGTGCTCAAGTATTTGGGAACGAGGAAAGAAACCCCATTCAGGGCTATAGTCCTTGACGAATTGAAGAACAAATATCGTATCATTATGGCGGATTTTCTTATGACGGCCGAAATGAAGAGGGAAAACGGCATGCTACTTAAGCCGGGCAATGAAATCATGGTGAGGATTAAGAAAGCCGACCCATGGGAGGATCTGCTGGAGATTGTGTATTGGGGGGAGCGATAGCTCCCCCGATATATTTTTGTTTTTTCTAAGTTATTTCATGAAAAACTCTTTCAAATATATTTTTTACATGCTTAACATGGTAATCCATATCAAAGATCTTTTCAACCTCGCGGCGGCTGAGATACCTGCCTACATCCTTATCCTTTAGCAGCAGATCCTTAAACCTGCCTCCGTGCTTCCAGACGGCCATGGCGTTTCTCTGAACTATCTCATAGGCTTCCTCTCTTGATGCCCCTTTTTCGGCAAGGCTCAGAAGGACTTGCTGAGAAAAGATAAGTCCACCGGTTTTGTTGAGGTTTTTCTCCATATTTTCAGGATATACGACCAGGCCTTTGATGATGCCGTTGAGGCGGTTGAGCATGTAATCAACAAGGATGGTGCTGTCAGGGGCTATGACCCTTTCAACAGATGAGTGGCTTATGTCCCTTTCGTGCCACAGGGCCATGTTTTCCAGCGAGGCCATGGCGTTAGCTCTTACAACCCTTGCAAGACCTGAAATATTTTCGCAGCCCACGGGATTTTTTTTGTGCGGCATGGCTGAGGAACCTTTCTGGCCCTTTCCGAATGGTTCTTCCGCTTCCATGACCTCGGTCCTCTGGAGGTGCCTTATCTCTACCGCTATTTTTTCAAGGGTCCCTGCCAGGATTGCAAGGCTCATAAAATACTGGGCGTGGCGGTCTCTCTGGAGGATCTGTGTAGAAATGGGGGCAGGCTTAAGCCCCAGCTTTTCACATGCGCGCGCTTCAACGGCTGGAGAGACATTTGCAAAGGTCCCCACTGCCCCCGACATTTTACCGAAGGCAATCACTTCACGCGCGTCCAGAAGGCGATTGAGGTTTCTCTTCATCTCAGAGTACCAGACGCTGAGTTTTAGGCCGAAGGTGATGGGTTCCGCATGTACTCCGTGTGATCTGCCTATCATGACCGTATTCCTGTGTTCCATGGCCCTGGTTTTTATGGTGTCAAGGATGCCCTCGACCCCTGCAATGATGAGATCCATTGCCTCCCTGAGAATTATGGCAAGGCTTGTGTCCAGGACATCGGATGAGGTAAGACCCATATGGATGAAACGGGAGTCGGTCCCCACATATTCGGCTACATTGGTAAGGAAGGCTATGACGTCGTGTTTTGTCTTCTCCTCTATTTCAAGAATACGTTCAACTGAAAAGGATGCCTTTTTTTTAATGTTATCGACTGCATCTCGGGGTATAAGCCCCTCTTCTGCCATGGCTTCACAGGCTGCTATCTCCACCTTAAGCCAGGTTTCATATATGTGTTGCGGTTCCCAGAGGCTCCCCATCTGAGGGCGTGTATAGCGGGGTATCATTAAAGCCGTTCCTCCTGTTAATGAATTCTTTTAAACGCCCAGGGCCTTTCCAAGAAAAAGCCCAAATGAAAGGAGAAGGCCGTGGGCTATGAGTGTTTGAATGGTCAGTGCCTGCGCCGGCACGATGCCTTCATGGGAGAGATATTCCTTCCATAGAATTCGCATGGCCTTAAAGGCAAGAGGGAACGCAATAAAAGAAAACATGGTAAGGAAGGATACTTCACCGCCTGCAATCATAATTATTATGGTGATAAAGGCTGCAATCATCATGGCGCAGTATGCATATCGCGAAGGTGCTGGACCCATTCGCACAACAAGATTAGCCTTGCCGGCTTTTTTGTCGGCTTCGTAGTCAGGGAACTGGTTTATCCATATTACCGAGGTAATGAAAAAACCCTGGGGGATTCCCATTAGAAAAGCCGTCAGACTCAAATGTCCTGCTATCACATAATGAGTTCCCAGCGTTACAAGGGGACCAAAAGCAAAGAATATCACGGTTTCGCCCCAGCCTTTGCCCATAAGCTGGAATGGAGGGGCCGAATATGCCCATCCTGCGAAAAGACCCAGCAGGCCTATGACAATTACAAGAGGCCTTCCCTCGGATACAAGCCATATGCCTGCAAGGGTTCCAAGTATGAAAAAAAATATCGCCATAAAAAGTATAGCCCAGGGAGGCACTTCACTGTTCTGGATAACCCTGCTTCCGCCGCTGAAGGGCGTAAGGCGAACGTTTACCGGATCGCTTCCCGCTGCGTCATAGTAATCGTTTAAAAGATTGGCTGCCAAATGCAGGGCTGCAACCCCCGCTGCCGTTACAAGAAGCGAGGGAAAAGAGAAGGCTCCAGCCGTGAAGGCAGTAGCCGCTCCTATTACCACAGGGACGATAGATCCGGCGAGAAAGGGTGCCCTTAAGGATCTGACGTAACTTTTCATTGTCTGCGTGACCGCTGTTATGTATTCTTCTGCAAGGGTTTCGGAAATGAACCTGCTAACGCAGTGTAACGTATAGTTGTTTATCAGAACTGAAGGGCAATGGCAATATCTATCATCGGCATATTTTTCTGCTGATTTATGAGTAAGGAGTATATAGCTTGGCTTACGCGACAAAGGAACAGAAGGGCGACCCCGGGACATTCGGCTGGCAGGGACCTGTAATCTTCCTTACGGGGCTTTTTTTCCTCAATTTTATGGCGAGAATAACATTTGCGCCTCTTATGCCGGCCATTGAAAAAGATCTGGGGATAAGCCACGGAGGAGCCGGATTTTTTTTCCTCATGATATCGGGAGGATACTTTGTAACTGTTCTGTGTTCGGGGTTTCTCTCCGCCCGGCTTACGCACCGTCTGACCATAGTTATTTCTTCAACGACAGCAGGCATGGTGCTTATGGCTGTCTCAGTCGGCGCCGGTGTAGCCTCAATGACAGCAGGCCTTTTTGTGCTTGGCATGGCCGCAGGCCTGTATCTCCCCTCAGGGATTGCAACAATTACCACCATTGTAACCCATGGAAGCTGGGGAAAGGCCCTGGCTATCCATGAAATTGCCCCGAACCTCAGTTTTGTCGCAGCCCCACTTATATCAGAGGCACTAATGAGGTTTATCCCATGGCGGGGAGTAATAGCTTCAATGGGCATTGTGTCAATACTGGCCGGCCTGGGGTACTGGCGCTTTGGAAAGGGAGGGCGTTTTCATGGCCAGGCCCCCAATATTGATGCCATAACGGCTTTGATTGTAAAGAGGGATTTCTGGCTCATGGTCATACTCTTCGGTATGGGAATAGCAGGGACACTGGGGGTTTACACGATGCTGCCCCTTTATCTGGTTTCAGGGCATGGAATGGAAAGGGATCTGGCAAATACCCTTATAGCCCTATCCAGAATAGCAGGGATGGCTATGGCGTTTGTAGCAGGTTGGGCTACGGACCGGTTTGGTCCGCGCCGCACCCTTATATGGGTGTTTATAGCAACGGGTTTGGCTACCATCTCCCTTGGCATTTCCTCCAGGGGCATCGTAGGTTTTCTGGTTTTCCTTCAGCCTCTGGTTGCCGTATGTTTTTTTCCGGCCGGTTTCGCGGCGGTAGCGTCCATTGGTACGAACAATGCACGAAATGTCGCAGTTTCCCTCACGGTTCCGGCTGCTTTTGTTATGGGCGGAGGCCTGGTCCCGACAGGAGTCGGTTTGCTTGGTGATGCCGGCTACTTTGCCCTGGGAGTATCTCTGGTTGGTTTGATGATACTTTCAGGGTCTTTTATTGCCCTTTTTCTAGACCTTGACAGCGAAAAAATGAGACCCTAAGGAATGGTTATGTCAGGGTTCCTTGATGATGTCAGAGTAATAGGCCTTGGTCAGGCGTGTGTGGATTACAGAGGGGTGGTACCGGACTACCCCTCTGAAGACACCAAAATGGAGATTGAAAAGCTTTTTTCCCAGGTTGGCGGTCCTGCGGCGGTTGCGTTGATGTGCCTTTCAAGGTTTGGGGTAAAAACAGCTTTTTTTGGCTCCATTGGAGATGATGTCTTGGGGGAAAGAATCGCTGAAACGCTTGACAGGGAGCGTATTGTCGCAGATGGTCTCAAGAAAACAAAAGGATCAAGTTCACAGTTTGCCTTCATTGCCGTTACAAGGGATAGCGCAAAAAGGACTATTTTCTGGTCCAGAGGGACAGCTCCACATCTCACTGCCGCGGAGGTTGACCTGAGGCCCTACAAGGGAGCTCGCATCCTTCATGTGGACGGACTAATGACTGATGCTGCAGCCGAAGCCGCCAGGCAGGCGAAGGAGATGGGCATACTGGTCGTCATGGACGCAGGGACATTTCGGAACGGTACAAGAGAAATTGCCGCACTTGTGGATATACTTATAGCGTCCGAGACCTTCGCCGTCCCTCTTGTTGCTCCGGGCGCGGGTTTGGATGCGCAACTCCAAGCCCTCAAGGCCCTAGGCCCCAGAAATGTAGTCATAACCCTGGGTTCAAGTGGCAGCATAGGGCTTGAAAACGGAGTCGTCCATCGTCAGGATGCTTTCAGGGTAAAGACCCTTGATACTACCGGCGCAGGCGATGTCTACCACGGGGCTTATATCTATGGGCTTCTTAAGGGATGGGGCATGCCGGAGTGCATGCGGTTCGCCTCTGCCGCAGCGGCGGTCAAGTGCTCCCGCATAAATCCTGATGATTTTCTTCCTTCCCTCAAAGATATTGAGCTTATTCTTAGCCGGAAGGTATGACTTATTTTTCAGCTTTCTCTTCCCTCCTCGCGGCTGAGGCAGACTGCTGGGCTTGCTGCAACGCAGCCTGCTTTTACAGCGCATTAATCTTGCTCAAAAGTACATCTTCTTATTCTCAAACTTGGCCACAAGCAGGGTCCTGTATTTGGCGAACCCCCTGGCAAGTTCTTTGTTGCTTCGTCGGCAGAAGCCTGAAAGGTGGCAGAAGACCTTTTGTTGCGATTCAAGGCGATTTTTTTGATACGAGTAATATCTGTGGGACTTTCACGGTCTTTTTGTGTAACTTTCAGGTTTCACAAAATGGTTTAATTTTATTATACTCCTTTATAAAACCATTTTGAATGACATCCGCCAGGACAATATTGAGGCCTGAGCCGGCAAGCAAAGCAAGTATGGTTGTCTCAAGCTCTATGGGGTATTTTTTTCTGAGGCCGCTTCGGAGGTTTGAAAGGCCGATCATTGTCTGCGCCGGCTCTGGAAACAGGGAAAAACCCGAGAGCATGCGTATGGTTTTTACGATCTCACGGACATGGTGCTCAGCATCCGGCCAGCTCAGATTGGGCATGACCGGATCATAGATGAGGTCTTTGTCTTGAAGCCCGGCTGAAAGGGCCAGTTCTCTCAGTTCGACTGCTATGGCAATGCGCTCTTCCATGGAAAGTGGAACCCTTGAGCGTTCATCCATGAGGAGCAAAACAAGCCTGGTTCCGTGCTCGGCTGCAAGGGGAAGGATTCCCTCTATCTTGTGCCTTTCAAGGGAAAGGGCGTTGAGGACGGGCTTTTCACGGCAGACCGCAAGACCTCTTGCCAGTATTTCAGGATCCGGGCTGTCCAGGATGAGCTTCATCCTTGTGGCATCCTGAACTGTTTCCACCATGAAGGTCATGCGATCCGCATGTCGCCTTGAGAGAAAACCCGGATTGATATCAATGAAATGGACCTCCGGAAGATCGCACTCCATTGCAAGCTTCTTAATGGGTTCAGGATTGAGATCACGAAGCGCCCCTGAAACTGCCGGGTTGAGGGCATTAAGGTTATCGGCCGCAATCTTCATGGCGCATCCTAATTTCCCTTCTTGCCGTCTCAAGAAGTTCCATACCATGTTTGAGTTCGGCAATAAAGGTTTCAAGCATACTCTCCTTTTCTTCAGGATTTCGAATTAGTCGAAGGTTGGCGATCCCTATATGGCCCGCCGCTGCAAGGGCTGCACCCATGAACTCGCAGGCGACCAGGGCGTCTGAAATCATAACGGTCCTGCACCGCATCCCTGCATCTTTTATCAAACCGAGTCCAATAACTGCCCTTTGCATTATCCTGAAAGGGCAGAGGGATGCATCGGCTGCCGCCTTATCCAGCATGGCCGAATTTCCAGTCGAGATGATCTTCGAAAGGTTCAGGTAGACCTCGACATCCTCATTTCTAAGGGCTGTCAGTCCCTTGATAAGAATTTCAAGTTTCCTGTGCAGATCCTCCCAATAGATTTCCTTTGCGTCATTGCTGCGGGCTCTTTTTTTCTCAACCAGGACGATCTTCTCGGCCAAGGCCGCTGCCATAAGGGCGCCATGGGCTGATGCCGAACCTCCTCCTGGATCGGGCCTGGGCCGTCTCAATTGATCAAGAAAGGAATCCCTTGTGCTCATTCAGGATCTGAATCCTCCTGCATCCTATGCCGGCCGGCACCTGCCCCAGTCGGCAAGGGGACAGTTGGCGCAATCAGGTGTCTTTGTGCAGTAATTCTTTGCCGTCCGCACAATCAGAGCGTGCAGTTCGTTGAACAGTGAGGCATCCCGCGGAAGGTTATCCATGAAGAGTTCCTGCAGTTCATGATAAGAAGCGGACTCGTCGCACATCCCATGACGTGAGAGTATCCTGAATGTATAGGCGTCTACAACAAATATAGGATGCCCTCCTCCGTACAGAAGGATACTGTCTGCTGTCTCAGGGCCGATTCCTTTTATGGATAAAAGCTCTTCCCTCAACCTTGAGATATCCTGTGAAAAAAACTTTTTAAGATCCGATTCGTATCTTTCGACAATAAAAGTTATAAGGTTTTTGAGGCGGCCTGCTTTAATATTATAGTAGCCGGCCGGCTTTATGATAACGGCCAGTTCATGGAGCGGTATATCATTAATGCCTTTAAGGGAAAGCAGTTTTTTTTCAGATAGGGCCTTTATGGCCTTTTCAACATTTTTCCAGTTGGTGTTTTGAGTAAGTATCGCGCCCACCATAACCTCCAGTTGACTTTCTGCAGGCCACCATCTCTGTGGACCGAAGCGGCTGGAAAGCAATTCAAACATCTCTATCAGTTCAATTCTTATGCTCATACTGAAAAAGGGTTCCTTTACCTTTAAATATTTAAGGGCTCGTTGCCTGCATTCTTAAGGCCGGATGAGTGCAGTAACGGCTATCACCTTGACAGGACAAGCAAGATAGCTTAAAGTTCAAGCCTGTGTCAACGATGCCGGATGGCCGGCTTTTTATTATTTCCAGCATGAGGCCCCATGTCTTCTCCATCGCAAAAACTTAAAATTATAAGGAACATAGGAATAATAGCACATATAGATGCGGGGAAGACTACGGTCACGGAGCGCATTCTCTACTATACCGGACGCGTCCATAAGATGGGTGAGGTCCATGACGGTGAAGCTACCATGGACTGGATGCCAGATGAAAAGGAAAGAGGCATCACCATTACATCTGCGGTCACGACCTGCCAGTGGAACGGCTATAACATAAACATCATAGATACGCCCGGACACGTTGATTTTACCATCGAGGTTGAAAGGTCTCTTCGTGTTTTAGACGGCGCGGTGGGTGTGTTTTGTGCTGTGGGGGGTGTTGAGCCTCAGTCGGAAACAGTCTGGCATCAGGCCGACAAATACAAGGTCCCGAAGATTGCCTTCATTAACAAGCTTGATCGGGTGGGTGCGGACTTTCACAGGGTTGTTGAAATGATGAAAGAACGCCTTGGAGCAGTGCCCCTTATCCTTCAGCTTCCGTGGGGTATGGAGGACGGCTTTAAGGGGATAATAGACCTTGTAGCCATGAAGGCAGTTACATGGAACGAAGACGCCCTGGGGGCAGAATACAGCGAGGGACCAATACCTGAAGAGCTCAGGGAAGAGGCGGACACATACAGAGAGCTTCTTATCGAAGCGCTTTCAGATCAAGACGACCGCCTAATGGAAAAGTATCTTTCTGAAGAACCCCTGGGTCTCCAGGAGGTCATTGATTCCATACGCTTCGTAACCGTTAAAATGAAAGCTGTTCCGATACTTTGCGGAGCAGCATTAAGGAACAAGGGAATTCAGCCCCTTCTGGATGCTGTTGTGAGGTATCTTCCGTCGCCCCTTGATGTTCCTGCCATACAAGGTCATAACCCTCTTTCCGGGAAGGAAGAGAGCAGAGAGACAGCAATCTCGGGACCTCTGTGCGCCCTTGCCTTCAAAGTCATGATGGATCAGGGAAGACGAATGACCTATCTGAGGATCTACTCCGGCTCTGTAAATACTGGGGACGTTGTTTACAATTCCAGAAAAGGGGTAAGGGAAAAGCTTGCAAGGCTTCTCAGGATGCACTCCAACAAAAGGGAAAGGATAGATAGCGCCTCAGCCGGTGATATAGTGGCGGCAATGGGGCTCAAGCTTGCCTCAACTGGAGATACCCTCTGCGCGGAAAGCAGTCCTATTCTCCTTGAGCCCATACAGGTATATGATCCGGTCATAAGTGTGGCTGTGGAGCCAAAAAAGGTACAGGACAGCGACAGGCTTCAGGAGGCCCTTTCAAAACTGGCAGACGAGGACCCTACATTCAGATACAGAGTGGATGAAGACTCTGGTCAGACAGTGGTGTCAGGCATGGGTGAACTCCACCTGGAGGTAATACTCAACCGACTAAGACGAGAATATCTTGTGGACACCAACCAGGGACGCCCGCAGGTGGTTTATCGGGAAACAATAACAAGGCCTTTGGTCCACGAGGAAATATTCCAGAGGGAACTGGCCGGACAGCAGCACTTTGCAGGCGTTAAACTGGAGCTTTCCCCGCTACCGAGGGGGAGCGGAAACAGGTTTGTGGAACGCTGCCGTCATCCTCAACTGACGGAGGATTTTCTGAAGGCCATTGTCCAGGGTGTAGAGGAAGGAGAAGCGGGAGGCGTTCTTATGGGTTATCCCGTTATAGACGTGCAGACAGCCCTTGTGGACATCCAGGTAAGGGACACCGTCTCAAATGCCCTGGCATTCAAGGTTGCGGCCAATATAGCTTACAAGAATGCCTGTGAGGCTGCCTCTCCTGTGCTTCTTGAACCCATTATGAAGGCTGAGGTCCTTGTCCCGGAAGAATTTACAGGAGAGGTGATAGGAGATCTCAACAGCCGGCAGGGAAGAATCGAGCAGATAGCCCAAAAGGGAGTAGTTCAGATGATTACTGCGAGCGTGCCTCTCTCAAGGATGTTCGGCTATTCAACGGCCCTTAGATCCGTTTCCCAGGGCCGAGGAACCTTCACCATGCAGTTCAGCCATTACGACAAGGTCTAACCTGCTGACCCTTTCCATAAACAGGCTTTCTCTTTTCAATAAATGCCGTTAACCCTTCTTTTGCCTGAGGGGTTGAAGCACACTGAGCAAGAGCATGCCTTTCCATTTCCAGTTGCGCTTCAAGAGATGTGTCAAAGGAATTCGACAGCAGCTTCTTGGAAGCTGCAAAGGAAGGCAAAGACCTTGATGCAAGATCCTGAGTCAGGGATATAGCCCTTTCAAGGGAGCGGCCCTTTTCCACCACCTCTGTTACAAGACCCCATGCAAGGGCCTTCTCAGCATCTATGGGCCGGTCAAAAACAGCAATTTCCATGGCCCTTGCCAATCCCACCAGGCGGGGAAGCGAGTAGGTCCCCCCTCCGTCTATGCTGAGTCCATTGGAGGTGTAAGCCTGTTTCAGAACAGCTCCCCGCTCCATTATGCGGAAATCGCAGGCAAGGGCAAGACTGAACCCCCCGCCTGCGGCAAGACCGTTTATTGCAGCAACCACGGGCCTGGAGATTCGCCTGATTTCAAGTATAGCCTGATGATAGCTAGCGGCCAGCTCATGAAAGGCCTGACTGTATCCTCCAGGATGGCCGGCTATCCATCTCAGGTCACCTCCGGCACAAAAGGCATTGCCCTGACCTGAGATTACAATTCCTGCAAGTGAATCGTCAAGGGCAAGAGATGTCAATTTCCCTGCAAAACCCTTTATCATCTCAAGGTCAAACGAGTTATACGCCTCCGGACGGTTGAGCATAAAGACCGCTACGTCTTTTTCCATCACAATAGAAATTCCCCTCTCCATTTCTATTCTCCTCCTTTTTCAAAATCAGTACACCCGGCTCAAGTCTGAGGCTTATGAATCATTGCGGCAGGGCTGACCTCTGCCGAATGGATCATGGGATAATACCCAAAAGCGCCCTGGCATTTTCTCCCATAATCGCATCCCTGGCAGCCTGGTTGATGTCGGCTGAGCTTATATCGGTCATGTATCTTCTGGCCTTTAATAACGGATAGTCGGTTCCAAAAAGTATCTTTTCCGGGCCAATGATCTCGGATGCAATCCTGTAGATATCATTTCGATACAGGAATGGGGCTGCGGCTGTGTCAAACCAGACGTTTTTCATGGCCTCGCCAACCTCCTTTTTCATTAAGGAGTAGAAAAAGATACCTCCACCCCAGTGGGCAAGGATTATGGGCTGAGACGGATATGCCATGATCAGCCTGTATATCTGGCCAAGGCCCATGGGCGCTTTTCCCGGATATTTATGCCCGACGGGTTCGTTGGTGTGAATGAGTACGGGGGCATTTTTCCCTGCACAAACAGCCATGACCTCAGAAAGACACCCTAGAACCCTTGCGGAAAGACCGCTACCATATACGGCCAATTCTCCGGCGCCAGAAAGACCCTGGCCCAGGCACCGCTCGGTCTCTCTTGCAGCTCCGGGACTTAAAGGAGAAAAACAGCAAAAGCCTATCAAACGGTCTGGAAAGCGCTTAACCGAATCAAGGATGTAGTCATTATGCCTTCTGTAGTTGTCTTGGCGTTCCCAGGGAAACCCAAATACCACTGAGCGTTCAACCCCGTCCTGGTCCATGGCTGCTATCAGATCTTCAGCGCCTGCAAGTCTTGCATTTGATGAATCATAAAGGGTCTTAAAGGCCCTTTCGCCGGAAAACAGATCCTCCCGTGCATCCCGCATCTTTTTAGGAAATATATGTGTGTGAAAGTCAAGTATCATGGAGAAGGCCTTTCCTTAAGCCCTTTGAGGCTCAAACGCTGCTTTGACGAATCCCAGTTTATATCTAAGGGATTCCGTCAAATCGGAATTAAAGCATATGATATGGGTCCACGTCCACAATGCATTCGGCTCCGCATTTGTCCAGGAGACTTTTTGCTTCAGGCATAGCAGCCTTGAGTATCCGTTGTATCAGGAATGGGTGCATTGCCTTTAGCATAATCTGAAAACGATATCTTCCTTTTAGCTTAGCAATAGGAGCTTCAACAGGGCCCATTATCCTGAAATCGCCCGCTTCATGAGGAAGTCCTGATGTATGCCTGCGTATTATTCCTGCAATACATGTTGCAGCATCTGATGTCTCCTTTTTCCTGTTGCCCTGAAACCGCAGGACCGCTATGTGGCGGAAAGGAGGATAGCCGAGGCTTGCCCTCAGTTCAGACTCTTTGGTTGAAAAGGCCTTAAAGTCATGGGCGACTGCAAGATGAAGAGAATAGTGCGAAGGGTTGAAGGTCTGAATGATTACTTTTCCGGGTTTTTCCCCTCTTCCGGCGCGGCCTGCCACCTGAGACAGGAGCTGGAAGGTCCTTTCTGCGGATCGAAAGTCGGGGAAAGCCAGGGAAAGGTCGGCCGCAATAACGCCAACAAGGGTTACTGCAGGGAAATCGAAGCCTTTTGTAATCATCTGGGTTCCCACAAGTATGTCTATCTCCCTTCTTGCAAAAAGCTTGAGAAGTTGGAGGGCTTGTCCCTTTCTGCGGGTGCTGTCGGCATCCATGCGTGCGGTTTTTGCTGATGGAAAATGGGTTGAGAGCTCCTGCTCAAGTTTTTCAGTTCCAAATCCGTAAGCCTTGAATCCCTCACATCCGCATCCTGAACAACGCGATGCTCGCGAACTTGCGAACCCGCAGTAGTGGCATATCAGGTGCTGTTCCCTGAAATGAAAAGCCAGCGCCACATCGCAGTTGGGACATTTGAGGATCTGTCCGCAGACCCTGCAAAGAAATAGGCGGTGGTAACCCCGCCTGTTCAAAAAAAGAAGACTCTGGTTGCCCATGTGGAGTGTCTCTTCGATCGCCTCAAGAAGCCTGGGGCTAAGCATGGGTGCTTCCCCGGGGTTATCTTGGACATCTTTCATGTCAACTATCTCAACATCCGGAAGAGGGCGGCTCTCAACTCTTTCGGGCATTGAAAGAAGATGATATTTGCCCGTAATAGTGTTGTGAAAGGATTGCACAGATGGAGTGCCCGAACCAAGAACAACAACAGCATTCTCAAGCTTTGCGCGCATTACGGCTGTGTCCCTTGCCTGATATCTGGGGTTGCTGTCCTGCTTGTAGGCAGGATCATGTTCTTCATCAACTATAATAAGACCAAGACGTTCAAGGGGTGAAAAAAGTGCGGATCTGGCTCCTATTACAAGATCCACCTCTCCCCTCGACATTCTCATCCATTGATCATATCGCTCTCCGTCGCTTAATCCGCTGTGGTAGACGGCGGTTTTCTCTCCCATGCGGGCTATGAAAACCCCTTCCATATAGGCTGCCAGGGATATCTCTGGAACCATGATGAGCACCTGTTTTCCTGAAGCTATGGCCGCCTCTGCTGTACGGAAGTAAATCTCAGTCTTTCCGCTTCCTGTAACTCCGTAAAGCAGGCAGCAAGCGAACCCACCTTTATCAATAAGTGAAACTATATGTTCAACAGACCTTGCCTGCTGGGGAAAAAGCTCAAGGGGTCTTGGATATTGGCTCACAATGCCTGCAACCGGTCTCCTGCAGACAGGAAACATACATTTTTCAACAACACCTTTTGATGCCCACTTGTTGGTCAGGTAGTCAGCGCCCTGGAAACGGCTTCTCAGATCGCTCAGAAGGACGGGGCCGGCGTTAAAAATGTATTGAAGAAAATCCCTTTCACGGGGAGGTTGTTGCGATAAAGCTTTGCTCTCAAAGATACCCGAAGCATCTATGTCAGGCTTGAGCCTTACGAAATTCCTCATGAGAGGCGATGCGCCTTTTCTTTGGCTGTGGTGCTCCTCCAGGTTTATCCATTCACGAGATTTAAGTCTGGATGCCTTTGATGCTGGCCAAGGGAATTTTTTCCCGGGATTTTTCCTCACCCATGTCAGGATTTCCATTAATTCAGACATGGTTGAGTTTCCTTCCAGTGCGGCAAGTCCCTTTTCGGTAATGGATGCAAAACGATGGGTGACTACGGCCAGTCCCGGGGGTAAAAGAGCGCTCATTACAATTCCGAGCGGGCACACGTAGTATTCAGAGACCCATTCAAAGAGAGGCACCATGGATTCCGGGAAGACAGGTTCGGGATCAAGGATTTCCAATATATCCTTAAGCTCTCTGATCCCATGATCAGCAACCGCTCCAATTACATATCCTGTTACCTTCCTTTTTCCAAAGGGAATTCTTACCCTGCGTCCCATGACCATTTCCATGCTCAACCCTTCAGGTATTCTGTAGAAAAAGGTTTTCCAAACGGGCAAATCGACGGCCACCCTTGCTGCTTTCTGCCCGGCAGAGGGAGTATAAGCCAGCTCCGAATCATGGCCGATCTCATTGGTGCTCATGGAATGAGTCCTGAAACAAATTATTTGTTGGCTTCTGTCAAGGCCCGGATGGTCTCCTGCAGAGGAGATGGCGCTCCGTGGGCGGCCGGCGGTATCTCTATTGGGTTGAAGACGATTCCTCCGGGGATAACCGGATCAACCTTGATCTCGGTTATCATAAACCGGACTACGGTCGCGCCATATTCAGAGATCTCCAATTCATGTGGATACCAGTCCTCATCTACTTGACGGTAATCCTTGAAGGAAACAACTCTAAAGCCATGCGCCGTTGCTGACTGAATTCTGGTGCGAAAAAGTATGGGAATGACACGCTCCTTTTCCACGAACAGGGCTGATGACTGCTTATCCTTATCCCCAAGGCGATATGAGATTACTCCATCCTGGCGACTCAGACACCTTTCACCTGAATTAATGCCAAGACGGAATAAATAATCTGCGAGATAGGATACAGACCCTGGCATCAGAATTATTCTGTATGGAAGATCCATGGAAATCCCGCCAGAGTCTGCCGTTCTGGCGTAAAAGCCCGGAGTTTTTAAATAGATAGTCTCTTTAAATGATAATTCGCGGCCTTCGATGCCAGACTTGGGTATGTGGACGGTCTGTGTGACTGCTACTCTCCTGAAAGCCGCGAAATTTTTTGCCATCAGATCCAGTATCTGCTCTGGCGCAAGGACATAGCTGAAAGTTTCTGCAGGTTGAAATAAAACCCATAATGATACCAGGCACACAGCATAGTAAAAAGTGCTTCGTGTTGATCTTAGCAAAACTAAAACAAATTCTGTTGCAACTTTTTTCAACGGCAATTTGTTGGTATCCTCAGACATGGCCTGCCATAAGGTCCAGGATCGTGTCCCGTACTTTTTCCATAAGGGCATCAATATCCCTTTTTGAATATCCTGAAACAGGAATTGGTTTTCCGAATACCAGCTCGATGGATCCTTTATTGATTTTAAAACTTCCTTTTCTGACGATGCGGTGGCTGCCTATTACAGCTACGGGGACTATATCACATCCTGATTTGACAGCCAGGGTAAATCCGCCCTTTTTGAAAGGTAAAAGTATTCCGTCCGAGCTTCTTGTGCCTTCCGGGAAGATAAGCACAGAGGATCCTGATGCGATTTTTTCCGCAGCCTTATTCATGCTGGCTATAGCCTTTCTGGGGTCCTCCCTGGTTATACCGATATAGCCTGCCCGCCTTGTTGCATAACCGAAAAGAGGGATCTTCATAAGCTCCTGTTTCATTATGAACTTGAAATCCACAGGCAGGTGGGCAAGCAGGACAAATATGTCAAAGTAGCTCTGGTGGTTTGTCATGTATATCCGCGGCAATAACGGGTCAATGTTTTCAAGCCCCCTAACATTGACCCTGATACCGGACACCCAGAGTATGATCCGTGACCAGGGGCGCGCGCAGTAACGGTGAATCAAGCTCCCCGTCCTGTCAAAAAGGGCTATACAAAGGCCCTCCAGAACAAAAAAAATAGTGTGAAGAGCAATAAAGGCATTAAGCAGGATAACTCTCACCATTTTTATCTTTCCCTGATCCGTTCAAGCCTTGACGCTCCCGGTGATGTGAACCTGTCGGCAGCTCCACCTTTATTATGACATTATGCAGATTACCTCTCATTACGTCAATTTTTCCCCCGTGCCTGTGAATGATGACCTTTGAAAGGGGCAGTTCAAGTGCCAGTGATCCGGGTGCTGCTGCCATGCGGGGAAAAAAATACTGTGCAAGGTCTTCTTCAGCCAGGTTTTCGCAAGGATAGGTTACTGTAACAATAATATGATCGTCCTGAGTCACAGCGGAGACTTCAAGTTTTTTGCCGCCCTGCATAGTAATAAGAGCATTGGTGAGAAGGGTTTCAAAGGCCCTTGCCAGCAATGTTTCATCTCCATGAAATTCTGCCAGATCCTCCTCCAGGGAGGTGACCAGCGTGATTCCTCTTTCGCGACCGAGGCTCTGCAAGCGCAGTAAAAGTGAGTTCAAAATATCCTTGAGACGCACCGGGGCATAACACAGCACCACCGGTTTAATGGCTGAAAGCATCAGGCGGACTATGTCTTCAAGCCTTGCAACCTCTTCCACTATAATCTCAGCGAACCTCTTGTGGGTAGTTCCCTGGGGCAGTGCATCCCTAAGCCTTCTGGCGAACCCTCCTGCGCTCGCAAGGGGGTTCCTAAGCTCATGGGCGAATCTCTCTGATATGCCGCCCAGAACCCTCAATTCCTCGGCTCTTACTTCTCTTTCCTGAAGCCTCTTTAGTTCAGTGATATCCACCATTATACCGTCAATGCAGACGACCTTTTCGTTTTGGTCTATACAGGGAATCGAGTGGTCTATGAAATTAAGGCTCCTGCCATCCTTGCTTTTGACCACCCTTTCAGTGCGAAATCCAACGTCGTCTCCCCAGCAATCGTCCAGTATGTTATTGCCATCCGTTCCCTCCTTGCCGCATATGTGCCTTCTCCAGAAGTTCCGGTCCGAAGCCACTTCCTCCGGCGAATATCCAAGGGTCTCGGTGAAGCATGGATTTACGAACTCCGTTGTTCCATCAAGCTGTAATCTGTAAACGATCAAGGGAAGATTTTCAACCAGAGTGCGATACTTTTCTTCTGATCGAACCAGATCAGCAGTACGATCCTGCACACGGACCTCAAGTGTCCTTGCATAGTCCTCAATCTGGCGCTGTTTATCCTGTAACGAAAGAAGCATGGTATTGAGGGAACGGGTCAGCGCCCCTATCTCGTCTTCCGGTCTCCTTCCAAGAAGAGTGCTTCTCAACCCAAGGGCTATCTCCCTGCTTCCTTTAACTATCTCTTTAATAGGCTTCAGAAAAAGTATGGCCACAATCCAGATCAGGATGGAGGATATGATGCAGCCGGTCACCCCCGCCACGGCCATTATAAGGCGGGTATTAATAAGGCGGGCGAGGATATTTGAACGATCCACATCGATGCGTACAACGCCTGCTACTTCTCCTGCGGAGTCCCTGAAAAGGCCGATCAAAACCGATCTGTTCCTGTACCCCTTTGGGGCTATATGTATGATAGGCTCATCTCCAGGCACCTCCGGGAGTCCTCCTGCATAGGGTACATCTATACCTTCAGGCAAAGTTGATGCACGGACCTTAAACAGGGTTTCGGCTCCTTTCTCCATCTCGGTAAAATCCGACCCCCAGAACTCCTTAAGCTGCATGAGAAATTCCCTATCGAATGAATATCCCACCTCAAGACTTCCCACGATGGCCCCATTGTATGACACAGGAACAACCCCTCTGATGCCGAGGCCGGCCTTGCCCCATTCAAGCCCTCCTGCCGACTGGCCCGTTGATATGGTATTCCTTACGGTCCTTCGGTTCGAGAGGTCTTCACCGTGTTCCTCAAGGAGATGGAGGCGAAGAAATGACTTTGCAGGCGGCTCGTGGAGATGCAGAATCCGGACTCCTCTTTTTGTGGAAAGCTCTGTGAAGATAGGTGAAAGAAGGTCCGTCAACGCCTTTCGATCCCCTGCTGCAAGCAGAGGAGGCAGATCGGGCATAGAGGAGATGGCGGAAGCCAGGGAAAGGGCGGAGGTAAGTTTATGATTTATTTCGGCAAGAAAAAGTCTATATAAATTAAGTATAGTTCTTTGCTCCTCTTTTTTTATGAGCAATTCCTGGGAGCTCAACCCTATGTAAGCCAGAGTTGATATTCCGAGAAATGAAAAGAGAAGAAATGGAATGAGCAGCTTCCATTTAAGGCTTATGCCCTGAATCCTGAAGAGTAGATCTGAAACCATGATCCGGCCGTTACTTTTCAAACACCTTTTTTATTTGATCCCGGGATGCCGTATCCAGGGAGAGTCCTTTTTTCCTTAGATCGTCTTCTGCCATTGATACTTTTCTTATGAATGTGTCATTTGCAACCCTGAGAAGATGTTCGGTATTTAGGCCAAGGTGCCGTGCGATGCTGGCGGCACCGAATAAAAGATCTCCCAGCGCCTTTTCCGATGCTTCCTCGCTCGATGAACGAAAGTTTGTCTTTATACGTTCCAGGGCGTCTTCCATCTCCTTTAAGCCTTCAACGCCTTCAGGTACAGGTATTCCGGCTTTGGAGGCCCTTTCGCTGATCCTGTGAGAGCGCAAAAGGGAGGGAAGATTGCCTGGAATGCTGCGAAGCTCTCCTGCCGTATCCCCCTTGTCACCGTGTTCCGCCTTCTTAATCTTAGCCCAGTTGGAGGCTACCTCTTCCGCTCCTTCCACATGTGCCTCTCCAAAGACATGGGGGTGTCTCCGGATCATTTTTTCCGCTATACGATCCATTACTTCAACCAGATCGAATTCATCTCTTTCTTCAGCCAGACGGGCGAGAAAGATTATCTGAAACAATAGATCCCCCAGCTCCTGGCATACATCAGTGGGCGAAGACCGCTCGACTGCCTCCAGTACCTCGTATGCCTCTTCCAGGAGATATCCTTTTATGGTCGTATCCGTCTGTTTTGCATCCCAGGGACAGCCTCCCGGTCCCCTGAGTCTAGCCATGAGGTCAATAAGGCGTAATAAAGACTCGGGGGCCCTGTCTCGCCTGAGCTTGTTCACGGAAGGAGTTTCTTTTTCCATGTCTCGTAAAACGAAGGGGAAACAATGTTTGTAATATACTGATATGAGGAAACTATCAGGGGTACTAGCCTGGAGTTGGCGATGTGCGGATTGCGTTCAGACACGAAGTAAGTCAAAAGCACAATGCCAAAGTAGGTGATGACTATTCCTTTAACCACTGCAAGCCCCAGACCCAGTGACCTGTCCGCCCATCCCAGGAGCGCCTTCTGGAGAATCAGCTTGAGCCCGTACCCCGCCAGGTTGAAGGCGACAAGCACCACAAGGAATATCAAGGCGAAGCTGACAAGGGAGATGTAACTGGATGCGCCCAGATATCCTTTGAGAATGGAAGTAAGAGCAGGTTGATATATATTGGCCAGAATGATACCTGCCACCACTCCGGCAAGAGACCCTATTTCCCGAACAAATCCCCGGAATATGCCCCTGACGATTAGGAACACCATCAAAGCTATTATGACAATATCCAGCCAGTTCATTTTACACCTCCGTCAGGATCGGGGCCCTGGCGAAGGCCTATAGGTCCCGAAATGGAAAGATGATTATCTCCACATCCCTAAGCCTTTAAATCAACCAGGGGTCTTACCTCCTTTATTTTAAAACGAATGGCTGCATGGATCATTGCTGCGGCCTGGGGACCTGCAGCCTTGCCGACTGTCTCTTTGATCATGTCAAAAAAACCGCCTTTTTCTTCAATATCCAAAACTTGTAGATAGACCCTTGCTCCCTTCCAGTCCATAACCGTCCTTCCAGGTTCCATTACGAGAAAGACAGCATTGGGATTTTCCTTAAGATTGAGAAAGGATCTGTTACTGCCTATCCCCATGACAACTGTATTCTCGTCAATCATCTGGGGAGAGCCGAATACCGCTGCATTTACTTCTCCTTTTAGGTTGGCGGTGCTGAGGGTCCCTATCCTGGGTCTCTTGTTAAAGATGGCCATGAGTTCCTTTCTGTCCATTTGCCTGTCCTCATTCGTTAATCGCTTAGATCCACTAAAGGATGAAATCTGTTATGTATGGATTTTCCTCAATCTCCCTCTTCATGGTAGAGGTCGGTCTTTCACCATAGTCGTGCCCGGGCAAAATCACCGTATCTCCGGGCAGAGAAAGCAGCCTCGTCTTTATGGAATTGAGAAGCGTGTCAAACGATCCGCCACGCAGATCTGTTCTGCCGACCGCCCCTACAAAAAGGGTATCTCCGGTAAAAAGGTTTCCGTCCAAAAGGAAGCAAACCGATCCGGGTGTGTGTCCTGGGGTATGGATGACCTTTATGGAAAGATCTCCAGCCGTCAGGATCTCACCGTCCTTGAGTCTGAGGTCTGCAGGGTCGGGGGGCTCAAAGCCCAAGGGGCGCAAGGCGCCCCGAGTACGAGGCCAGGAGGCACGAGGGGAGGCTCAGGGAGGGCGGAGTTCTCATCTCCGTCCACTGCGATGACCCAGGCTGGGAAGATCGGAAGAGC
>QZIK01000002.1 GCA_003599015.1 Desulfobacteraceae bacterium | reverse complement strand
CGATATTCAGGATATTGAAAGCGATCTTGTGACCCTTTCCTACTTCAAACATGAGATTTTCGGACGGAACTTTTGCGTCTTCAAATATTACCGGTCTGGTTGAGGAGCCGTGCGCTCCCATCTTTTTTTCCTCAGCGCCTGTCGAGACCCCCGGAAAGTCCTTTTCCACAATGAAACCTGTGAAATGCTGCCCGTCCACTTTTGCATAAACCACAAAACTGCTGGCCCAACCGGCGTTTGTTATGAACATCTTCTCGCCGTTAAGGATGTAATATTTCCCGTCGGGTGAAAGGACGGCCTTGGTTCGCGCATTGAGGGCATCAGAGCCCGCTCCTGATTCGGTGAGACAGTATGCAGCGCACCAGTCCCCACTTGAAAGTTTCGGCAGATACTTCTTTTTCTGCTCCTCATTCCCAAAATAGACGATCGGCAATGTACCGATACCTGTGTGGGCACCATACACGACAGAAAAAGAACCTGCCGTACCCATTGCCTCTCCCACCACCGTGGTGCTTACCTTGTCAAGGCCAAGTCCGCCATAGGCCTCCGGTATGTCAGTACCCAGCAGACCCAGTTCGCCTGCCTTTTTCAAGAGGTCTAAAACAAGTTCATGGTCCTTAGTTTCCAGGCGATCTATGACCGGATGAACTTCCTTGGCTATAAAATCCCTTGCTGTCTCAAGTATCATTTTATGTTCTTCAGTGAAATCCTCAGGGGTAAAAACATCCCGGGGCAAGACATCACCAATAAGAAACTCTCCGCCGGCTAAAATCCTTCTCTCTGCCATGGTAAACCCTCCTTCTTCCTTATAGGCCCTTAGTAATTCTCAACTTCAAAGAGTGCGGCAGCCCCCATCCCGAAGCCGATGCACATGGAGACAAGTCCCCACCTTGATTTGCGTTCCTGCATCTCATATACAAGCTGGGTGGTCAGCTTTGCTCCTGTGCATCCCAGTGGATGACCGAGTGCTATAGCTCCTCCATTGACATTTGTCTTTTCCTCGTTGATGCCAAGGGCCTTTATGCAATAAATCGCCTGAGCTGCAAAGGCCTCATTAAGCTCAATGAGATCAACCTTATCAATACTCATTCCTGCCAGTTTGAGAACCTTTGGAATTGCCACTGCAGGACCGACTCCCATATATTCAGGCTCGCATCCCTCAGCCGTATGGAATCTGAAGGTTGCCATAGGCTTGAGTCCAAGCTCTCTCGCCTTTTCCTTTGACATCAAAAGCACAGCCGCTGCGCCGTCGCTTGTCTGGGATGAATTACCAGCAGTTACAGATCCGGTTGGTTTGAAGGCAGGTTTCAGCTGAGCAATATTTTCTTTGGTGGTGCCGAACCGCACCCCTTCATCTGTATCAAATATCTTTTCTTTAAAACCGAATTTCCCATTGGGAAGTCTGTGTTGAACCTTTACCTTAAGAGGAACGATCTGCGATTTAAACTTTCCTGCCTTTATCGCAGCCTCGGCCTTTTGTTGGCTCTTTGCGCCGAACTCATCCTGCTCATCTCTGGTTACTCCATAGCGTTCGGCCACATTTTCAGCAGTCAGACCCATTCCGGTAAAGGCCCCCGGTCTCCTTTCCACCAAAGCCGGGTTAGGATACATCATGCTGCCTCCCATAGGGATCTGACTCATGCTCTCCACGCCTCCGGCCACTATAACATCCGAAAACCCGCACATTATCTTTTCAGCTCCAATTGCTATAGCCTGAAGTCCGGAGGAACAGAACCTGTTTACAGTCATACCGGGTATCCGATCAGGCCAGCCCATGGACATAACCAGCACACGGCCCAGATTCAGTCCCTGAGTGCCCTCGGGAAAGGTACACCCAATAATTACGTCATCTATTAAAGATGGATCTATGTCTCCAGCCCTTTTCAGAAGATCTCCCAGCACTGCACATCCCATTTCCTCCGGGCGGGTATCCTTCAGCACTCCTCGAGGGGCTTTACCTATCGCTGTCCTGCAGGCAGCGACAATTACGGCTTCTTTCATAGTGTCTTCCTCCCTCTATCCTGTCAATTCCTTAACGGTTTTCCCGTTGTCAACATATGCTGCATCCTGGCTTGGGTTCTGTGATCCCCGCACAGGCTCAAAAAGGCTTCTCTTTCCAGATCGAGAAGATACTGCTCACTGACCAGCGTGTCGGCCTGCACGTTTCCACCGCAGAGCACATGAGCAACCTTTGTGGAAACGGTTACGTCATGTTCGGTAATGTAACCGGACTGGCGCATGGTCCAGAGCCCGAGCTTTATCATGGCCAGTGTATTTTCTCCTGCCACCCTGATTGAAGTGAGCGGTCTAGGGGGCCTGTATCCTTCCAGATTCATGGCTAGTACCGTGTTCTTTGCGTCCTGGATGAGGTAGTCCCTGTTAACCGTCATAGAGTCAGTATTCCTGAGGTAGCCGAGTTTCACCGCCTCAGGACCAGAGGTTGAAACCTTTGCAGTTGCTATTGTTTCAAAAGCCCTGGCCACAAAAGGCATCAGCTCTATCTGTTTCGGATAAAGCCCTCCCTTTTGAACCTCAAAAAGATGTTCGACATTGCGAATCAAAAGTTCTTTTGTGCCTCCTCCTGCCGGAATAAGCCCTACTCCTACCTCCACCAGCCCCATGTATGTCTCCGCTGCGTAACGAACACGATCTGCAGCGAGACATATCTCACATCCCCCTCCTAGAGCCATACCTGCCGGCGCGGCCACAACTGGTTTATCCAGATATTTGAGTTTCATCAATGCATCCTGAAGTGACCTGATAGCCCACTCCAGATCATCCCATTCCTCCTCCTGAGCCGTAAAAAGAACAAGGGCTAGATTTGCCCCCACAGAGAAATTGTCCGCATGATTGGCTATAACAAGTCCGTCGAAATCCCTGCTTACTATTTCAGCCGACTTGTGGATCATGCTTATTATATCTTCCCCGAGTGAGTTCATTTTTGTGTGGAATTCAAGGCAGGCCACGCCATCTCCAAGATCTATCATTGTGGCGCCTGTGTTGCCGGCGACAGTCTTGTTGCTTTGTTTGAGGGAAGGCAATAGAATAACCCCAGGTCTCTCAGTAACGGCCCTGTAATCCTTTGCCTTGATGTCGTAATACAGAGTCTTGCCTGCCTCCCTTTTGTAAAATGAATCCTTTCCTGAGGCAAGCATCTCATCAACCCATGCCGGAACCTTATAGCCAGCATCCTTCATTCTGCCCACTGACTTTTGGACACCTACGGCATCCCATGCCTCGAATGGGCCAAGCTTCCATGCAAATCCCCACTTCATTGCGTTATCTATGTTTATTATGTCCTCAGCGATCTCAGGTATTCTGTTGGCAGAATATATAAGCGTCTCGGTCATGGTTCGAAAGGTATATTGTCCGCCCAGGTCTGTGGCATAGTAGAGTGATTTTATCTTTTCTTTTAATCCCGGAAGGTTTTTTGCAGCCTCAAGAGAGGCTATCTTTACCTTTTCCTGCGGTCTGTATTCAAGGCTTTTGTAATCAAGAGTAAGAATGGTTTTCTTGCCTTTATCGTCTTTAGTCTTTTTGTAGAAACCCTGTTTTGTCTTATTTCCCAGAAGCTTTCTTTCAACCATGGTCTTTATGAAGGAGGGTGCAGTGAAGACTTCCCGCTTTTCATCGCCGGGAGCGCCCTGATAAACATTGTCAGCCACATGAAGAAGGGTATCAAGACCTACAAGGTCCGCGGTCCTGAAAGAGGCGCTCTTCGGATGCCCTATAACAGGTCCGGTCAGTTGGTCAACAGCTTCTATGGAAAGGCCCATTTCCTCCATCGCTCTTATGCCGTATAGCATCCCAAAGGTACCGATTCGATTCGCAACAAAATTGGGCGTGTCCTTGGCATAGACAATACCCTTGCCGACAATCCGCTCACAAGTTACAGCCAGTATGTCAAGAACCTCCGGCATCGTTTCCGGTCCTGGGACAAGCTCTAACAGCTTCATATACCTGGGAGGATTGAAAAAATGTGTTATGGCAAAATGCCTTCGGAAGTTATCGCTTCTCCCTTCGCACAGGGCCGTTGCGGGTATTCCTGAGGTATTTGAAGTGATGATCGTACCCGGTTTGAGTATCTTTTCCACCTTTTCGTAGAGTGCCTTTTTTATGTCAAGCCTCTCTACCACAACTTCTATAATCCAGTCCGCCTCACTCAACCACGCAAGATTGTCTTCAATATTGCCTATAGTTATAAGGCTTGCATTCTCCTGTACATAGAAAGACGCCGGCCTGGACTGAATCGCAGCCTTCAGGCCGTTTTGTCCGAATCTGTTTCTGAACTCCGGGCTTTCCTTGCTAAGCCCCTTTTTTTCCTCTTCTTCGGTCATCTTAGGGGGAACGATATCGAGCAGATATGTCTCGATCCCCACATTGGCCAACTGGGCCGCTATGGTAGCTCCCATAACTCCTGCACCCAGCACCCCGGCCTTTTTGATCTTTTTCTCCATACGGCGACCTCCTCCTCTTACTTGGCTTTTCTCTATGCGACCCGGCTTTCAGGGCTACTCCAGCAAGTCGCATGCCTTCATTGGATAGCAATCATGAATGAACTGTCATTCATTTTTCAACCCTAACATAGGTTTGCTTCTGTGTCAATGTTTTTTGATACAGGGAAAAGTTCAGGGAAAACAAAGCCCTTGAAATAGAAGGGGGCTCACTGTAAGGCCCAGCTTATCTAAGGTTCCCTTTGTCTGCCTGCCTCAAGAGCCATTGATATCTTGTTTTTGAGTTCTGTCAAATCAAATGACTTAATTACATAATGATCCGCTGCAATAGATTTCATGTCTTCCTTGAAGGTATCGTAGGCAGTACAAAGGATTACGGGAAGGTCATAGAATTTGTTTCTAATTTCTTGAAGGAGATCCAACCCATTGTAACCGACCATCTTTATATCGAGGACTATCAGGTCAGGCTTTTCCTCTTCTATTCTCTCAAGGAGTTTGAAGCCGTTTTCTGCAGTAATGACCTCATATCCGGCTTCGGTCAACTCCTCTGAATAAAGGTATCGAATATGTTGTTCATCATCCACTATAAGGATTTTCGCCATGACATTGCACCTCCAGCGGTCTTGCCTCTTATCCTGCGTAGCATAAAAATAATTGATAAAAAAGCTTTATTTTTTTATTTTACACGACAACGTCTCATGCTTCAAACACTATCGTAGAAAACGTAGCCAACTATTTGCGTCGTTTCTTTGCCTACACGCCGTCACCTGAAATACGCCGATTCGCAGCAACAAGTATCCATCTATAAGATGTCTTTAAAAAGAAAATATCTATCATTAATAAATAAAATATTAGGTGGTGAGTTTTCTATAAATTTCCGGTACTTTTGATGGCAAATGAGATATTTCATCTATGAATATATAGTTAATCTCTCCATACATATGCTTAATATAGCTATGCTCTGCCTTGTCAATAGTGATACAAAAAGGATATATGCCTTTTCTTTTGGCCTCAATAAGGGCCTGTCTGGTATCTTCAATCCCGTAAGTTCCCCGGTAACCGTCATAGTCGTCGGGTTTGCCGTCGCTCAAGGTGATTAGCAGCCTTGTACGTGCCTCGGTTCTGGATAGAACCTCTGTAACGTAACGAATAGGAGGACCCAGTCGGGTATATTCATAGGCCTTAAGATTCATAATTCTAGCTTTAATCTTTCCGCCATATGGTTCATCAAAGCCCTTGATCCTGTATAGCTCACACCTGAGACGGGTATTGCCGGAAAACCCGTAGATGGCGAAACAATCCTGCAGTACTGAAAGTGCCTCACACAGGATCAGCAGCATGTCACGTTCCATACGATTTATCCAACCATTGGTTGATCCACTCAAATCTATCAAAAATATGGCCGCTATATCTCGTCTGTCTCTTTTAAGCCTTAAGAACAGCTCGTCAGAAGGATTAATACCTGCACTTAGATCAGCTATGGCTCCAACCGTTGCGTCAAGATCTATCTCGTCTCCATCTTTCTGTCTTTTGAGAAGCACCTGATTCTGTCGTATAACCTCAAATTGTCTCTTGATTCTTCTAAGCAATGTGCCATAGCCAGCCAGAACCTCCTCATAGCTTTCAGAGGCGCCATCAGGCACCTCGGTTTCTCTAAGCAGTGCCCAATTTTTCCTGTAGCCCTGACGCCGGTAGTCCCACTCGTCAAGGGCATGCACTCCTTCTGCAGTTTCGGAAAGAAGGTTTGCCGGACCGGGAGACACATCGCAGAGATGAGAAAAATGATGGCCGGACATCTCGTCACTGATCGTAAAATAAGAACTTGGAATACTTCCAAGGTCTTCATAAATCTCCTCAATGATCTTACCCATTACCTCCGGAACCGGTATTGCCTTACCGTTTACCATGAGCTCTTGAGGTAAATCCTGTTTAACTCTTTTTCCCTCCCTAAAAGTTGAGGAAGATTCCGATGGTGGAACAGTTACTGTTATCTCCTTTTCAGTTTCAAGCTCACAGATCAACTTTGAAAGCTGCCTTCTAAACTCGAGTCTTGTTGATTCCCTTTTTCGCAGGCGTTCCCTGGCTGCCTCTTCGGGCCTCAATTCTCCTGCATATGGTATCTGTTCAACAGGTTTGTAAGGTCCTTCAAGCACCCCCACCAGCGTGTAAAAATCATATGTAAAAAAGGCCAAATCTGCTGTACATGGCTCTTTTTCAAACAAGGATTGGATCATTTCCCTTATCATGACAGGGCATAATTCCTCATCCTCTCCAAGCCACCACCTCACAATCCCATCCATCACTCTGGTTATTGCTGTTGAACCATCCAGGATGGGCCTGAGGAAAATAAGTTCCTTTTTAAGGCTGATCAGTTCCCTGTAGAGACCGGGCAGATTGTGACTTATCCATGCCTCTATTCTAACTGTATCTGCCAGGTTAAAAATGTCGCAGGCAATATACGGATCCGGGAAAAAGCTAAAAAACCTCCTAAGATCTGAGAGGCAATTTTCTTTGTCCGTATCTCCATACCTTGTTTTAAGCTCCCTGGTCAGATCCGGAATACCGCCCAGATCAAGTTTGTATGTCTCAAGATGAATCTGGCCATATTTGTGGGTAACCATGGCCTTGTAAAGAAGCATGTCCTTTTTATTATCATCAAACGTGGAAATTCTGGAAGGAAGAAAAATGCTTGTAGTATCCGTGTAATGAGATTTCCCCTCCTTTATGACCAGCTGCTCTTTTCCCAATGAATTAGCATAGGTTTCAAGGATAGAACTTTTCTCCCTCAAGGTTACCCCGCTGCCCAAATAAAGGGGAAAAAGAGGATGGTTTTTACCGAGTTTGATAAAGTCTTGGGCAGGCAAAAGCCCCTGGGCATCATATAAGTCCAGGACTACCTTAACCCACTGTGCAAGACGACCTTCCTCTAGAAGGAACCTATTGTTACTAAAAAAAAGCAGAAGATAAAACGCCAGCTCCGGCTTAACCGCAGAAAGGGTTCGGGCCGCCGAAATAACTTCATCAGCCTTTTCAGAAGTCAACCCGTCCAATAACTTGTCAATGCCCTCTTCTTCCATGTCTCCATCAAAATAAATCCTGGTTCCCGTATAGAAAGGCGTAGGAAAAAGAGACAGAATTCTTTGACCGTAGCTGCCCATAATGCACTATCTCGCCGTTTTATAAAGCAAACTAAAAGACTGCATCAACCATTTCCCCAATAGCCGACAACATCTCCCTATCGTCACTGAGAGTCCCTGTTATTGCGTAGCTGCATGCCTCCCTAGGCTCCACCCCTGAGCATACAAGCTTGCCCGCATGAATTAGAAGGCGTGTACTTGCTCCTTCAATGAGCCCCTTTTCCTTGAGATTACGGGTCATTCTGCCTATTTTTACAAGCGCTGCTGCTGTCTCCTTTGAAACCCCCGATTCCTTCGCTACAATTTCTATCTCAGAGTCTTCCCCGGGATATGAAAACTCCAAAGAGACAAAGCGCTGTCGCGTGCTGGGTTTAAGATCCTTCACTATGCTCTGGTAGCCGGGGTTGTATGAGATGATCAGCATGAACTCCGGTTGCGCTTCTATGATCTTTCCCAGTTTCTCCACAGGAAGTACCCGCCTGTTGTCTGAGAGAGGATGGATAATTACGGTGGTATCCTTCCTTGCTTCAACAATCTCATCCAAATAGCAAAGTGCGCCGCTTCTAACGGCCCTTGTAAGAGGCCCATCCACCCAAACAGTGTCCCCGCCCTTGATATGGTATCTTCCCACCAGATCAGCGGCCGTCAGATCGTCGTGGCACGCTACTGTTACCAGGGGCCTGTTGAGCTTCCACGCCATGTATTCAACAAAACGGGTCTTTCCGCATCCGGTAGGCCCCTTAAGCAAGACAGGCATTCTGTTTTCCCAGGCACGGGTGAACACCAGCACCTCGTTGCCGGTGGGAAGGTAAAAGGGTTCTTGCCTAATGAAATATTCTTCAATATCCTTCTCATTAATGTACATTCGTTTTCCTCCGAACGCTGGGGCTTTACCTGATCTTTTCCAGGAAATTAGGGGCTTTTTATCGCATGTTTTATAAAATAATTTCAATCTTGGGGTTAGCAAGAAAGGAGTAATAACTTTGAAGGAATCACTAAGATCGAGTGCAGGAATGGCGATTTTTTTCTTGTTTGTGTTTTTGGGAGGTGCACCTTCAAGCTCCGATGCGCAGTTAAAAGAAATGTTCAGGGAATTCAAGGGCAATTTCAATACTGAAAGCAAACTGTCAACAGAAAAGATAATTGAGGCACTTAAAGAAGCATTACGGACAGGTACTGAAAATGCCGTTGCTATGGTTTCCAAACAGGATGGATATTTGAAAAACGAGGCGATAAAAATCCTCCTTCCACCTTCCGTAAAAAAAACCGAGGCATTTTTAAGGGCAGCGGGTTACGGCCCTCAACTTGAGGCGTTTGAAGAAAGCATGAACAGGGCAGCAGAAAGGGCGGCGCCAATTGCCAGAGATGTATTCTGGGAGTCGCTGAAGGATATGTCCATATCTGATGCCGAAGGGATTCTCAAGGGTGATGATTATGCCGCCACCACCTACTTCAAGGAAAAGACCTTTAATCCGCTTTTTGAGCAATTCAAGCCCGTCGTAAATCAATCCATGCATGGTGTAGGAGTGACCAAAAGATACCTGGAATTGGTGGAGGCAGTAAAAAAAATTCCGTTCGCTGGCTCCTTTTCCTTCAACCTGGATGATTATGTGACCAAAGGCTCCCTGGAGGGGCTTTTCACCATGTTAGCCAGGGAAGAGAAAAAAATCAGAAATGACCCCTCCGCCAGGGTGACGGATATCCTAAAGGAGGTCTTTGGAAAAAGATAGAAAATCAGGTGCGATCAGACGTCTAATTTATTGCAATCGGGGCGTATTCCCACGTGGATCATCTGGGTGTCAAGCATCATACCCTTGTACCATATCTTCTCAAAACCAGCCTCCGCCATAAGCGAAGCAAGGGCATCAGGCCTCATAAAGGACTCTGTAGTTGCTGCAAGATAACCATAGGCGTCCCTGTCGCGGCCAACAGCTCTTCCAAGCAAAGGTATAACAGATCTCAGATACCACCTGATAATGGGCGAAAGCCTTGTAAAGCCTGGAGGGGAGGTTTCCAGGCAAACTGCTTTACCTCCAGGTTTAAGAACCCTGTACTGCTCCCTGAAAGCCGCAAGAGGGTTTGAAACGTTTCTTATGAGATAGCCTGAGGTTACAGCGTCAAAGGTCTTGTCGGCAAATGGGAGCATAAGGGCATCCCCAGAGCACAGGTTTACCCCTGCCTCTCTCTGTCTCAGTCTTCCCATCTTCATCATCGGCAAGCTGAAATCAAGGGAAATCACCGAAAAAAAACGAGACATTCGGATTGCTTCCATGCTTATTCCACCCGTACCTGAACCGACATCCAAAAGCAGCCCTTTTCTTGAAGAAGTTGCTATATCAGCAACATATCTTTTCCATTTTTTTTCCAGGCCAAGTGTAATAACCATATTCATCAGGTTATATCTGTGCGATATCTTTCCAAACATCAGCCTTATACTGGCAGCACGATCGAGATTAACCCTTTCCGAACCTTTCATTTAATTGATATCCGTTTTTTTGTTTGAAATTTATTCCGATAGACTAAAAAGGACACACTTGGCGATAACCTCTTTCTAGAAATGTCCCTCCAGCACCCTTATGCATCCCAGGAGTACCTGGTTGACCTTCGTTGAAATGCCGTATTTTTTACCAAGTTCTATTACTCTTGCCGCGAACATGTCCACCTCTGTCTTGCGCTTAGCCTCTATGTCCTGAAGCATTGAGGTCTTGCCTTCAGGGGCAAGTTCCATCAAGATCCTATTCCACTGGGCAATATCTTCCCGGCTGAGGTTGACACCCTCTTTTTGGGCTATCTCGATAACCTCTTCCATAGCCATTGCGGTCAATTGTCTGGCATCGGAAGAGCGCTGGAAAATACCATAGGAGGCGCCCAGTACCGCCGAAACCTGATTAATACCGATATTAACCATGAACTTCCACCATAGCGCTCTGATCATATCAACAGGGATTTCATGTGGTATTCGGGCACGGACAAGGAGATTCTTTACCCTTTTGACTTTCTCGGTAAGATTAGAGTTATCCGCCTCACCAAAAAGCAGCTTCCCTTCGCGGGTATATCTTACGGCATTTCCTTCTCGCACTGCATCAATTCCCACTGCAACCGAATAAAGGATCTTTTCCATGCCGAAAACGCTGCCGATCTGTCTCTCACTGTCAATCCCGTTCATAACCGAAATTATTATGGTATCTTGTCCGACAAGGTTCCTCATATCCTCTATGGCTTCATCCAGGTGGTAGCTCTTTACTGCACAAAGGATCATATCAAAAGGAGCAGTTTCTACTGTCGGATCGTTCACCTTGATTTGGTATTTCCTGCCGTTAACAATAATACCCTTATCCCTAAGTCTTCCAAACCTATCTCCCCTTGCAGTCAGGAATACTGATCGAGGATCCATGTCAAATAACTTGCTTGCGTAATATGCGCCCATGGCGCCTGCACCAATTACGGATATCCTTCTGATCATCCAATGACTCGCTTCGGACATCGCCTCTTTCTCTCCTTTTCATATAAATTTCAGCCCCGGTCCCCATGGTTGAAGCAAGGATATGTTCAGAAAAAAACATAAACTGTCAAGATATTACATAGAGAGTTCTTGCGGCCAGTTCTATCAGTTAATATACTGTTAACGGCCTGCATATGTTGCCTTAGTTATCATAGTGGCGGACAAGGCCCGTTAAACAAACAATCGCAGTTTGCCGAGCGTTTTTTTCTGCATTCAAATATATTCCAGGCCTGGCGCATATGGGTTGCAGAGAAAGGACAAGAACATAACGTCGATTATATGGTGCGAATTACCTATCGGATTCAAGAAAGGTGAGGATCAGATGAGACCTGAGTTCATAGAAGCAAGGGATCTGCCGGATGCATGGTTCCAGTGTGTTTACAGGATTCTTGAGAGTGGGTCCAGCTATGTCATAGACAGGGGAAGTTACCAGGGACAAAGACGGCTCGAATTTGATTATGTAACCATACACATAAAGTATCCGGGAGTCCGCCCCCTTCTTCCAGACATTCCACCTTCCCTTGGAATACCGAACCCGGTTGCCGAAGGCTATCTGGAAGATTATCTTCCATATCTTATGACCTCAAAAAAACAGCCTGGAGAAGACTACACTTACGGTTCATACCTGGAGCCTCAAATCTCCGAAGTCATAAAGATTTACAGAGAGCACGGTTTCGGAACCAACCAGGCATATATGACCGTGGGAGATCCACAGAGCATATACCTCAGGGACCCGCCTTGCCTGAGGGGGATAGACACGCGAATAAGGGACGGAAAGCTACATTTTATAGTCTATTTCAGATCATGGGATCTCTGGAATGGTTTTCCTGCAAATCTCGGCGCACTGCAGCTCTTAAAGGAGTTCATGGCCTCCAGCATAGAGGTGGAGGACGGAGAGATAATTGCAGCAAGCAAGGGACTTCACCTTTATGATTATGTCTGGGAGCTTGCCAAGCTGCGCACAATGTGCAAAACACCTTCTGCCCTTGAACCGGGAGCATGCGGTGGCTCTAAACGACCTTAAAGCAATGGACATGGGCGAAACCGAGCAATGGGCAAAAGACCTGGGTCTTGATCCCTACCGGGGCCGCCAGGTGCGTCACTGGCTGTTCAAGGAATTGGCCGTATCTTTTAATGAAATGACCTCTTTGTCGAAGTCAGTAAGGAGCTTTCTAAGCGATTCAGCTTGCATAACTTCCTGTTTGATCACTCAAATCAAAATCTCAAGAGACGGAACCAGGAAATTTCTCTTTCAGCTCGAAGACGGAGCTCTCATTGAATCGGTCCTCATACCTGAGAGGGATCATTTCACTGTCTGTATATCATCCCAGGCAGGATGCTCCATGGGATGCAGGTTTTGCCTGACCGCCAAACAGGGGCTTACAAGAAATCTCAAAGCTGGAGAGATCGTTGACCAGGTTGTTCAGGTAAGACGTTTCCTTAAGGGCATGACAGGGAGTCCTGAGCATCTTACCAACGTAGTACTCATGGGTATGGGAGAACCCCTTGCAAATTACGAGGAGGTCGTCAGGGCGCTAAGAAATATAACCGGTTCGGATGCTCTAAATTTTTCCAATCGCCGCGTAACTCTTTCCACAAGCGGACTGGTACCACAGATGAAACGTCTGGGAGAAGAGGCATGCGTTAATCTTGCAGTTTCACTCAATGCCTCTGACGATGAAACCCGCAATTTCCTAATGCCGGTCAATCGAAGATACCCATTGAAAGAGCTGCTTGACGCATGCAGGGCCTTTCCCCTTCCCAACAGAAGGATGCTTACATTTGAATATATCCTGATTTCTGGGATCAATGATTCCGATGAGGATGCGTTGAAATTGTCGAAACTCCTTTCCCGCCTCCGGGCCAAGATCAACCTGATACCTTTAAATCCGCATCATGGCCTGGATATGTCGGCACCGCCCATGGAGCGAATACTCCAATTCCAGAAAATCCTTGTGGATAAGCATTTCACAGCAATTATCAGAAAAAGCAAGGGGCAGGACATAGGTGCAGCGTGCGGACAACTTAGAGGCCAATGGACGAACAACACCTGAAAAGGCCTATTTTGACTTGCACCTCGCACTCTGTATGGATAGGATGAGGCAGAAATTCAAAAGGGAGGAATTTATGGCTCATGATCGAGCTTGATTTTTCAAAGGGCAATGGTCTCCTGCCCGCAATAGTACAGGAATGTATCTCTGGGGAGGTTCTCATGCTGGCCTATATAAATGAGGCATCCTGGAAAAAGACCATTGAGACAGGCGAAGCACACTACTGGAGCCGTTCTCGAAAGGAGATATGGCACAAGGGCGGGACTTCGGGAAATGTCCAGAAGATAAGAGAAATATGGGTAGACTGTGATAACGACACTATTCTCTTCAAGGTGACTCAGGTGGGTGGAGCCGCATGCCATACAGGCCATAGGAGTTGCTTCCACAGGAAGCTCTTGCAGAACGGAGAAATCTCCATAATTGGAAAACCGGTTTTTGATCCAAAAGAGGTTTATAAGAAATGAAAAAACTCAGATTCGGAATCCCCAAGGGAAGCCTTCAGAACGCAACCATCCATCTTTTCGAAAAATCAGGATGGAAGATTACCGTCAATGACCGGAGTTATTTTCCGGACATCAACGACGACTCCATTGAGTGCAGTATTTGCCGGGCACAGGAGATGTCAAGGTATGTGGAAAGCGGCACAATAGACGCCGGCCTTACAGGCAAGGACTGGATAGAGGAAAACGAATCTGATGTGCTGGTAATTGATGATCTTATTTATTCGAAGGTAAGTCAAAATCCAGCCCGTTGGGTATTGGCAGTGGCAGCAGATTCGCCTGTAAAATCACTTGAAGATCTTAAGGGAAAAAAGATTGCAACCGAACTGGTAAACTTTACAAAAAAATACTTCAGAGAGCGAAACATTGACCTTAAGGTAGAATTTTCATGTGGTGCCACAGAGGCCAAGGTTGTTGCAGGGCTGGCCGATGCCATAGTTGAGGTAACAGAAACCGGGAGCACAATAAAAGCGCATGGTCTGCGAATCCTATGCGATATGATGCAGACCAATACCCAGTTGATCGCCAACAGGGAGGCATACAAAGACCCATGGAAAAGAGAAAAGATTGACCAGATCATCCTTCTTCTCAAAGGTGCTCTGAGGGCGGAAAATATGGTAGGCCTTAAAATGAATCTTCCCCACAAGAAGATAGAGGAGGTTATCGGACTTTTGCCGAGCCTCAATGCGCCTACTGTTGCAGGATTGTATAACGCTAACTGGGTTTCACTCGAAGTAGTTGTGGAAAAAAAACTTGTCAGGGATCTTATCCCAAGACTTATTCAGGCAGGTGCTCAGGGGATCATTGAATACTCCCTGAACAAGGTGATATGAAGATGATGAAGACCACGACAAAGACCCAGGATATTCCCCCTTTCATTGTAATGGACGTGCTTGAAAAGGCACACACCCTGGAGCAAAATGGGGTTGACATAGTTCATCTCGAGATAGGAGAACCGGATTTTCCGACCCCGGATTGCATATGCGAGGCTGCCCATGAGGCGATAAGACTGGGACACACCCACTACACGCACAGCCTTGGCATCCTTGAGCTAAGAGAGGCTATATGCTCTCACTATGCAGAGCATTATAAGGTTGAAGTACAGCCCGATCGGGTGATTGTAACCTCAGGCACTTCGCCGGCCCTTTTCATGCTCTTTTCAGCCCTTCTTGAGGCTGAAGACGAAATAATCATGTCCGACCCTCACTATCCCTGTTATCCCAATTTTGCAAGGTTTCTGGGGGCCAAGCCGGTTTTTGTGGATGCCCATGAGGAGGACGGCTATCAACTTAATGTCGAGGGAATTAAAGATAAGATAAATAAAAAGACCAAGGCGATTTTGATTAATTCCCCTTCCAATCCCACAGGAACCCTTCTCTCCGGCAGGAGAATGGAGGCAATAGTCGAGCTGGGATTACCGATAATCTCTGATGAGATCTATCATGGCCTTGTATATGGCGACAAGGAACATTCAATACTGGAGTTTACAGACAGGGCATTTGTTCTTAACGGTTTTTCAAAACGTTTTGCCATGACCGGATGGAGGCTGGGATATATAGTGGCGCCGAAAGAATTCATCCGACCTCTCCAGAAGGTACAGCAGAACTTTTTCATATCCGCAGGAAGCGTATCCCAGTGGGCAGGGGTTGCAGCCCTCACAAAGGCTGGGAAAGACGCTGAAAGCATGCGCCAAACATATGACCAGAGAAGAAAGATCCTTGTCCAAGGACTTAAAAATCTTGGTTTTTCTATGCACTTTGAGCCATCGGGAGCCTTTTATATTCTTGTAAACGCCAGGCATCTTTCAAATGACTCCTATGGTCTTGCCTTTGAAATACTGGAGAAAGCCCATGTGGGAGTGGCGCCTGGAATAGATTTTGGCAGGAATGCAGAAGGATATCTGCGCTTTTCCTATGCCAACTCACTTGAAAGGATCGAGGAGGGCATCAACAGACTTGCGACATTCTTGAGGAAACGTTAAATGGATGCAAGGTTTCTGGGGAGCGCTGTAGACGAAAACCAATATCCCGCCTCTCTCTCTCCAGAGATCGCCTTTGCAGGCCGCAGCAATGTGGGAAAGTCTTCCCTGATAAATACTCTTTTAAATCGCAAAAACCTGGCAAAAACAAGCTCTCAACCCGGCAGAACAAGATTAATTAACTTTTTTGCTATTTCAGCCTATATGGTTTTGGTTGATTTACCTGGGTACGGCTTTGCAAGAGTACCACTTCAGATGAAGAAATCCTGGCGGGTAATGGTAGAACGTTACCTTAGCCGAAGGGCAAATCTCAAGGCTGTAGTAGTGATACTGGATATCAGGAGGGATGTCACAAAGCCGGACATGGATCTTATTAAATGGCTCCGGCACTATAAGGTACCTGAAATTGTGGTACTTACCAAGGCAGACAAACTCTCCCGCGGCCAAGCTGCAATAAGGCAGGCCGAAATTATCAGACAGATGTCCGCTCTGGGTGAGTTTAAAGATCCCGTAATATTCTCATCAAAGACACGCCAGGGAAGAGATGAACTCTGGAAAAGGATCAGGGAACTCTCAGGTGAGCTGCCTAATACTTGACTCCTTCAAGACCATATGCCTTTATCTTTCTGTGAAGGTTGCTCCTTTCAATACCTATGGCATCTGCTGTATGCGAGATATTGCCTTTGAATTCCCTGAGTTTTTGTTCAATATATGCCCTTTCAAAAGAGGCTCTTGCCTCCTTAAGCGATCCGGCCGCCGCCGCTTCAATAAGACCAGATCTGGACTCGGCTTCCCTGTTGTAAGGCTGAGGCAGATCCTCGGGCCTCACGACCGGGCCGGCGCTCATGATCATTAGACGTTCCACCAGGTTGCGCAATTCCCGCACATTTCCGGGCCACTCATAACCCTTCAGTATCCTCAGTGCTTCTTCACTGAACTCTTTAGGCTGAACATTCGCCTCCATCGCCAGCTCTGCTACAAATTCATCAATCAGTTCAGGGACATCGGCTATCCTCTCCCTAAGCGGCGGGACACGCATGGGGATCACATTCAGCCTGAAGTACAGATCCTCACGAAACGCCCCTCTCGCCCGTTCGTCTTCGAGGTTCTTGTTGGTTGCAGCAAGGACCCTTACATCCACCTTTATGGTTTTGGTGCCGCCGACCCGCTCGAACTTTTGCTCTTGAAGAATCCTCAGGGTCTTTGACTGTGCCTTCAGACTCATATCTCCGATCTCATCCAGAAATATTGTCCCTTCGTGTGCAAGATCAAACTTGCCTTTTTTCATTGTGGTTGCACCTGTAAATGCTCCTTTTTCATGACCGAACAGTTCGCTTTCGATAAGATCGTCCGGAATAGCAGCGCAGTTGACCTCCACAAGAGGCTTCCTGCTCCGCCTGCTGAAGCGGTGAATAGTGTGTGCAACCAATTCCTTGCCCGTTCCGTTTTCCCCCATTATAAGAACCCATGCATTGGTGGGCGCTACAATCCTGATCTGCTCCTTTAATTGGACAATAGCCTCGCTGTTTCCCGTTATGTGGTATTTGCTTTCATCACGTTTTCTGAGAAGTCCTATCTCCTGTTCAAGTCTGGAATGTTCAAGGGCATTGTTGACCGCAACAAGCAGCTTATCAAGGGAAAGGGGTTTTTCCACAAAATCATAGGCCCCCTGTTTGGTAGCCTTGACCGCTGTCTCTATGGTTCCATGCCCTGACATCATTATCACCTGCAGATAAGGGTATGCCTCCTTTATCCTGGTAAGGGTCTCTATGCCATCCATCTCGGGCATCCATATATCCAAAAGAACAAGGTCAGGCATTGAAATCTCTATCTTTCCAAGGGCCTCAACCCCGCTTCCAGCAGCTACCACATCATAGCCTTCGTCACCGAAAATCCCTTTAAGGGATTCAATGATGTCCTCCTCGTCATCTACAATCAGAATCGTTCTGGACATTGGCTTACCCTTTAAATGTATCCTTCCACAATTACAAAGGTCTGAAGTCCAAAGATCCAGGTCTTGACCCCAGCATATGGATCGCAATCTCGGCAGCCCTACGCGATGCACCGCTGCCTCCGAGACTTTTTTTAACCACTGCTAATTTCTCGATGGTCCTGCGTCTCAGGGAATCATCCTCCAGAAGCCTTGCAGCCTCCATGGCCAGATTACCTGGGGAAACCTCATGCTGTATCAACTCAGGCACGGCCTTTTCTCCTGCAACAAGGTTAACAAGTCCTATGAATGGAACCTTGATTACCAATCGCCCGACCAGATAGGATAAGGATGAAACTCTGTAGGCTATAACCATGGGCACTCCCATTATTGCTGTCTCCAGCGTAGCTGTCCCCGATGCAACCATTGCCACGTGGCACCTCCTTAAAGCTTCATATATCCCTGATCTTAGCACATCCACATGAATATTGCTTTTACTTAAATAGGTTTTAACTAGTTCTATGGGGATGGATTCTGCCAATGGAAGCACAAATGAGATATCAGGGAAACGACGCTTCATCAATTCGCCTGCCTTTACCATTGAGGGAAGAAGCCTTATCACTTCCTCTCTGCGACTTCCAGGAATGAGGCCTACTAGCGGCTCCTCTAATCTTAAATCCTCACGGGCTTCCAATGCAGGGAAAGAGGAGGCATCCATAAGAGGATGTCCTACGTAACGGGCATTGACTCCACGTCTCTTATAGTAATCCTCCTCAAAAGGGAGAATGACCGCCATCCTTGTAACACGGCGGGCTATCTTTCGGATCCGCCCCCTTCGCCAAGCCCAGACCTGGGGGCCTATATAGTAGAGCACAGGGATACCAAGGCGCCCGGCAAAACCTGCCAGGTGAAGATTGAAGTCAGGATAATCTATCAACACTAGAAGATCAGGTCTGTTTAGTTCCAGCTCTGACTTAAGTATAGCCAGGGCTCTGCGGAGGGCAGGCAGCTTCATGAAGACCTCCGTCAGACCCACGACGGCCACATCAGAGCAAGAAACCAGTATTTCTACACCCTCTGACGCCATTCGGTGTCCGCCCATTCCTCTTATGGTAACCCCGGGCCAGAGTATTTTCATCTCTGCAGCAAGACGGGCACCGTGCAGGTCCCCTGATGCCTCCCCCGCCACGATCAGAGCCGTTGCTGATCGAAGAGAATCATAAGATGGATTTCTAATTCTTGGAGTTCCTCTCTATCTGACCTATGATTTGAAGTGCTACATCAAGCGCACGCCTTCCGTCATCGCCTGTAACCACAGGCTGTCCGCCGCAGGCAACAGCATTTACAAAAGAACCTATCTCGTCGGCAAGAGGATCGCTGTCAGGGAATAATATTTCATTTGTACAAACCTGTGGATAGCCGTTTGAATCCTTAAGTTGTCCATCCAGTCTTATAATCCCGATCTTTCTTTTCGCACAGTTAACGGAAAGATAGGCATCAGGCTGGAAGACCCTTATTTTTCTCAAGGTCTTATTGGAGACCCTGCTAGCAGTCAGATTTGCCACAGTGCCGTCATCAAATATAAGGCGCGCATTGGCAACATCAGTTTTTTCAGTAAGGACCGACATCCCCACAGCATGGACATATCTCAGCTCCGACTTTATGATATGAAGAATGATATCGAGATCGTGAATCATGAGATCCAGAACAACATCCACATCAATGCCCCTTACAGTGAACTCGTTCATCCTGTGGGATTCAACTAGAATAGGTTTTGTAAGGAGCTCCTGCATCTTTACAACAGCAGGGTTGAATCTTTCCACAAGTCCGACCTGAAGCACAAGCCTGTTTGTCTTGGCCAGATGTATCAAGGAGTCAGCATGACTGAGATCATAAGTAATTGGCTTTTCGACCAGCAGATGAACACCCCTGCAGAGTATGTCCTTTGCCACACTGTAATGCTCTTCGGTAGGAACGGCCAGACTAACTCCGTCAACCTTCTCCAACATATCATTGTGAGTTTCGAAACAACTTGTTCCGAACTTCTCAGCAATCTCCCTTGCCCGAGACTGGTTTGTATCTACAACTCCAACCAGCTCGACATTTTCAATATTCTTATATTTTTGAACATGGTAGGTTCCAAGATGGCCCACACCAATCACGCCGATTTTCACTTTCTTCTGTTTCACGCCAGACTCCAAAAGAGGCCAGCAGCAGCCCCATTTATAATGATTTAGCGCCTCGAATCTGATCCTCATCAAGGGCGGTCACTACCATTCCAAGACGGTCAGCCTCCTTAACCATCTCGGTCATATCAAATACAAGAGTTTTTCCCGCCTCTATAGCCAGCACTGACGCTTTAACCTCTGCCATTACCCTTACAGTGTCGGTTCCAACAGTGGGAAGATCAAAACGCTTATCCTGCTTAGGTTTACATACCTTCACAACCACAGCCTTCTCTCTTGCCAGGAGACCTCCGCGCCGGATAGTTTCATCAGTGCCTTCAATGGCCTCCATTGCTAGCACTG
>QZIK01000011.1 GCA_003599015.1 Desulfobacteraceae bacterium | reverse complement strand
CTCCTTTATGAGGAGGCATGCTGAAGTTTCTGTGCCCCGCCGTTTCTCCACCATCGTTACCACCAGCGCCGGCTATCCTTTGGACAAAACCTACTATCAGACCGTAAAAGGGATGGTGGGGGTCATTGACATCTTGAAGCCAGGAGGGGACATAATCATAGCCAGCCGATGTTCAGAGGGCATGGGGAGCAGCGAGTTTATCGAGGCCCAAAGATTGCTCTGTCGAGTAGGTCCCGAGAAATTCATGTCCATCCTTGACAGCCGTGACAGAGCCCTTATCGACGAATGGCAGACCGAAATGCTCCTTAAGGCAACCAGGATGGGCACAGTGCATCTCTTCACAACAGGGCTAAGGGAAGAGGATTTCAACGATTTGTTCGTAAACAGAGTCTTATCCCTTGAAGAGGCAGTTGCGGCAAGCGTAAAAAAACATGGCGAAAAAGAAATAGCCGTCGTTCCGGAAGGTCCATACGTGATTCCTATATATGAATCAAGGACCTAACGAGATCAACCCCCGACAATCGTCGGATTTTAGGGTGCCTTTCAGAAAACAGGAAAGAACGCCCATAAGACAGGAAAATCAATAATGCCGGTATCGGAATCTTCCGGTCCCGGATACCGCTTAAGGAGGAAACGCATGGAAAGGACCGAACTCATAGCGTCCCTTAAAGAAATACTGGGAGAAGAAAATGTTCTTGCCTCAGAGATGGATCTGACACTTTACGGTTACGATGCGTCTCTTGAAAAGGGAAGGCCTGACGCAGTGGTTCTTCCCGGCTCGACAGAGGAGGTTTCAAGGATAGTCGGTCTTGCCTACAGGGAAAAAATTCCGGTGATAGCAAGAGGCTCAGGAACAAACCTGAGCGGTGGAACAGTGCCTGTAAGAGGCGGAATAGTGGTACATTTGTCCCGCATGAACAGGGTGCTGGAGATAGATATCCCGAACAGGACCGTAACCGTGGAGCCAGGTGTTCTTACCCTGGATCTGCAGAACCTGCTTCTCAAAAAAGGGCTTCAATATGCGCCTGATCCGGCAAGCCAGAAGGTTTCAACCCTTGGGGGAAACTTTGGTGAAAATTCAGGAGGTCCCCACTGTCTCAAGTATGGAGTCACTACCAACCATGTGCTTGGCGCAGAGGTAGTCATCTACGATGGCACAGTCGTATGGATAGGCGGCAAATGTCCTGATCATGCGGGTTACGATATCACAGGCCTTCTGGTTGGTAGTGAAGGAACCCTGGGCATGGCAACTAAGATAATGCTCAGAATCATTCCTGCTCCTGAGGCCGTAAAGACAATGCTGGCAATATACGATTCCATTGAGGATGCAGGGAACACGGTATCAGCAATAATAGCCGAAGGGATTGTCCCGGCCACCCTTGAAATGATGGATAATCTGGTAATCAAGGCCGTTGAAGAGTCCGTCCACGCCGGATATCCAATGGATGCCGCTGCAGTGCTCATAATTGAACTGGACGGAATGGCAGACGGCATGGAGCGTCAGGCTGAAAAAATCTTTGATATCTGCAAACGTCACAGGGTAAGGGAGGTTAGGCTTGCAAAGAGCGATGCGGAGAGGGCTGAGCTCTGGGCGGGACGTAAAGGCGCCTTCGGGGCGGTTGCGCGTCTGAGACCCAGCTACCTTGTATGTGACGGAACGGTACCCAGGACTAAACTGCCCGAGGTCCTGGGAAAGGTCATTCAGGTGGGTAAAAAATATGAACTTCCGATAGGCAATGTATTCCATGCCGGGGATGGAAACCTGCATCCTCTTATCCTGTTTGACGAGAGAAACAGGGAAGAGCTTTCCAGGGTCCATAAGGCCGCAACTGAGATCCTTAAGATCTGCGCCGACGTCGGAGGAACAATAAGCGGAGAGCACGGTATAGGAACGGAGAAACTCAAGGAGATGTCCTTTATATTCTCTGAAAGCGATATTGATTTCATGCGCGACCTAAAAAATGCCTTTGATCCGGTTGACATCTGGAACCCCGGCAAGGTTGTTCCAGCAAGACAGGCGGCAACTGCATAGACCTTAATGAAAAGATGAGAAAAGGAGCATCAACGTGGGACAATTCACACAGCTAAATGAGGATTTAGCCATTGCCATAGGCCAGGAAAGAATAAAGACGGATCAGGCTTTCACGGCACGTTACTCCTTTGACGGCCTTTCGCCCAGGGCAGTGGTATTCCCTAAGGACATAAGGCAGGTTAAGGAGATTGTTTCTCTTGCGGCTAAGGCCGGAGTCTCCATGATACCATGGGGAAGCGGGACCAAAAAGTGCATGGGAGCAACCCCCTCAGGGGCGGACATTGTCGTCTCAACCGAGAAAATGAACCACATGCTGGATGTGGATGTTGCGAATCTTACGATAACTGTTGAGGCGGGAGTAAAGTTCAGGGACATCCAGGCAAGGCTTGCAACCCAGGAAGACAGATGCTATCTGCCTCTGGAAGAGCTTGGAAAAGAGTCGGATGAACTTATCTGCTCGGATAGGGCGCACAGCGGGTGTTTTCTTCCTCTTGATCCGCCGTTCAGCGACAGGGCCACCATAGGAGGAATCATAGCGACCAATTCGAGCGGTCCGAGGAGGCTTCTTTACGGCCTCCCGAGGGACCTGCTGCTGGGTGTTCGTTTTGTGACCCCCGAGGGAGAGATTGTCGGAGCAGGAGGAAAGACCGTAAAAAACGTTTCGGGTTATGACGTATCCAAACTCATGATAGGCTCATATGGAACCCTTGGTATTCTTTGCGAGATGACCCTGAGGCTTCTTCCTCTTCCAGAACGAATGGAGACACTTGTCTTTGAGTTTCCTTCCATTTCCGAGGCCGGCTCCTTCGCAGAAGCCATGCTCAGGACCAAACTCCTGCCCGCAGCCCTTGAGATAATGAATTCCAGAGCATTTGAAGCGGTGGGCAATCGAGCCGGTATTTATGCAAAAACAGGTTCCTGTCTTGTAATGGTGGCCTTGGAAGGATTTGAAGAGGCGGTCGAAAGGATGAAAAAGGAGATGCTTGCCGCCGGAGATCGCCTGGGGGCTAATACCGGCATCGGGCTGAAGGAGGACAAACACAATCCACTTTGGCTTGCCGTGGGAAACATCCAGACATTCAACAGTGACAAGAACAAGGACCTGGTGGCCTTGAAGCTTACCTATCCTCTTTCCGAGTGGAAGGAGATATATGCCTATTGTCAAAATCTCATTGCAGGAGAAGGTTTGAAACACACCATTCTCTGTCACGCCGGCAGCGGCGTCAGCTTAATAAACCTGCTTCCAGAGGACCGGAGGGAAAGGGATTCAACCGTCGGACTCGTTTCGGGGCTTCGCGATAAATGCAGGGAAAAAGGAGGAAATCTCGTGGTGGAATGTGCACCTCCCGACCTCAAAAAACGGATGATTGTTTGGGGCAATATTGGGGGTGCAGGTATCCTTATGGAACGGCTGAGAAACGCCATTGATCCTTCCGGAATAATGAATCCCGGACGTTTCTTCCCAACCAACTAATCACCATAATAAGTTGTAACGAGGGTAATAAAATGAACATAACCCAGCTTAAAAAGCTTTCCTATGATGAAGTAGCCAAATGCAACAAGTGTGGCTTCTGCCTTCCCAACTGCCCTGTTTACCTGGTGGATGGAAAGGAGTCTTCAGCACCCAGAGGAAGAAACGCCATCACAAGGGCTGTCATCGAAGGAAGACTCGAGTGGAGCCCTGAAATAGAAAAGGCAATATTCAGTTGCCTTGGATGCGGCGCATGCACAGCGGCCTGTTTTCCCAAGGTCAAGACAAAAGATCTGGTCTTCCGCGACAGGGAATGTCTCGTAAACGAAGGACTCTATCCCAGGATAGCAGATAGAGTCGCCAGGTTCCTGGAAGAGCAGCACAATATCTCCAACGACGAAAATGAAGAACGGGCGGAATGGCAGGAGATGGCAAAAGAGATCCCGCAGGGTGCTCTGAACAAAGACAGAGCTGATGTCATCTTCTTTGTAGGATGCGTGGCATCGTTTTTTCCCATGGCGCAGAAAATACCCGTTAACATGAGCAAGATCATGTTCAGGGCCGGTGTGGATTTCACCGTGCTCGGAGGTGAGGAATGGTGCTGTGGATTTCCCCTTATTGGGGCCGGCATGTCTGAGAGGATCAAAACCCTCATGGAACACAACCTGGAAAAGGTAAAGAGCGTAGGAGCCAAATCAATAGTTTTTACATGCCCATCCTGCTATCACACCTGGAAACACCTTTACCAGCCTGATGTAAAACTCTTCCATGCAAGCCAGATGCTTAATGAACTTATCAAGGAAGGCAGAGTAAAACTTAAGGAAAAAAAGGTCAGGGCAACCTATCATGATCCATGCGATCTAGGAAGAAACAGCGGTGTATTTGAAGAGCCAAGACAGGTCCTTAAGGCAATACCAGGGCTTACTCTGGTGGAACTTGCAAGCAACCGTCAGCTTTCCACCTGCTGCGGAGGCGGAGGCAATGTGGAGATGGTCAACCCGGAGCTTTCAGCCAAGGTGGCTTCGATGAAACTTGAACAGATAGCACAGACCGGCGCAGACATGGTGGTTTCAAGTTGCCAGCAGTGTCTGCGGACCATTGCCACAAGGGCAAAAAGACAAAAGACAGACCTGGTTGTAAAGGATCTGACAGAGCTGGTAGTTGAGGCTATGGAATAGCCTTCAGATAATCCCCTATTACCTGCATCATGAGTTCAAGAGATTGATGCAGGTAATGGTCGTCATCCGCTGTTATGAATCGGACAAGGCCCCTGTCCGGCGAGCGCTCCACAAGAGCCCTTATGCTTGAAAGGGGGACAACTTCGTCTTGCACTCCCGCAATAATAGTCGCAGGTATCCCCGGAGGAACAACAATCGACCGAGCGATTTCAATATCCCGGCCCTCCAGAATGCCTTCAACAGTGATTCCTACGGCAGGTGCAAGCAGCACCATAGCCTTTACCATACGGGGATTTCTTTGTGCATAGGCAAGGGCCGTAAGGCCACCAAGAGATGAACCAACCAGGATAACCGGACTTCGTAGGGCCTTTTCAATTATTTCAAGGCGATCCTGGAGCCTTGGCGGAAGATGCGGCATATACGATTCAGGGTAGGAGGCCCTGATCAGTCTGCCCTTGGTACCTTCAGGGCTGCTGTCAAGGCCGTGAAGAAAACAGATTCCTGCTTTACTGAACAAAAGTTACGTTTACCTCCCCCAGTGTTGAAAACCTTCCTGAAAAGGCCGAGGGTCTGTCCACCGGATGAATCGGCGTAAGGGTTCCGGTCATTACAATCTGGCCGGCCATAATTCCCCTTCCCCGTTCATGAAGCTTCCCCGCTAGCCAGGCCACGGCGCGCGCCGGATGGCCCATGGCCATCTCTCCTTTTCCTGATGAAATCTCTTTTCCCTCCTGAAACAGGGTTACATTTTCTTCAAGCAGATCGAAGCCAGACAAAGGTCTCCAGGCGCCGGAAAGAACAACCCTGGCTGCAAACCCGTTGTCAGCGAAAAAATCAGGGTATGGGCACTTCCAGTTAAGAATCCTTGAATCACATATCTCAAAAGCAGCTCCTACTCCCATGGTCGCATCAAGCACTTTTTCAACCGAAAGCCCTTTTCCGAAAAGGTCCTTGCCTATCTTAAAGCAGATCTCGCATTCTATCTTGGGGGCTATAAAATCTTTGAGACTTATGTTCCTTCCGCTTTCCAGTATCATGTCTTCCATGATATAGCCATATGTGGAATCAGGAAGTCCGAGCTTATCTCTAACAGCCATGTTGGTGAAGCCTACTTTGTATCCTGCTATCTCCCCGCCTCCTGCCCTCCGCCTTGCAATTATGCTTTCGCATATCGTGTGCGCCGCCTCAAGGCTGAGGCCCCCTTCCGTCAAATCAGAGATCGGACCTACCGGGTTTCTCTGGCTCTCAGCACGTTCGAGGATCTCTATCTCCCTTTCATATGCCATGACTTTCCTCCTTTATCGTTATCCTGGCTCCGTCGGGAACCTTTTTAAAAACCTTCGGATCGCCTGAGACCTTTCCAAATACATTAACCTTGCTTGCAGCCCTTATCTCTTTTCCCCGGCTGGCGGGAGTGGGACCGAAGAAGATACAGAAGGCCTTGCCGGGCGGCCAGTATCCCAACTCTCCCATCTCCAGCACATCCCTCGCATCTCCTTCCTCCTTAAGGGCTATCGGTATGGAAAAGTAGATTTCATCCCCCCATGTATTTGCCCTTCCTTCAATCGGCAGAGCTTTCCATATAGCATCGGCGGTAGCATTGTCCTTGAGCACCGCCCTGGCACTGATATCAACCGCGCTTATAACGATGGTTCTCAACTGCTCAGTCCTCCCTTATTCTCCGGGGAATATTTTTTCAAACCCCTTCAGGCACCCATAGATCACAAAGCCTATGGTTGCTGCCACCAGAGCCGCTGATATGAATATTACTATGTTTGGCCAAAGCACGAACATAAAAGCACCCTCCCTGGACTTGTTATCTACCCTTTTCTTATGGTTCCATTTCCGTCTTTAAACGATTCCGATTATGAAGGAAGGAACTTAATTTTCACATCCTTATTGGCATGTTTGAGCCGACTTAAAGCTTTGACAAGTTCCTCACTTCCGAACTTACAGAAAATATACGCTTTTTCTCTCTCCAGCCTAACCCTCAAAAATCCATACGGCAACAATGCTAACCTCGGGCCCTCAACCTGGGCTATTTCACCCGCAGAAACCCTTATCACCCTCCTGAAGCTTTGCATCTCTATGATCCCGTCCTCTCCTATCCTCATCCTATAAGAGATCCCTAGGGAAAAATACCAGGTGTAAGCCACTACGAAACCAATCATCAAAAGCTGCCCCAGAGGCCAAGCACCTGATGATGCCCTGGGGCCAAGGAGGGCAGCCGAGACAACCGTCCACGCCCCAAGGCATAAATAGAAAACAACAAGAAATGTCCTCGGGCCTTTATATTCCAATAAATAACCTCTTCGGAATCCTTTCTTCACAGCCTCAATAAAAAACTCCAGGAAGGAAAAGGACTATCTGAGGAAACATCATGACACATATGACACCCAGGACCTGAAGGGCAATAAAAGGCGCCGAAGATTTCCAGATATCAGTCGTGCTTATCTCCGGAGGCGCTACCCCCTTGAGATAAAAAAGGGCATATCCGAAGGGCGGAGAGAGAAATGATATCTGCAGATTGGTTGCGAACAATACTCCGAACCATACGGGGTCAAACCCGAGCTGTCTTACTATGGGACCAAAGATTGGCACACAAAGCATTATAATTCCCACCCAGTCTATGAAGCATCCCAAAAAAATCAGTATAAGTTGCATAATAACAATGATGCCCCATTTGCCCAGTCCCGAACCCAGGAGCAGGTCAGTTACGAAAGCACCTCCTCCAACCATGACATAAAGCCCGACAAAGATATTTGCTCCGAAGATGGTCCACATGACCATCGCCGACGACTTCAGGGTATTCTCCGCCGCATGCACCAGCCCTTTCCATTTAAGCCTACCCTGCAGCATGGTTAGAACAATTGCGCCTGCTGCTCCAACACCGGCCGCCTCAGTGGGTGCAGCTATGCCTGTAAAGATGGTTCCCAGCACCAGGAAGATAAGGATACCAGGCGCGACAACCCTTCCTATGAGCCTCACCCGAGCCGAGAGGGGAAGCCTTTCCTCAGATGGAATTGGCGGTCCTAGAACCGGATTAACGTAGCATCTTATGCTGACATAGATGATATAGAAAGCCGCCAGCAAAAGGCCCGGCATAATCGCACCGGCATAAAGCCTTCCAATGGAGCTGTTATCCACAAGACCGTAGACAATGAGCATGACACTTGGAGGTATCAGGATTCCCAGCGTCCCTCCCGCGAGGATTGAGCCGCAGGCGATGAACTTGTCATAACCTCGCTTCAACATCTGGGGAAGTGCAATGACACCCATGGTAACCTCGCTTGCCCCTATTACCCCTACCATGGCCGCAAGCATTGTGCATGCAAAGATAGTAGCGGTGGCAACACCCCCCTTAAGCACACCGAACCATTGATAGACCAGCTCATAGAGATCCTCAATGATGCCGGATCGCTCCAGTATGCAGGCCATGAAGATAAAAAGGGGAATTGCAGCAAGTAGATAATTGGTCATGAGGCCGAATATTCTTGTTGATACAATGTTGACCGCAGCAGGCCCCTGCAGCAGCGCCGTGAAAATAACTCCGACTGATCCGCAGGCAAAGGCCACCGGAAGCCCCAGGCCCAAGAGGAAGAAAAGCGACCCGAACATAAGGATGGTGATCCATTCAATACTCATCTCATCTCCCTCCCTGTTATTGCGAAATGGAGGTCGCGGATGAACCATACCACCCCCTGCAGAAGCAACATAAGAGCACCGAAAGGCATCATGAACTTAACCGGATATAGAGGCGGCGCCCAGTCTGTAAGGGAGAGTTCTCCGGGCACCTCTATACCAAAGATAGTACCCCCTCCAAGCATGTTCTGTGAACTCCAGTAGAAGGTCCAACAGGTATAAAGGAGTACCCCGTTGAAAAGAAAGAAAAACAAACTGGTGAAGATATCCAGGAAAGCCCTGGTTCTTGGCTTGCGGGTGGAGTAAATAACATCAACCCGCACATGTGCCCTGTGGTAATGGCAGTATCCCGCAACAAACATATACTGGATCGCGAAAAGCAGTGTCATGAGCTCATGCCCCCAGTTGGTAGGTCTGCCGAATACATATCGCATCACCACTTCAAATGAGATTACAAAAACCGCCAGCAGGGTTACCCCAACCATCATCTTTCCAACAAAGATGTTGGTCTTTTCAATGGCGATCATTATTTTTTTTAAAACATTCATCCTCTTTCCCCGATCTAATTAGGAAGCCCTTTTGTTGTAAACGGCAAAAAGGGGAGGGAACTGATGGTTCCCTCCCCTTTCCTGTGCTAAAACTCAAGCGGCTTTCCGTTGGCATCAACCATGTCTTTGTCTGTTATGTATCCGACCTTCACGGACTTCATGAAATCGAGCTGTGACTTGAATGCCTTCATTGCCAGAGGATGCTTCTTGGCCCACTTTACCCACAACTCAGGAGCAAATCTCTTGAATTTCTGAATATCCTCCTCCTTAAGCCTGATTACCTCCACTCCCTGCTTTTTGAATTTCTCAAATGCCTCTATGTCGGCCTTTTGGATGGCCGTGTAATGGTCCCAGGAATGCTTGTTGACTGCGGCCTCAAATATCTTCTGAAGATGGGGCGGAATCTTTTTCCAGGTATTCATATTGACGTCGACGCTCATAAGGTCAACGGGCTGGTGGAGACATGGAGTAGATGGCGGCCCCATAATGATATACTTTGCGGCCTCTCCAAAACCCAGGTTATAGTTGATGGCTGCACCCACAAAGTCAGAGGCGTCAATTACACCCTTTTCCAGTGCAGGATACACCTCGCCTCCGGGAAGAAGGACGGTTGCAACCCCTGCCGCCCTGTAAATATCTGCGATTATGCCTCCAGGATAGCGAATCTTCTTGCCCTTGAAGTCCTCAAAGGATCTAATGGGAACTTTGGAATGAATCAGATTGTCGTCATGTTGAACAGGGCCAAGGTAATACATGTTATGCTCGCCGTACGCTTCCCTCGCAAATTCCCTTCCACCAAGTTCCCTGTACCATGTGTCCCACTGATCGGGACGGTCCATGCCGAAGGGATAGGAAGAAAGGAACGTTGCCACAGGAATCTTACCCGGCCAATAAACATCAAAACAGTGCATGGCATCAAAAACCCCTGCCTTCACTGCATCGAACATCTCAAAGGTTCCCACTATGGCGCCTGCCGGGAATCCCTCGACGGTGAGCCTGCCCTCGGTCATCTCACCTACCTCTTTGCAGAACTCCTGGAACTTGGTGTATCCCAGGGTCCCCGCGTCCCATGCGGTCTGAATCTTAAGCTTGATGGCCGGCTGGGCCGACAACCTCATCACATTGGGAAATCCCAATGCTCCGGCAGCTGCCCCTGCAACGGCTGCGGTCTTAAGAAACCCGCGTCGGGAAACATTTTGCTCCATCTCTTCTTTTCCTTTGTCATTCTTTACCTGATCACTCATAAGACCTCCTCTGGTACTAGGGTTAAAAAAAGACGAACAGCGCGCAAGCCCCTTCTCCCCTCTTATCACGGGTGTTAGAAAGGGGCAATAGCCTGTTCTTCCCAAAAAACATCATCATTCCCTTACGGTAAGTAAGCCAAGAGACCTATTGAAGCTAAAAAGATGACAATTGATTTTGTTTCATATTCTGGAACATAATTTCACGATAAGGTATCAAATTCTAATAGACCACCTGTAATTGCATGTCAAGAGGAAAGACAAGTCCGATCAAATCCAATTTGTTATCATCTGCCAGGCCTTCTTAACGTGCTCTCTTGTAGTATTTGTCTGGCCTATGCACATGCGAAGGCTGAAGCGGCCTTTCAGTTTAGTATGGCTTAGAAAGCACCTTCCTGAATTGTTGATTCTGTTGAGAAGCTCTTTATTCGCTTTCTCCAGCTCCATCTCGGAAAGGCCTTTCTCTGTCGGATTATAACGAAAACATACAAGGTTGATAGTGACAGGCGCCATCAGCTCAAACCTTGGATCATCCTTCACCCATGAGGCAAAATCCCTTGCAAGTTCCAAGTGCCCCCGCAGTTTTTCCCTTATTCCTTCAACCCCGAATTGCCTGATTACAAACCATAATTTAAGCGCTCTGAAGCGTCTGCCGAGAGGGACACCCCAGTCACGAAAGTTCTTTACCTGAAGATCAACACCGGTTTTAAGGTATTCCGGCAGGATCTCAAAAGTGGACGTAAGAGTCTTGGGGTCCCTGACAAAGTAGGCCGAACAGTCAAAATTTGTAAACATCCATTTATGGGGATTAAAAACAAAGGAATCAGCATGTTCTATGCCGTCAAGGATATTGCGCATCTCAGGGAGTATGGCAGCCGTCCCTGCCATGGCTCCGTCAACATGGAACCATGCTCCCAGACGTTTGCAGATCTCTCCGATAGGTCGAAGAGGATCCATTGCTGTAGATGATGTTGTACCTACTGTTGCAACAACACAGCAGGCATGAGCTCCCCTGTCAAGATCTCTGGATATAGCCTTTTCGAGTTCCCCGGGAAGCATTGCGAAATCAGGCCCTGTAGGGATTAAGACCAGGTTTTCCTTCCCCAGACCGGCTATCTTAACCCCTTTCTCCACCGAACTATGTGCCTCCTCGGAGGCATATACCGTGAGGGGGCCGGGAGACCCGCCGGACAGACCGAATCTGTTTACGCCGAAGGCTGTAGCCCTTTCCCTGGCGCACAGGAGTGCGCAAAGAGTTGAGGTGGAGGCGGTGTCCTGTATCACTCCCGCAAATCCTTCCGGGAGACCCAGCATCTGTCGGAGCCAGTCCATCACCCTTTCTTCAAGTTCAGTCGCAGCTGGAGAGGTCTGCCATACCATGCACTGGGCACCAATGGCAGCAGTCAAAAACTCCGCCAGTACGGACGGCTCGCTGTTGTTGGCGGGAAAATAAGCAAAGAAAGACGGATGCTGCCAGTGGGTCATGCCGGGCACAATCAAAGAACGAAAGTCCTCAAGTATCCTCTCCATGCCCTCCGACACCTGAGGAGGGGATAAAGAAAGCTTGGCCAGGATTTCACCTGGTTGAACCGGTGGAAGAACGGGAAATTTCTCAAGGCCTTCCAGGTAATCCGCGACCCAGTCAACGATCTCATGCCCATATTTCCTTATTATTTCTGCTTTCATTATTTACTCTCCCCAGTGCTCCTCGTCCCATCCTGTTGCCTTGATTCAAGCTCTTTAATTGTTCCACAAGCGCATAAGGTATCTTTTATGTTTCCGTTATCCGGGCATGGTCCACAGTTGCACGAGCAGACATTTGTCCTGCCTTTAAACGCCCTGTAAAAACGCCGCACAGTGAATGCCAGAGCAATACCTACAACAAAGCAAACAATTACTAACTGCCACATCGTGCATTCCTCCGCTGATAACTCATAATAATAGATCCCCCGTGGTAAACCAAGGGTTGAAATGCAACTCCTTGACACTTTTTTGCTAATTCCATATACTCCCCCCGCCTGTACATGCAGCCTCTGCACAGTGCAGCGGTCATCCCATCCCGGCAACCCTCCATTTCCTCTTTGAACGAGCCCAGGGGGCGTGGCTTTTCGCATGGATGAGCCGATGACACAAAGTAACCATGGAGGTTTCTATGAATCTTAGCATTAATGACTTTAAGTATACCTACCCTTCCGAACGGCTCCTCATGGGCCCCGGTCCCAGCAACGTGGCTCCGAGGGTCCTCCAGGCAATGGCCAATCCCTGCATCGGACACCTTGATCCTCAGTTTCTGGCTATCATGGATGAAACTCAACAGCTTTTGAGATTTCTCTTTCAGACAAAAAATCCTCTGACCATACCGGTATCCGGGACAGGCAGCGCCGGCATGGAGACATGCCTTGTAAATATGATAGAGCCGGGTGATGAGGCAGTTATATGCGTCAATGGCGTCTTCGGGGTTAGAATGACAGAAATCGTTCAACGTATTGGAGGAAAGCTCCTCAGGGTTGACGGTGAATGGGGAAGAGCCATGGATCCCGACCTGGTACGCAGGGCGATCAAGGGCAAACAGCCTAAAATGCTGGCTGTTGTCCACGGAGAAACATCTACGGGTGCCTTTTCAGATCTGGCCGAGTTTGCATCCATAGCCAGGGAGTGCGGAGCCATATATGTAGTGGACATGGTCACTACCCTTGGCGGCATGAACGTGCCGATCGACGACCTCAATATAGATGTAGCCTACAGCGGGACACAGAAATGCATTTCCTGTCCTCCAGGGCTTTCTCCCATATCCTTTGGCCCGAAAGCCATGGAGGCACTTGATAAGCGCAAAACCCCAGTTGTCAGCTGGTATCTTGATATGGGCATGGTCAAGAGCTACTGGGGAAACGAGCGCAAGTATCATCATACGGCGCCCATCAATATGACTTACGGGTTCAGAGAGGCCCTTCGCATCATCGCTGAAGAGGGCCTGCAGACAAGGTTTGAACGCCACCTTAAGCATCATAGGGCCTTAGTTGCGGGACTTGAGACCATGGGCCTTTCAATGCTTGTACCTGAAAAAGAGAGACTCCCGATGCTTAATGCCATAAAGATTCCTGAAGGGGTTGATGATCTGCAGGTAAGAAGAGCGCTCCTGAACGGATTCGGCATAGAGATAGGGGCAGGCCTTGGCCCCCTGGCAGGAAAGATCTGGAGGGTCGGGCTTATGGGGCATACCTCAACAATGAGAAGTGTCCTGCTTTTTCTGACGGCCCTTGAAACAGTTTTGAAGTCCCAGGGATTCAAGGCCAGACCTGGAGCTATTGAGGCGGCCACCGCCGTATGATTACTTAAACGCCCGTTGAAAGATGCCCTTATGGCAGTGGGCATAAGACGTGGTGGAGATCTTTCAAAAGCAGCTTTCCTAAACGCTATTGGGCCCCCACTATGGGGGCCTCAGATGTCCTGGACAGATGAAATTCTCTTTCAAGAGCCTTTACTTCGGCCATCCTTAACGGATCAAGATACTCCTTGTAAAGGCGTTCTCCTGGTTCCGGTTGCCTTCCTCCAAGGCAGGATTCAAGACGCGACAGAGCTTCTACCGATTTGTCGCAGACCGGATATCCCCTGTCGTCAAGAAGGATACGCCCATCAAAGGAGATCCTGGACACGTTGTTGATATCTACGAGTTTTACCCTGCCGAAGGAAGTCATGAGAAGGTTACCCACACCTGCAAGGTCCGGAATGCGCAAGGCCTCAAGCGCCATTTTCTTTACCCTGTCAACGAACACACAGGCTTCATGCCTGACTATCCTCAGCCATTTTTCGTCCTCATCCGCTGGGTCTTTTTCATTATCTTGCAGCGAAGGTCTGGTGGAGAGACTTAAAATGGCCTCGTTAGTAAGACATCCCCAAGGATCAATCATTTCGCCTTCAACGTATTCCTGGAGCCCACACAGCAGGAGTTCACGGCTGTCGCCGACCACAAGATCCACCAGAAACTCATTGGAAAGAGCCATATAATCCGGGGCAAGGAAGCTCTCAATTATCTTTACGCCTCTAAGTTCCTCCTGTGCATGCGCCAATCCCTGGAATCTCTTTCTGAATATCCTGAGCATCCTTATGGGTCGAGCCCCGGGATACCACCTCACCCCGCCTGAATCCACCCCTTCCCTTTCACGCCGAACATCTTCAGGATCAAGAACAGCCATTATATGGGAACGGAGACCTGTCCTGTAATATCTCCTAAAAACATAAGGCAGGTTTGTCCTTATAAAGTTGAGGCCCACCACATGATCATGGGTGAGCCCATCAACTTCGCGGATATCCCTGCCCAAGAATCAATCCAGCCGTATATAGTTTACCGAGATAATATTGGAAAGCTTCCTGATATCTTCCAAGGCTGCATCATCAACAGGGGTATCAAGATTGACCATACAGATGGCCCGGCCCTCTCGTCTTCCCAGATGGAAGCGGCCTATATTGACTCCTCTGTCCGCAAGGAGATTGCCTATACTCCCTATAACTCCAGGGCGATCCTCGTTTTCGATTATCAACATCGCGCCTTCAGGGATAGCATCCACATATATTTCGCCCAACCTTATGATCCTTTGATACTTCTTTGCAAAAATGGTCCCCCAAACCTCGTTCAAGGCGCCTTTGACCCCGGGAAGGCTGATGCGTATCAGGTTGGTATAGTCCTCAGTCTTCTGGGTCACCGTCTCATCCACCTTGATCCCTTTGACCTTGGCCCTGTAAGGGGCATTGACGTAGTTTACCGGGGTGTCGGTGAAGGCTCCCAGAAATCCCTTAAGAACCGCATGGGTGAGGACCCTTGTATCAAAATCCGCAACAGCTCCGCTATATGTCACACTCAGCTGGGTTGCCTGGCGTGAGAGCTGGCCCATCATGGAGCCGAGCCTCTCTGCCAGAATCAGATACGGCCTCATGGGTCCTATAAGTTCCATGGATATGGAGGGGAAATTGACCGCATTGGTTATAACCCCGTCCAGAAGGTAGCTCACCATCTGTCTTGCGATCATCTCAGCGACCTTATCCTGGGCCTCATCGGTGCTGGCGCCCAGATGAGGGGTAAATATGGCATTGGGATGAGAGAAGAGCGGATGTGAAAAATCCGGCGGTTCCTGGGGGAAGACATCCAGGGCGGCGCCTGCAACCTTTCCGCTTGAAAGTGCTTCAAATAGGTCATCAATATTGACCACCTCGCCCCTGGCGCAGTTGATTATCCTTACACCCTTTTTCATCTTATCTATTGACTCTTTGCGGATAAGGTTCCTTGTCTCCTCCAGTTTCGGCACATGAAGCGTTATGAAATCCGACCGGGTCAGCAGGTCCTCCAGTGTAACAAGCTCTACCCCCATGGAGGTGGCTGCTTCCTTTGTAACATATGGGTCAGAGGCAACAACCTTCATCTCAAGCCCCTGGGCCCTGGATGCAACCACACGACCGATATGTCCCAAACCAACTATCCCAAGCACCTTTCCTGATATCTCAGTACCCATAAAACGTTTCTTGTCCCAGGCCCCTCCCTTGATGGATGCAGTGGCCTGGGGGATATGCCTGGCAAGGGCCAGCATCATTGATACAGCATGTTCTGCTGTTGTAACGGTATTTCCTCCGGGAGCATTCATGACCACTATACCCCGTTCCGTGGCGGCAGGGACGTCAATATTGTCAACGCCTATGCCTGCCCTGCCTATTACTTTTAACCTACCCGGATTCTGGAAGGCAGCCCCCTTAACCTTGGTGCCGCTCCTTACCGCAAGCCCGTCGTATTCCCCTATTATTTTTGCAAGTACCTCCGGTTCGTTGGAGGCCTTGTTGTTGTCCACAACTACCTCGATCTTTCCGGTGGCCTCCAGGATCTCCCTGGCGATAGGCGACATGTTGTCGCGGATCATGACCTTATACATACCCTTACTCCTCTCCTTCTATCGGTTAAGGTTGGCTTACTCTGGACCTTTTTACACATTAATTATATATGTTTTCAAGTGATATTTAAATACTCCGCAATCGGGTCTTTAATTGGGCTTCAAAATAATTTGTCTTTATGGCACACTCCTGTGACGGAAGCCAGACGGGGGCAATATTTATAACGCCGCCAACAAGAAAGAGGAGGTAAGAGGACAATGAAGGAAGTAGGCTGGATAGGAACCGGCGTCATGGGCTCCTCCATGGCAGGGCATCTACAAAAGGCCGGTTACGGTCTTTTTGTCTATAACCGTACAAAGAGCAGGGCTGAGGGTTTGCTCGCCAATGGAGCCGTATGGTGCGAATCACCTGCACAGGTTGCAGCCAGGGCCAGGATAGTCTTTTCCATGGTGGGGCATCCCTCTGATGTGGAAGAGGTTTACACGGGGAAAGGTGGGGTATTGAAGGCCACTGACTCCAAATGCAAAATCCTGGTGGACATGACAACCAGCAGGCCTACCCTTGCCAGTGTCCTTTCCCAGCAGGCAGAGAGCAAGGGAATAGCCTTTCTGGATGCCCCTGTTTCAGGGGGAGATATCGGCGCCCGGCAGGCGACCCTCGCAATCATGGTGGGCGGAAGAAAAGATATATTTGATGAGGTGCTGCCCTTCTTCCTGATTATGGGTAAGACCATATCCTTTATGGGGGGACCTGGGGCCGGACAGCACACCAAGGTCTGCAACCAGATCCTGGTCACAGGAACTATGATAAGCATGTGTGAGGCGTTAATTTATGCCGCAAAAATCGGTCTCGATCAGCAGGCGGTAATTGACATTGTGGGCAAGGGTGCAGCCGGGTCATGGTCCATAAATAACCTGGGGCCTAGAGTTGTGAAAGGGGATTTCAATCCCGGCTTTTACGTTGAGCATTTCTTAAAAGACATGGAAATAGCACTTTCGGAGGCCTCTGCAATGGGTCTGTGCCTGCCGGGACTTGCCCTTGTCAATCAGTTATACCTTGCGGTCAAGACCATGGGGCACGGCCGATCAGGCACCCAGGCGCTATACCTGGCTCTCAAGACCTTAAACGGCTTGGCCTGATGATCTTTTCGCTCCCTTGGATAATCTTCAGCAGGCGCATGATTGTAGCATTTGTTATGGGCTTTTCGTGCGGTCTTCCCCTGCTTTTGACCGTATCGCTGCTTCAGGCATGGATGACACAGGAGAAAGTGGATCTTTCCGTAATCGGAATGATGAGCCTGGTGGGGCTTCCGTATACGGTAAAGTTCCTGTGGGCGCCTTTGCTGGACCGCTACGTGCCGCCCTTTCTAGGTCGGAGAAGGGGCTGGCTGCTGATGTCCCAGGTCTTTCTATTTGCCGCCATAACCGCCCTCGGCCTCACGAATCCGGCAACAGGGCCATGGACCGTTGCATTCGCAGCGTTTCTGGTCACTCTGGTAAGCGCAACGCAGGATATCCTTGTGGACGCATACAGGCGTGAGGATCTTCCGGAAAAGGAACTGGGGCTCGGATCTTCCTTTTACATAAACGGATACAGGCTGGGGATGCTGCTAGCCTCGGGAGGAGGACTTATCCTTGCCGATCACATGCCTTTCTCTCGAGTTTATCTTCTGATGGCTTTCTGCATGCTGCCGGGGATCGCTGCCACCCTTATTACCCCTGAGCCTGAAACAGGCTTACCCCCACCCCGTTCACTCAGGGAGGCTGTCCTTGATCCTCTGACAGATTACCTCAGGAGGGAAAAATCTTTTCTCATACTGGCCTTTATACTGCTCTACAAGATCGGCGACACCATGGCAAACAACATGGCCACCCCGTTCTATCTGGACATAGGTTTCTCCAAGTCAGAGATAGGTGCAGTGGTGAAGCTTTTCGGGTTCTGGGCAACCGTGGCGGGAGGTTTTTTAGGAGGGATCATGATGCTGCGGATGGGTATAGTCAGAAGCCTTTGGATATTCGGAATCCTCCAGGCTGCTTCCACAGCGGGTTTTGCCGCCCTGGCCTGGCTCGGGAAAAGTATTCCGGCCCTTTCCATTGTAATAGCCTTTGAAAACCTTTCGGGAGGAATGGGTACAGCCGCATATGCAGCCTTTATGGCAAGCATAACCAATAAGCGCTTCACGGCAACTCAATACGCACTTTTAAGTAGCCTCATGGGAATACCCAGAGTCATTGCATCTGCTCCTACCGGAATAATGGCAACAAATCTCGGCTGGGCAGGCTATTTCGTTACCTGCACTCTGGCGGCATTGCCCGGCCTTCTGCTTCTTACAAAAATAGGAGGAGATCATTACCCTGAAGAAACAGGAGCAGCGAGAGGAAAATTGGAGCCTCCTGGTGCATCTCATGGTTAACACTTGACCATTTTTTTTCAAAGCCTATAATTTTTCTATATTACTAATGCCGACAAAGTTATCAGATTCGGCGAAAAATTCATTTTTTAGGTGAATGGGGAAAACGCCCCCCGGGCCCCCTTCAAGGTCTTTGTGAAAAAAACTGCCGCTGTTTAAGGGACGATACAGGATAGATCCCTTCGGAAATGGCGTCCTAAAAGAAATCAAGATAGCAAAGATGTGAGCAAAATGAGGATTGGAAGGAACGACCCATGCCCTTGCGGAAGCGGGCTGAAATTTAAGAAATGCTGCATTGGAAAAAATGCGACGTCCCTGGAGGACATTAAAGAAACATATCTTAAGCGCTACCAGATACACATCAAGGGCGAGCAACAGATTGAAGGCATAAGAAAGGCCGGACAACTGGCCATTGCCACCCTGGATATGGTCGAAAAAAAACTTAGACCAGGGATGAGCACCGAAGAAATAAACAGGCTGGTACATGAATTCACAATAAGCCACGGAGCCAGCCCCGCTCCTTTACATTACAGGGGCTTTCCAAAAAGCGTATGCGTGTCCGTTAACGAGGTTATCTGTCACGGAATTCCAAGTGAAAGATCCCTCCGTGATGGCGATATAGTAAATATTGATGTAACTCCTATCCTTAACGGATATTATGCTGATGCAAGCAAGACCTTTTTTATTGGAGAACCCGGACCCGATGCAAGGAAGATAGTAGGTGTAGCGGCTGCCTGCCTGAAGGCCGGAATGGAGCAGGCACTCGCAGGCAACCATCTGGGAGACATCGGCTGGGCTATTCAGGCCACCGCTGAATCACAGGGCTGCTCGGTAGTTCGCGAGTTCGTGGGCCACGGAGTCGGTCTTGATTTTCATGAGGCGCCTCAGGTGCCCCATTACGGAAAAAAGGGCGAAGGCATATCACTTGTGCCGGGGATGGTTTTCACCATTGAACCCATGATAAACCTTGGAAAAAAGAACCTCCGCATCCTGAATGACAACTGGACCGCAGTGACCGCAGATGGATCGCTTTCAGCCCAGTTCTAGCAGACAATTCTCATAACAGAAAACGGCTGTCAGAGCCTTACACCTTTTGAGCTTTAGGTCTTGATTGAACTGATAACCGGTGCGGCAAGGGAGTTGGGCTTCTCGGCAGCAGGTTTCTGTCTGCCTCAAAGACCGCCTTTTTTTGATTCGTTCATCCATTGGATCAAAACCGGATACCATGGCAGAATGAAATGGTTGGAGCGCAACATTGACATCAGGGAAGACCCGACAAAGCTTCTGCCCGGATGTAAAACAATCGTATGTCTTTCATATCCTTATTCGCCTGATAAACCTGTCACACCCGACGGCTTTACCCTAGCCCGATACAGCGAGCCGACATTGCCAGATTATCACAAAAGGCTCAGGAACCTGGCCAAGACTTTGGGGAATTTGATTGAAAAATTATTCCCCGGCAGCAGCTTTCGCGTTTGCGTTGACTCGGCGCCGATCCTTGAAAGAAGTCTAGCGGTTGCTGCGGGAATCGGTTTTATGGGAAAAAATACCAACCTAATAGTTCCAGGGGCAGGTTCTTACCATTTTCTACTGGAGATCCTTACCACGGCGGATATACACTTTACACCCGCAATTCCTTTAAGGTCAAGATGCGATTGCTGCACCCTCTGCACGGATGCCTGCCCGACAGGAGCTCTAGAGCGGCCCTTTATTTTAAACGCCTCAAGATGTCTTTCCTACATCACCATAGAAGACAG
>QZIK01000129.1 GCA_003599015.1 Desulfobacteraceae bacterium | reverse complement strand
TGCGCTGCCCCGGTTGAACAGCATACAGAGGAGAAACAACTTAACCGGCTCAGAGCTTAGCTACACTGAAAAATTGTCCAACGCGCTGGGTCCACCGCCCTTTGCCACTTGAAGCTCCCAAGAAACTTACTCGATTTATTGCGGAAGCCTAAGGTTCCCTGGGGGCGTTAAGGTAGTTGTTTTTGTTAGCGGATGAGGGTACTCATACGGCACATAGCCTGGCATTACCCCTCGGATGTAGTCTCTTTGCTCTACAATATAATTCTCCAAACCAGCGGCACCGTCACCAAAAAGAACTACGGCATCATTGCCTGAGTTGCCCCAAATGTAGATGGGCTCTGCGCTCTGGCCTTGGCCGCGCCCAACCTGGTCCAAGCAAGGATATCCTTCCCCGTGTTGGATTTCATATTCTCCGGCTGTTGCTACTCTGTCCACACAGGCATTAGGGCAACCTGTCTGCAGTTGTTCCCCAATTTCGAACTGAGCAGATGGCTCCTCCAGGAAATACAGGTAGACTCCCCCCATGGTCATTATTGTTGCTCGAGCACCTGATCGCTTTCCAGTAATCTCTATTCCATGTCCATAAGTAGTCCACGTGAATATGCTCCACGGGTTAGCTGAAATCTTTAACCTATAATAGGTTGCAGTGCACCTAGCTGTGGTTGACCACCCATATCCTATATTTCCATCGCTACCGGTCGTGTAACCATCTTCGCAGGCTCTAATCTCATTCAATGCTATGGCTCCGCCACGGCCATAGCTGCTTAGGAATGAATTACCGTGTACTACCCCTGTGCCTCCTCTTAAGTATACCGCACTTGAAGGGTAGGATCTCGCAGTCATTGTAAAACGATTCCCATAGATCTCATAAGCCCTAGTGCTTCTGATGTAATCACCATGGCTTTGTCCATGGGCGTCAATTGCGTCACCTATGCCCGATCCCGCTTCAATTACAATGTCGTTATACCTTGTAACAACCCTTGCTTGCGCATTCATTGCGACTACATGAAGTATCGCTTCAAGGGAATTAGCGTCAGAGAATTTATTATCCTCAATAAACAAAAACTTGTGACTGCCAAGATCAGTTGGTTCCGTCCAAGCTGGTTCAACGTTCGGCCAATAAACTTGCACACCACCACCATAAAACTCGTTGTGGTCAATGACAGAGGATACGCTTGAAGAAAAAGCCTTGCCTCCCGAAAAAATAGGATAGTGGAACCCATTAAACTTGTTATTATCTATTCTCCAACCATAACTCGAGGTCGCAATAACTCTGTTACGGGAAGCAGAAGTAGTAAAACTAAACCCCGATATGCGCCAATTATTGGCTCCAGTCTGAATGGCATTATAAAAGTTAGGCGAAGCGTTTGTAATAGTGATATTTGTTTTCCCCTTTCCCGCTCCGATAAGATTTATTTCTTTGCTGATATTAACTAATCCCCCGCCTGCAGGTGTAGCATCCCAATTGCAGTTACCCTCAGGAACAAGCACAGTATCCCCAATATTTGCAGCGGTTATTGCATTGTTAATATCTATCACTGAACAACTGGAAGCGGTGATAGTACCTGCATTGGCCTGAGCCGCCAAGGACCACAGAGTAACAATCATAAAAAAAGCTACCGCATTTTTATGTCTCATCTTCTATCCCCCAGGAGTCCTGATCGTTACGACACAATAAATAGATTATCTGAGCTAGCCACAGTAATGTAATCCGCATAACGATTCATGGGTAATTCTGCAATCTGGTTTGCAGGTTACAATAGAGACTAGTAATCAGTTCAAGAGGTATTGGGAGTAGTGCGCAGGCCATCCTTAAGATAAAAATATAGCCATCCTACCCAAGACCCGCACATGAAGTTAATTCAAGAATGATGCCGAAATGTTTCTAAGGTGAGTTGACATGTAAAGAACCAAACGTGCTATTGCAATCAGCTCTGTGTATCACTATTCAGATTAATATAAACACTGATTTTCATACAGATAAATACACCCTAATTTTCAGGTGACCGTCAAGTGAGAAAACCTGAGGAGTCTGTTTTCCAGCCAGGGTATCCTGACATCACCCATCTCCTTGAGAGTTGCCATGAGGGTGGGAAGGTGCCTCTTTTTCTTGAACTTGATCTGTATCTCTTTGTCCTTCACCTCGAAGCTTCCGCCATTTGAGAAGAACTTCGTGTTGAGACTCTTCGATGTCTCCCACTCAAAGCCCGCAAGCATTATGCCCATCGCCCTGTAGAGATTGTGCGCAGCTAATGTCAGCGTTAGATCAAAGTCAACCTTGACCACAATGGAGGAAGACAGGCTATTTAAGTGGAAAAAGTCCACCTGCTCGGATATCCCCTTCTCCACAAGCCACCTCGAACCGTATTGCTCTACGAGACGACTGACCGGCCAGTCCCAGGCATTGGTTATAAGAAAAGCAGGTCTCTCACGGCCGTTGTCGGTTATGATAAGCTGACGGAAGGGATGCTTCAACTTGGTCAGATATACAGTTGAGTCATGGACTTTGGGCTTAGGGTGCTTTCTGGGCAGCTCAAGACTTACCGTCTGCCATGTCTCCGAGGGATAAGATTCGGTATCCTTTACTATGTTCTTTCCCCGTCTTCTAAGGGTGATAAACTTGATGCCGTCCTTGTCGAGCCTCACTAGATTTTCATAGGTGGTGAGCTTGGAGTCAAAGATAAGGCATTTGAGATCATCCCTTGCCCCCTTCTTCCAGAAATCAACAAACTCAAGCACCGCATCACTCTGGTTTCTGTGTCTTACTTGGGCATCAGCGTAGGAGAATATCCCTGACTGGGCATCCTGCCAGAGAAGGGCAAGAACACTCTTGATGGCTCTTCCTCTTTTGCCTGACCAGTTGTTTTCAAGCACACTTTCATCTCCCCAGTGAGGGATGGCCGTGAAGTCAAGATTCATCATCCCGCAGAACAGATCTTCTTCCATGAAGCTCTTGAGCATGGCCTTCAAGAAAGTGCGGTTCATCTGACGATCCACCCTGTATGAGTAGGAGGAAAGAGTAGATTCCTTGGGAAGGACATTTAAGCCTGCAAAAAGTCCCAGTGCCCTGTCCATTGCCCAGTGGTCGTCATGGCTGAAGCGCTCATAGCCTGAAAGCTTGAGCGCGAGAAAAGACATTATACTCTGCAGTGAAGAGAGTTCCTTTGTGCCAGGGTAGCCTGCCTGAGATATCCACTTGTGCACCTTCAGCCTTGTCAAAAGCGGAAGAAAGGCCAGAAGCCCAAGGCTCCTCTCACAATGATAGGTTTTCCCAAGCTCTTCTTCCCAGTCAATTGCCTTGGACCTGGGGGCATCAAGTTTGACAACTGAGCTGTTTTTTCTCTCAAGGAAGGTTCTCCTCGGAAGCCGGCTGAAGCCTTCCTCTGTCACTACCCTGTGGATAGAATCATGAGACAGTTGATAACCCCTGGCATCCAGGGCTTCCTTGATATCAAGGATAGAGTGGTTCTGCTTGCGCATAGAGACGATAATATCCCTGAGTTGATCCTTATCCTCTCGGGGCTTTCTTCCTGGAGACGGGGATAGAAAGAACTCAGGCATGACACCCTGTCTTATCTGCTTTGCAAAGTCTCTCTTCATGGCATTGACGGTAAATACCGAGCAGCGGAATCTATCTGATACCTGCCTTGCGGTAAGGTTATCCACGCACAGGGCTCTGAGAATCTCATATCTCCTGTGGAGGCTTCGGGCAGGTTCGAGAAAAAAAGAAGCCAAATCGTCCATGCCTATTAGTATATATAACCTGAACTCTATGTCAATATAAAACATCTATTTTCCAGATGGTCTCCGATCACAAGCAGCCATATGTAACTATATTAGTTGTTTTTCAACGTGTTATAAGCACCACGAGGGCTAGGCTAACCCCTATGACAGAATTCTACAAAATATTATACTTCAAAAATAGGACCCTATAGATCAGAAATTACAACCTAATATATGCGCCTTTAAATTCATTAATAACAATTTATCTAATTGATATGTCTAACTTTTTTTAATAGACTTGCAATCGTGGCTAGGGTCTGGCTATCTGTATGATAATCAGTGATAAATAATTGGTTATCATTATAACCATTTAATATTTCGTTCTAATAACTTGTCAATAGACCGGTATAACAAATAGTCCCAACTCCGCACTGCCACTTCATACACAGTATTGAAGCATCCCTTAATCAGTCTTTTCCCTTCCAAGAGTTGAGTTATTACAGGGCCTGATTCAAGTAATTTCTGCCTGGATATGTCCAGCTTACCACCTAACTCCTCCGCCAGCCTATAGGCTTCCTCTGGCACGTCAAAACCTTCCTTATGAAGTGAACCCATCCTTCTCTGTAGGAATCTAAGGCATGCGTCTCTTGTTCTTTTAGAGTCCTCAATACCCCTGAGATACGCTATTGATAGTTCCGTTGATCTGTATTGTGATGAAATAGCAACGTTAGACCTTTTTTTGCTAAGGCTGTTCTTGCCACTCTGCCTATAGAACACCCATGCCTTTGAGCAAAATTTAACCATTTCGCTCTTGCTGACTAGCCTGCATGAATATTCTCCATCGTCGTCAACCGTCAAGTTTTCATCCCAAGCACCTGCTGCTTCAATAATACCGCGCGGGATTAGCCAAGATGAATTAATAATCCAAGCCCTCTCATTAAACCTGTTTATAAGCCATTCCAATGGCATTAAATCCTGCCAAAGTATAGATGGCTTAACCTTTGCTCTTTTAATTTGGTAATAAAAAGTTCCAAATCCGCTTGATAAAAGGACCATTGAATGTGGCGACAAATCAGCCTTATTAAGCTGGGACCGTATTTTGCCAGTTTCCAAAATATCATCAGAATCTAGGAATTGAATATAATCTCCTTGTGCTATCTGTAACCCCTTATTTCTTGCTGCCGCAGCTCCTCTATTACCTTGGGAAATAACCTTGACATTTTTGTTTTGAACCGTCTGCAAAATACAATACGTTTGATCATTGCTTCCATCATCAATTACAATTACTTCGATATTTTGCCATGTTTGATTTAGTGCTGATTCGACTGAAGCTCTGATCCATTTTTCAGCGTTATAAGCTGGAATAATAACTGATACTAATACGTTCATTGTTTCCAAAATATATAGTGCAGCCTTCTTGTTACCATTTGCTGCTTTATATTAAGTGATCATATTTTGTCTAAGATCTTTTTTTTCCGTATATGCTGCCAAACTTACCGCTAATATAACAAACACAAATATTTGATATAATTTCATAGCGTTTTCGCTGATATTATATACCAAATATACCAGCATATATACTACAGGCAAGCTTGTCCTCGCAACATTAAGTGTCTTTTTATTCATTAACTTTCTATAAAGTGATCCTATGGTAATCAACCAAACAAACAATCCAATCAACCCAAGCTGCAAATACATATCAATATATCCATTATGCGCTTGAATAAAATAACTCCCGACCAATTCCGCAGCCTCTATCGCTCGCCTCCCTAACCAAAAGGAATCGTAACCAGCCCCGATTAGTATATTCTCAGATAAACTTACTGAAATAGACCATATTTTTGTTCTTCCCGTCAAAGTTGGATCACGGTCTAGCATCACCGTCAACAAGCTCCACAGGTCGGAACCTATGCCGAGTAGATAGACTACGCCAATAACGATCACAACAGATATGAAGCTCTTACCAATATTCCTCCTCATAGGTTCAAAAAAGATAAACCCAAACATCACAGCAATGCCACCTATCAAGCAAGCCAGCCCAGTTGCACTGTTTGCTCGTTCCAAAAGCCAGAATATCATTATTAACATAATCACATTAACAATAGCATCTATCCGATTAACATAGCCTTTAAGAGTTACATTTTCCTTAATTTTAATAAGAACTTCCCAGACGAAATACAACCCCATTATCAGGCAAAGGCGTCCAAGTGGGTTTTTGCCTGTTGTAATGCCACTGTACCCAATTGGCCCCCATGCTTCATAATATACTCCAATCTCTCTATAGTACTTTATTACCAATATAGAAAGAGGCATTGCTATGAATGCACAATATCTAATGATTCTCCTAATAGACTCAAATGGGTCATCATCAGATGCAATTAGTAGCACCATCAGAATGGTGCCTATCCCTCGCGTCAGCCTTTTAAGAGAGGTTATTGGGAAGTCGGACCATGAAACACTTATAAGACAATACATAAGGAATATCATAAGCCATAGGTTATCTCTTATAATCTCAATGGCCTTATCCCTCTTAAGATAAATAAATAACCCTACTAAACCCAATGTAGCCAGAACCACCTGATCGATAAAACTTCCTTCTACATAAGACCGATCAGTCACATCTAAATCATGAACAGCAAGCCAACTCCCCAAAGGCCGGGTGCACAATATGAGCGTCCATAAGAATGGAATAATATTGTGCCATCTTAGAGAATCAGCCTTCTTCTTTTCGAGAAAAAAAAGGCCAATTATAAATAAGATGCATAAAAGAGTTGCTACTTTTGGCACGTAAATTCTACCATATAATTACTAAATGTGATTACTTTCTTTTTATCTTAAAACTGCCTTATCCAATTTTAAAAATTTGATTGAACAATATTGCATAAAGAACTGAATGGGGTAGTTTCATCAATTCAAACCCTCGCGTTCAGGCTCTCGGCCAAAGGGAGGAATCACAGCTTCTCTCCATGCATTAACTATTGATTGTGCAGCAGCACTTACTCCCTTCTCATTCCAATGCCCATCGTATTTGAAATAATTGGACTTTTTGCTATTCTCAGAGGATTTCATAGCAGGCCTTGGATCTACAAAGAAAACACGCTCCTTAAGACAGAATGATTTGAGATCTCTATAAGGTTGATCTAAGTCAATTTCACTAAAATCAACCCCTTGCGTGCTTACAATCATGTCAAGATTCTCAGCCACAATTTCAAACTTAACAGGAATAGCCAATAAGAAAACATGGACATCATCCTTGGCGGCCTCCATCGCTAGGTTCCTTAAGTACTTTAGACACTTCTCTTTTTCTCTCTCTACTAGAGGTGACTGTGGTACTAGGTATGGCGCCAGTTGCGTCGAACTTTCCCTAGCTTTGGCCCACTTTGTCAATTTACCAATTAAATCATTATAATATATATAATTCCGCATTAAAACGTATAATTCGGAATTTTTGGCAAGCCACTTTCGCGCGATTGTCAAAATATCTCCCTTCCTTTTCGTAGGCACCGGATGCCCTTCCTGGCGCTGCCCAACGATTTCACCATCGGCAAAAGTATATTGAATCCCCTCATCCTCGCATAAGTAGTCATTGCCCATATAAAATGCGATAATTAAAGCTTTTGGTTGGAATATTGATTTCCATCTTCCGTAGCTCTTCCAATAGTGATAAGGAGAATATCCACCAAAGGATACATTTACTACCTCTACGCGCGCCTTCGCACCAAGTGCCGCTAACTCTTGCCTGAGGAAATCCTCGATCTTTCGAGCAAGTCCATCTTCAGCCTGTAAGCCATGACTTTCGGCGAATGAGTCTCCTAAGAGCATAATTCTAAATACGTTCTTATTCTCAAGATCATACTCCCTATCCCTCAGCCCCAAGCTGTTAGTAGTGTATGTTACCTCATATTCCCGCCCGGTCTCCCTTGCTGTAGCTTTGGGCTTGTATATATACCCAACTACTGGGTCAGGCTGGTAAATGTTCACCACACTATCCAAACTCTGGGGAAGCATGATCTTCGTAAAAAACTCACCCCAAATCAGTGTAAGAGGCGCTACCAAGATAATTAACAGGAATCTTGTTTTCTTAGGATTATTGGGTGGCATCTATGAGTCAAAACTGAAAATATATAAAAGGAGTTAAGGTATTCACGTGTGCTATAGCTGCTGTTACTGCGCTGATGAAAAGGATCTGTGCAAGCGCATACCTAACCGGTCGCCGCATCCGCCGGTCAGCAAGCCAAGCGTGAGTTTCGAACCAAGTTTCAACCATATCTAAACAAATTACTACAAGACAAGCGAATATAACTGTATGGTCTATACGCATTAGCCCTTCATAACGAAATAAATTAACAAAATAATAAAAAGCGTCATTTAGAGTTACTGCCCTAAAAAGAATCCAGGCAAAGGCAACAAGATGAAATGTAATAAGAGTTTTTATCAGATTTAAAAGCCATTGCATCAAGGGCTGCCTAAAATTGTCTTCCTTGCCACGGTTCCGGAAAAAAATCCTGTGGAGCATCAAATAAAGCCCATGAACTGCTCCCCACAGAACATAAGTCCAGGCAGCACCATGCCACAGCCCGCACAGCAGCATAGTAAGAATCAGGTTGCAATAAGTTCTTAGGCTTCCCTGTCTGTTCCCTCCCAGGCTTATATAGAGGTAGTCTCTAAGCCAGTTGGATAGGGAAATATGCCACCGACGCCAAAATTCGGTTATATTTTTACTAAGATAGGGGGCTCTGAAATTCTCAGCTAATCTAAAGCCAAGTAACAACCCTATCCCCCTTGAGATATCGGTATACCCAGAAAAATCGGCATAAAGCTGGAAAGAGAATGCATAAACTCCGGTTAGCAATTCACCACTTGACAGAGTTCCTGGACTACTGAAGGCAGTCGAAACAAATGGTGCCAAACTGTCAGCAATAGCAATCTTTTTAAAATAGCCGGTTAAAATAAGGCTTATTCCGCGCGCCAAACTTTCGTATGTAATAGATCGCTTGGTGGTGATCTGCGGCAGCAAATCTCTCGCACGCTCAATAGGACCAGAAACTAGCTGTGGAAAAAAGGATACAAATAGGGCATAATCAATGATATTCTGAGCAGGTCTGGTTTGGCCTCTATAAACATCTATTGTGTAGGTTAAGCTTCTGAAAGTATAATAGCTTATGCCCAGTGGAAGTATTATTTGCAAAACAGGCAAATGTGCCTGTATCCCTAGTAGCTCCAAAAAAGTTGCTAACGACTCAATAAAGAAGTTACAATATTTGAAGAATCCAAGAATGACTAAATTGACTGAAACACTAGTGGTAAGTAGCCTTATCTTTCTTGAGCTAGACTGCTCTTCGTATATAGCCTTACCAATATAATAGTCCGATATAGTTGTGGTCAGTATAAGAAAGCTGAAACGCCAATCCCACCAACAGTAAAAAAAATAGCTGGCAGCAAGCAAAAGGATATTCTGGTGGCGCAGAGGCAGGCGTAAATAAATACAAAATACAAGAAATATGAAAAGTATGAATGTTAAGGAATTGAATGCCATACCGATAACAAGGCAGTAAATCTTCTCCCTTAAACCGGGAAAGCGCTACTATTCTGCGGCATTACTGCGCGGATTTACTCCACGCAGTCGTGCACGCTGTTTCAAAATATTAGCTGTTATCAAGAAAGCCCTATAATGCTCGCGTATAAACACTCCACCTTTAAAGAAACAAGAACTTAAAAGGCTGTCAGATGCGTCGAATTGGCCTATGTATCTAGTTTCCTTCCTGGCCTTTCCCGCAATTCCTGACTTAAAAAGGTATCCACCAGGATTTCTTTTGCTATTGATTCCAGCTAGATCAATCCAAGAAGCACCAATATTTTTGTAGTATTCAACCATCTTCCACCAAAGCGGGTATGATGCATTCAGCTTCAGCCCACGGTCTCCTATTGCACCAATAAGTGGAATACCCGTTTTACCAATCGGGAACCATCCAAGAACAGCTACAGCTTTTCCTTCATATCTAGCTACTAAGATTCTAAGCTGTAAGTATTTAGGAAGGTCATTATTGACTCCAATGACGTCTTCCATTGATCCAAACTCGACGTAGTGCTTGCGCTTCCTCATCTCTGAGACAATCATTAAAGCCTCTGCAGATAACTCCTCCATTGGCCCCTCAATTATTTCAAGTCTTTCTTTTAGGGACTTATTAAGGGTTTGCCTCCATTTTGGCCGCATACCTGCTTTTATTTCCTCAAGAGACTGGGACAAGTTTAAATAAACTGTCTGCATTGTATCTGGGCTCCATGAAAAACCCTCATCAATAAATAAATGTAAAAAACTATCTCCGTTCTCATGGATCTGTTTTGGAATTATTCTAAGAAAGAATTTCCTGTATCCCACGTATTCTTTATATAGGGCTCTGATCATGTTACGCAGGGTTTCTAGGTTGCGGGGTCTATCCTTTCTTATCCACATTGGCCCCCAATTTAAGTAAGCAATTCCAGCTTGAATTAATGGCAGCTTAACAATATGAATTTGGGCAATCGCAGCAACTTCATTATGCCATTTAAGCACTAAATGACTAAGGAACTTCTCACCCCACATCAGAGAACCATATGACCAAGTCTGATAAAATGAAATATCATCGAACTCCAGCAGCAAGTTGTGCCATGTGTTTTTGTCCACATTGTCCACTTCATAGCTGTATCCAGAATCCATTACCCACATTTAATCTCAATCCTTCTTAAATAGTATGAAGCTATATATCTTTTGAAGTGAAGTATTTCGTTAGCCATTTTCAACAGCACGAGAGCTTCAACTAACCCCCATGCCCGGGTGGGGCACAACGAAGGATGAAAATCTCCCCCACCCGTCCCTCCCCCGTCGAGGGTGAGGCATACAAAGGAGGGGAGCATTTTCATATAAAATCTATCCACCACATGGCTGCTCAGGCTTCACATCAGAAGTAGTACCAAATTGTCCTATAATCATCAATGTTTTCGCCCATGTTCTCAAGCCGCTTCAGAAATTCATATATCGGCATGTCCTTATAAATGTATGTCTTCACGGGAGCCATGTACTTTTCCCATGGATAGAACTCATAGACCCTACTGCCATCATCCATAATCATTATAAGATCATGATCCTGCCATGAACCCAAATCGTTTTTTCCCAAAGTTGGTATATTGAAAACCGGCTTATCCGTTCTAACCAGGCCTGGCATAAGCCTGGCTTCCTCCTTCTGTTCCTGGAGCATACGAGCAATGGGCACCTTAAAAAATGATGTTTCATCCTTCCCCTTCAAGTTAAATAAATAATATGGGATAATACCAACTTGCCTAAGATTTTCCCTTAGAAAACAGCTCTCAAATCTTCTGCAATTCTGGATCGTATAGACTTGCTGATTAAATACATCAATGCCTATTTGGTTTAATTTCTTTACTGCTTCAGCCATCTCCGGAGATATCTCATAGGCAGATTGGACATGTGTAACAATCGAAATCACTCGACGTGGAGACTCGTTATATTTTGCCAGGATGCCTATCAAGTCATCATCGAATCTCATTGGTATGGTAACGAGAAGCCTCGTGCCGAACCTGATCCTTTTAATATGCTTCATTGCGCCAAAGGCATCCAGCAAAGCCTCTATCCTTCGATTGGTCATAACCAGGGGATCGCCGCCTGTAATCAAAACCTCTTCAACCTCAGGATTACTCCTGAACCAGGATAAGGCGTCTTCTATACCCTTAGTCGGCGCGACGCCCTTTCTTCCTTTCGCGCCTAGCAACTCCCAGTCGCGCTGGCAGTATATGCACAATTGAGGACATGAATTGTATGGCTTGAATATGGCGATTAAGGGATATCTTCTTGTAACAAAATCCACCGGCGATGTGTCCGCTTCACGCATAAAATCCAAACTCTCTAAATTGTTCAGACCCACCCCTAAAATTGAATTCAAATAGACTTCATTTGGTATCACATGCGTTCTCAGTGCCCAGTCTTCCCTTCGTCCTTCCCCCAATTCATCAAACATCGCAAGATAGAATGGCGTAATACTGAAGGGGATCCCATTCTCCCTTGCCTTTCTTATCGCATCTCCTTCCTCAGGCTTAAGTCCAACAATTTTATTGATTTGATCAGCATTCCTAAAAACGTTTTTCATATGCCATTTATAATCGTACCAGTCCTCTTCTTTTGCACCAATACTTTCAATAATTCTCTTTTTATTTTCTATTCTTCTCTTCAATATTTCTGCTTCTAAACCAGTCCGGTATGTATTTTTGATAATACATTCTTTATATTGTTTAACTTTCTCATTTAATAATTTTGATCTTACGACGGCTGCGTCTCGTCCTTCCAGGCTAACAAAAGCAGGGACTTCTCGTCTGCATATACCTGATTTTGAATAAATGCCTGACAGGCCAATTATCCCCTTAAAAAGATGTTTCATCTCAAGCATGAATGAATCTGAAACCTCTGGCCAATCTCTTTTGCGCCAATGCTCAGTTGCAATTTTCCAGATTGTTCTCAAGCAGCTATGGTCTGCCTTCCTCTCACTAGCTGGGGAAATAAGATTCTTGAATACCCTTATACAATCAATGGTGTTCTTAATTTCCAATGGATGAAGCGGGCAATCAGCCTTTCGGACAGCCTCGTCACACTCATTCAGATAACTTTGCATCTTTGTTCTGGCCTCTTCTACGTTATCGCTACTGACAAGAAGCCTTAAAACAAAGGGGTTAGCGTCTAAGGTCTCACTAATAAAAGGATATGATGCCATTCTGTTATCTCCAACCAAGATGCTGACAGCTAAGGTTACGAATTGGTTTTCCCACTAAGTTTACTCCTGTGCGCACAAAACATGGTCTGGAATGCACAATCTTTGCAGAACAATTATTAGATCAAACTCGACTCATCACATCTTTACCAAGCGCTGTTCTTCCAACTATCTGAAAGTAGAGCATACAGGCCCTTCTATGCGCGGTCCATCTCCTGCTGTCCATGAAGAACCTCTGAAAGTTATTGGATATGGGATCCTTTCTCATATCTGAACTACCGAAGGTTATCTCCAGTGAACTTTCATGCCCAAGTCTTCTAAAAAACTTCCTGCTCACCAATTCGTCGTTGTGCGGAAAAGCAAATGCTTTGCACTCTATCAAAAACATCTCTTCAAGCAATCTAGCACTTCCGATTGCTTGCAATATCTGGCTTTCCAGATTGAGGGAATGGAAAAGTGGATGGTCTATGCTGTGAGCCCCTATCGTGAATCCCTGCGCTATCAAGGATGCCACCTGTTTTGATGTCAGGTATGGCTTATGAAGCCTCAAATACTCATCAAAATCAAGCTCCACTATCTTAGCTATTCGATCTAAAATATTACGATTATTAAATTTGACGTGAAGAATGCCTTTTTCTATAGATTTGCTGTGTATCTGATTTCTTGCCAGCAATGCCCTTACTGCATTAACCCATTGCCGCCGGTAAGTCCTCCTAAACAAACCTACCAGGAGACTAGCCTTACATCGCCAAAAAAGTTCCTTGTTGTCAAGGAATGCAGGATTAATAAAAAAGGTGGCTGGGATTCCCTTTTCCTTTAAGATGGGCGCTATCACGTCATGGCACTCACGAAAGCCATCATCAAATGACAAAAAAAAGCATGGCAAATCGCGCTTGTTGCCATGGCGCAGGTTTTTTAGAAGGCTTTCGAGATCTATTGGAATATAATGGGCAAGGAAAAAATCAAGATCTTCCCTAAACTGACGAACCTTTCTATAATCATAAAGGTACTTGACATGGGGGATAGGTTCGTCACTTACCATATGATAACTGGGCAAGAAAAGCTCTCTACCCGCCAAGCGCCTCCATACAGAAAATGGAAGTAAAAATGAAAAGGCAAATTTTCCGCCCTCTATAACAATATAGTTTCTAATAAGCGACTTTCCTTTAAGGGGATTTAGTTTGACCGCTTAATGCAAAAGCAGGCGATTTGAATACGGAGCACTCTCAGGTTTTGCTGGCTATCTTAGCTATTGTTTTTTAATGAATCAATAATATCCATTAGTATTACATTATAATACCTTAGCCTTGCGTTTCTTTTGAGAATCTTTCTTATCTTCTTTCCCATCCCAACCGGATTAATAGGTTCACTTAACACTTCCGGCCACATGGCTTTGATTAATCTTTCATATAGAAAGCATCTTGGGCTGCATCTAAGTCGTGGATCCAGCCTCAGGGCACTGACAAGAAAATTCCTGTTGGCATGCGGCCAGAATTCCTCGATTGCGATGTCCTGCTCTGAAGCGCAAAGAGCGCCCCAATTACCTTCCTTTTCCTCCCAATGAAAAAGGTCGAGGATTCTGAGACCATACTCGTTGCAGTACTCTTCAGCACTCTGAAACCACCTCTCCACGCCGTTAGTGACAAATCTGTTATAGGCAGGATAAAAAGTAAATCTTCGCAACATCGCCTGGCTTACAGTACCATTTGTAAAGCCATAAAATGACTTTGTGATTGCGGAACCTACCCCACTGACTCTGACTACATTTCTATTCCCGTATTCCTGATATAAGTAGAAATTATCCTGAACTTTAGATTTTCTTGGCAAAATATACTCGGCTGCAAATAAGTCAACAAAAGCATTGGTAGGCTTCTCAAGTTTGATAACTTTGAAATTCAATTTGAGCCTATCACTTAATAAAGAGGGAATTACAACATCAGCTTGCGTTCCCAGATCAAAGACATAAAACTGAATGAATTCTTTGAAATTTCGAGATGCCGCCAACAAGGTCCGGCTATCCCATCCGCCAGTCAAAGGTTGAACAACCTCAAATCTATTAAGAATACCTTCGATGCCACCTTTAAGAATGCATGCAGTATAATCAACAAGATCACTGAAGCTGACTAGATCAGCGACAGAAATGGGGATCCTTCTTACTCGCATTTTCTTTATGTCAAGGTAATGGTTGGGGAGTACCTTGCAAAGTCGATCATCAATTGCTTCGTCGCTGTACCATGCGTATTCCTCTCTTTCCAGCTCCGGCAACTTCATAAACTCGCGCTTAATTTCACTGATTATTGGTTCCCCTCCTACCGCCTCGACAAAAAGTTTAGGTGATGAAGTCAAAACCGGTCTTCCGTCAACCTGCCCGTAATAAATCTGTCTCTGCCCTCCTGCATCTCCCAAAGCGATAATACTATCTTTATCCTTGTAGATTATAACGAACCTGCCGGAAAGACCTTGAATTCTTCTAAACAGCTTGTCTTTGGTATCACAATGCACTGCAATATCATTGAGAATTGCATCATCACTTGTCACTGGGCTAAAAGGGTCAATAATAAAACCGATCAGAAATACATCCAAACCGTTCCGACTTGTTGTTATAACCTTAAGAGAAGGGTGAGCGTGAATGGTGATTTCACCCAGCGACTTAGAGACAAAGCTCCTCGGCAATGCCAGGTTAGGGTTCCGAATTGTCGCTATATACTGATTCCTAAATCTTATATTGTCAGACCAGATAGAACTCATAATCATCCATTATGAACAAATAATCTGAGCCACTCCTCAAATACTGCCAGGCTAAATAAGATCTTATGATAATCTTGCCTCCTTGCCCTGTGCTGTTCCAGTAGAGACGTCACCCGATCAATCTTCAGAAATTCATACATCCTAGCCCCAGGATCTGTCAGAAGGTCGTCAAGTCTCTTGTTCATGGAATCATAAAACCATGAATCCACAACCTTAACAGCGAATCCTTTCTTCTTTCTTGCAATTATCTCCTTTGGCAGGAAACCCTTACAGACCTCCCGATGCAACCACTTCCTAGTCCCGTTTCGTATCTTATAGTCTGCTGTAAGTCTTTGGGAAAATTCTACAACCTCTCTGTCAAGATATGGGACTCGCACTTCAAGGCTATGGGCCATCGAAAGCTTATCTGCATACATAAGCAATTCATCAGGAAGCGATGACCGTAACTCAAGGAGCTGAAAACCGCCCAATTCATCCAAACCAACCATTGAAGGTTCAAGGTTCTCCCAGCAGGCAAGAATTTCATCACCGGCCCCACGAGGAAGGATGTCTTGCTGAAAAAGACCGTCAATCAGGTTCCCAGGTGTTATAGAAAAAACTTCCTGATATCTCCTCATCCTGTCCAGAACATCCAGCGAATTAACGCCTCTCTTCAGGGATTCATTCCTTGGCAGGGCTCTAATAGCTGCAGCTAAAGGTTGCTTCATCCACCCCGGCATTCGGCGCCAGTAGTGACCGTAGTGAACACCCAAGTGCCGCGAGTATCCGCCGAACAACTCATCTGGCCCCTGTCCAATCAATGCAACCTTTACATCCTGCCGCGCGCGCTCACAAACAAAATACATTGGGACAATTGAGGATGATGCAACTGGCTCTTCAAGCACAGAAACCACTCTTGAAAGCTCATTCTCAAACCTGCCCCTGTTAAGCTCTATTGCAACGTTTTGCGCAGAAAGGACCCTGGCCGTCTCAGCAGCATCTGAAATCTCATCGTCCGCGAAATCTTTCCCATATCCTACAGTGAAAGTCGGCCAGTCTTTTCCATAGAGATTCATCAGAGCGAGAAGCAGTCCTGAGTCAATTCCGCCGCTCAGAAGAAGGCCAAGGGGAACATCACTGAGAAGATGACGTTTCAGCGCCCTTTTATAGATTTCAAGGAGTTCATCACCTGCTTCCCTATATGATTTTGTTGAGATGAATGGCACAGGTTTATAATTGTACCAGCGCTCAAAACGAAAATTTCCATCCTCAAAATGAAGCATGCATCCAGGAGGAAGCTTTTTTATGCCCTTATAAAGCGTATGAGGAGAAGGTGTATACCGATATCTAAGAAACAAGTTAAGGCCCACAACATCGACTTGCGGCGCTTCTTTGAGAGCTGCGAAGATCGGCCGGATCTCAGAACCAAAATAAAGACTGTCCTTTTCAAAGCGATAATAGACAAGCTTTATTCCCATTGCATCCCTAGCCAGGAGCAGCCGTCTGCTCTCTTCATCCCATATTGCAAGCCCGAACATGCCGTTAAGATGGCTTAGAACTTCACTGCCCCACTGTTTGTATCCGTGTACTATTACCTCAGTATCTGACCGGGTACGAAAGATATGCCCGAGTTCTTCGAGTTCTTTCTTTAATTCAGGAAAATTGTATATCTCCCCATTGAATACGACCCAGACTTTTTCATCTTGTGAGGACATAGGCTGATGGCCGCCAGCTAAATCTATTATCGACAATCGTCTGAATCCTAACCCGATAGGACCGGACAGATGATAGCCTTCATCGTCCGGGCCTCTATGCACCATGCTGGAAGTCATTCTTGCCAAAGTCTCATGGACGACTGGTTCGCCGTACCTGAAATTATACTGTCCGCAAATACCACACATCTTCAGCCATCTACTTCTTTAGATATCCGAGTTAACTGATCTTGATAGCAAGAGAAGCGCCAAGCTTCTAAACATTTGGGATTGCGCCCACCGATGCATGGGCACGTTGTCCCAACCTATCAATAGCTTACGGGAACGAAAAGACCCATCTGGCTTTTTCCACCTGCTCAACACGTCTTCCACAACCCGCACCAACGTGCTGTCCAATTCCTCGAACCTTCCTCTCAGCAAAATCCCTAAGTTTATGCACTCAGCGTAATCATACAGCTCATGGCGGTAAACAGTAAGCCTGGGAGCTCGCGAAAAGGGCTTTGGCAGGCCCTGTTCATCAAACAAGTCTTCCAAATAGTATTTGATCCCCTTTTCTATAGCTCGTGTGCATCGTTGGTTCTTGGAGAGCTTTTCGATCTTGCTCAATGCTTTTAGCACAAAACATGTGTGAAAATGATCAATGAAGTCCCTCTCCTCGTCTATTGAATATGGCCAGGACCCATTTGCTTTCTGAGTCTCAAAGACAAAGTTAAGGTTGCCCTCAGCTGCCTCTTTGAATCTGCTGTTTCCGAAAAGATCGTAAGCTCTTGTCAGGAGAAAAGCTCGATAGGCGCTCGCATTAACTACACCCCCCTTATCGTAAGGTGTATATGAACAAGTCTTAGCTGTTGCAGAGAAAGGGAAATCCTTAATATCCTGCAATGCGTGTTCGGCAATTGACTGAAGAACCATAAGCCACTTCTTATTTCCATCAATTCTATACAGCTCGGCGAAGGCTTCATACGCGTATGGCGTAGTTGTAATCAGTGGTGTGTGCGTTTTGATGGTCCCGGACCTCGTCTCCCAGTCAAACGGATAACCCCAGCAGTAATTCTCGAACCTTGAGCACCGAGTCTGCTCAAGGATCTCTAGAAAATGAACCGCCCTTTTATAAAACTCTTCTTTTCTAGTGATGTTATAAAGATACGCAAATCCCATTGCATAATGTGCATCAGCAATGGGAAGACGCTGGCGATGCCAAAAAAGCGCACGGAACGCTGGCATAAAAGCTTCACTGAAAACCATCGGGGCCACTGCAAAGATGCCCAATTGTGGTTTCCTATAATACAAGGCCTTTGCCCTGCCACCCAAAGTGCCGGCGAAAAAACTTTGATGATCATAGGATGTTTCTCCATAATCATCCAGCCATGATACAAATTTTTCTAAACATACATTGATTCTATTAATATCTATTTCTAGCATTTAACTTGACCATTTTTGTAGGCAGTCTAATTTCGTAAGCCTTATCCTCAATATTGCTCATATTTTACTATTCGCTTGCGCTTGAAAACGGTACTGAGAATTTCTCGCAATTTCTTGATCTGCTCATATCTGTGGAATCTGATCAGCGATCTTGTTACAGGCCTCTCCACCCTTGTCAAAGCACCCCAAATATATCCGGCCATTGTGGCTAACCCACCTATCAAGTAAGGAGGTTTGGCCATTCTGTAACACATTCTAAAACATTCCCAAACCGGGTGCCCTCCAAGAAAGTAATCTTTTACCCCATAGTCAAAGGCTGACATTACATTACTGCGCTTGGCTGTACCAAGCCCACGATGGTGAAAAAACACCTTTTCTGGAAAAGAAATGGTCTTCCAACCAAGCATCCTCGCTGTTGTTACAGCAATCCAGTCAATACCGCCACCTCGTACAGGCTTGTAACCACCTATCTCCTCAAAACACTTTCGCCTGAACAACTGGCACCCTCCCGCGACATGCTTCCCTCCCTCAAAACTATCACTTATTGAGCTGTAACCATTTTCAACAAAGGGAGTTCCAGCAACGCCTAAATCGGGAATAGCAAGAAATTTGCTAAGCAAATATTCAAAATAATCTTTTTCAAAAGAGATGTCAGCGTCAAGATTTGCAATAACATCATATTTCACGTTACTGATAGCCTGATATCCGGCACTGAAAGCATTGACCTTTGCTGCAAACTGCCGATCACGCCGCAAAGGAAGCTTAACAAGCTGAATCCAGTCATGGTTCTGAAGATACCGCGTGACAATATCCTCTGTCTTATCAGTAGAGCCATCACTCACTATAACCCACTTGGCAGGGCAGATTGTCTGACTTATGACCGATTTAATTGTCTTTTCAATGAATTTCTCCTCATTTCTTGCGGGAGTAATTACTGCATAGGATAAAATTAGCTGTGCCATATTTATATCGTTTTGCTCTGTTTAAAGTTAAACATCACGTTTTTATAACTAACCTTATATTTAGTTATAAACTAAATCAATAATAATTAATTTCATAAGTTATCTGGACTATTTTTTGTGCGAAAGCTCACTGTAGGAACTTAGTAATGGTGACGAGACACGTTCCCAGGTTAACTCACTTACCCGCGCAAGGGCTGCAGCAGATAAAGCCTTTCGTCTTTCATTATCCCCTATCAGAGCAATTAGTGCTCTTGCCATCTCATCGGTATCGTTGGGAGCAACAAATACTCCAGCATCTCCTAAAGAAAACATACTTTCTCTGAGCGCGAAAGACACGACTGGCTTGCCAAAGGCCATGTATTCCATATGTTTAATAAAAGTTGAATTGTGGTTAAGGAAGGTACCGGGTGCTGCATCCACAAAAATATCCGCAGAGGACATATATTTGTTCAGAAGAACTGTATCCCTTACATATCCAGTAAAAAATACGTAATCATCCAAATTAAGCTCTGCAGTTAGCTCCCGTATCCTATATAAATAGTCACCATCACCTATTACTAATAGCTGAATATTCTTGTAATCATGAATAGATACAATTTTATTCAAAACTTCGATAATATTTTCAACTCCATCCTGAATGTTAATAGCCCCAAGGTAACATATCATGGTCTCTGCTTTTTCCCTTACAAATTTAAAAGGCTCAACCCTTTGTAACCGTTCCAAACTGGGTCCATTACGGACCACATAGATCTTGGCCGGCTCAACGCCGCACCTACTGATTTCTATTTGTCGATATGATTCATTGGTCGCGATTACAATGTCAGCTAACCGGCAAGATACACCTTCCATTGTCCTAAGTAGCTGGTATAACAT
>QZIK01000038.1 GCA_003599015.1 Desulfobacteraceae bacterium | reverse complement strand
ATACATAAAGCGCTGCAAGCAGAAGGCCCGGAGCAACCCCTCCCAAAAAAAGCTTACCCACGGATTCCCTGGCCAAAAGTGCGTAAAGGATCATGGTGACGCTTGGAGGTATAAGTATCCCCAGGGCTCCTCCAGCGGCAATTGATCCCACGGCAAGGTGCTTGTCATAGCCGCGTTTAAGCATTGAGGGGAGCGCAATCAGTCCCATCGTAACCGTCGCGACAGCACTTATCCCGGCCATGGCTGCGAATATGGTGCAGATAGCAATTGTTCCAATTGCAAGTCCTCCCTTCAAAAAACCGAAGGACCGGTACATCATGTCATAAAGATCTTCAGCCACGCCTGATTTTTCAAGGATTATCCCCATGAAGACAAAAAGAGGAACCGCAAGGAGTATCTCGTTGGTTGCCTGGCTGAATGCTGTAGCGGCAGCCATATAAAGACCGTTGGGCCCCCAGATAAAGTAGGTAAATATCATGGCCACCCCTCCAAGGGTAAAGGCGAGCGGGTGTCCCAATGAAAGAGCGAGCAGAAGGGCCGATATCATTACAAGAGTGAGGAGTTCAATGCTCATTGGAATGGAAATCCTTTCTGGCAGATTTCAGCGTCCTGACCGTGGCTTGTAAAAAAGCAAACAAATGCCCGGATAATGAATTCCTCCTGTGAGGCATGCGAGCGTCTATTTGGGCTTTGTCAGACATTTTTCGATAAGGCGGTCTGGAGGTCTCGAATGAACTTTGCAATGCCCTGCATCAGCAAAAGAAAAGTTCCGATGGTTGCCAATACCTTAAGGGGGTATATGGGTGGGGCGAAAACAGTTGAGAGCACCTCCCTTTCTTCAATGGAGTCAATTGTCATGGAGGTCATTTTCCATGTTAGGATGATGAAGAATATGAAAAATACGGGGCAGGTCACCAAATCCAAAATAGCCCTCATTCTTGTGGAGAGCTTGGCATAGATTACGTCTATGCTCACGTGGCCTTTTTGAAGAAGGGTATAGCCGCCGCCGAGAAAAACCACCATCGCGAAAAGCTGTGCATTGATATCCCATGCCCATATCGTAGGAGCCTTAAAAATATATCTCATTATTACCTCATAGGACATAATGAGCATAATTACAGGGATCAACAGGGCAACGCCTTTGCCTATCCATGTATTGACGGTTTCCACGATCGCCAGGAAACGGTTCAATATATTGTTCATGCTTGTTCCCTCAAAAGTACTGCTTAGCAAGCAGCGCAGTCAGGATCAGGTAGAATCTTCTCCCCAGGGCCTGTTCGGGATGGCGGCCTCCACCTGAAGAAACCGCCATCCATTACATACTGATCTTGTGGCTATAATTGACCCTTGTCGGTCAGGAAACGTTTCAAGGTTTCAATAGCCTTCTTTGCAAACGGGTCTTTTTCAGCAACCTCATCCCAGACCTGAACTGCAAGCTTTCTTCCCTCTTTCAACTGGTCATCTGCCATTGTGCTTCCCTTCAAACCGTATTTATAGGCAGTCTCAAGTGCCGCATCATCACGAGCTTTATAAGCGTTTCCGCACTTGACATAGTGGTCTTTGAGCGTCTTTTCATTGCCCAGGGTTTTTCGTGCCTCTTCAGGGAGCGATTTCCAGACGTCTTTATTGATGATTATGCAGGTTTGGGGAGGTGTTACAAGTCCTGGAAATACCATGTACTTTACGACTTCCTTAAATTTCAGGGTCTCAAGTCCCATCGGAGGAAAAGGGGTACCATCTACCGTCCCCAATTTCAGTGCCATATAAATCTCCGCCCCCGGGAGAGGAACCGGCGAGGCCCCGGCAAGCTGCAGCCATTTTCCTGCAGAGCCCATGGCGCGTATTTTGTGTCCCTTGAAATCCGAGATCTTTTCAAGAGGAAAATTAAGGTTGAAAGGATAACTGCCGCAGGCGTTTGGGACCAGATAATGGATGTTCTTTTTGTCCCATCCTGCTCGTATGGTGTCAATAACCCTGTATTTTGAGTCCCAGAAAAGTTCAATGACCTGGTCCATGGAAACCCATGAAAAAGGCAGACCTCCTTCAAAATCCGCAACCGGTACGCTCCCGGCGTATGCGGGCCCGTAAATTGCGGCTATGTCAAGCATGCCCCGGGAAACCGCATTGACCATTTCCTTTACATCGCAGAGGGCTCCCGGCGTGAAAAGGTCAATCTTTATTTTTCCGCCGCTCGCATTCTCTATCAACTTAGCTGTTTCTACGGTATGAACGTCATAGGTGGCATCTCCGGGTGGATACGCAGATTGCATTTTTAGTTTTTTGACCGGATCGCCGGCTGATGCGGAACCGACAAGGGACATAACGAGGGCGAACATCAACGAAAAAAGCAAAATTGAAAATTTTCTCATTTAATCTCTCCTTTTTTAATCATGCATGAATTATGTGCTAAGAAATTCGTTAATAGCCTGCTGCCCGAATATGAATTCCGCTCTATTGTCACCTCCTTTCCTCCTGGGCAGGTAAAAGTTTACCTGCGGCAGACTCGTTTCACTTTTTTACTGATCCATCCTTATTGTATTCATACCATCCCTTGCCGGTCTTTCTTCCCAGATGGCCGGCCAAAACCTTTCTTCGCAGGATTGAAGGGGGATAAAACCTCAGATCCTTTTCCTCTTCGTAAACGTTTGTGTAAGCCATGAGCTGTACTTCCAGACCTACAAGATCAGATGTCTCCAAGGGGCCCATTTTGCGGCCAAAGGCAAGCCGCATGCCCTTGTCTATATCCGCCGGGGTTGCCACTCCCTGTTCCACAAGCCGCATGGCTTCGAGATTTGACAGCATGTTGATCCTGTTCAAGATGAAGCCTGCAATGTCGCGGTTAACCGTAATGGGCTCTTTCCCCAGGTATTTGACGAATTCAATTCCGTATTGGATCGCAGCCTCGCTTGTTTCAATTCCTCTGACTACCTCCACTGCATCAAGCATTGGAACGGGGTTAAAAAAGTGAAGCCCCAGAAATCTGTCGGGCCGGGATACGACGGAAGCGATTTGACTGATCGGGATCGCGGATGTGTTGGACGCCAGTATGGTTGTTGCTTTTACGATCCGGTCCAGGCTTTTAAAGACATCGTGTTTGATCTCCAGTTTTTCAAAGACAGCCTCAATAACCAAGTCAGCACCTGCAGCAGGCTCATAGCCGGTTGATGTCTTTATCCTGTCCATGACATCTTCCAGCTTTTCGGAGACCTTCCCCTTTTCTATAAATTTTGATACCGACCAGCCTATGCTTTTGACCGCCTTGTTCAGCATGTCCTGTGAGATGTCGCACAGGGTCACATTTATTCCTCTCTGGGCGCATACCTGGGCTATGCCGCTTCCCATGGTTCCACTTCCAACCACAAAAACCTCTTTTAGGTCCATATTGCCTCCTGAGATCGAAATCTGGTAAATAATGAAATAATAAAATTTGATTACAAATCAAATCACGATAGTTTTTTTGTGTCAAGAAAAAAATCAGAGCTTTTCGATAGATCTGAGCAAAACGGTATAATATAAAATAACATATTGATATAAATATATTATTGCTTGAATAAATTTGTGTCTTGCAGCTATCAGGCCGGACCGCTGACTATCCTGCCTCTGGAAAATAAGAAATTGACGGACGAAGATTTTTAAAAAATTTTGTTGACATTAAATCAAATTTGATATTAACATTCTAATCAAATTTTAAAAACACTGTTTCTGTTGGTGGAATTTTCCCTTTGGAAACAAAAAACTGGAGTCGGATCGAGTCATCTACCTCTCTTTCGGATAGGTCAAAATTCAACTAACTACTCCTGGAATTTTTGCTTTTCCTGTATGGGAGGTTCCATCAATGATGCTATGTTAAATCCCTGGAGCAATGGAGCTGTGTATTTTAGTGATTATCCCTGATATGACACCCCCAAATTGCAGGAGATGCTGAAATGGACTCTAAAGGGAAAAGCGATGCGGTTATAGAAAAAGACAAGAGAAGGAATGCCCTGGAAGAGGCCTTCTTTCGGATCAAGCAGATGCTTTATCTTAATGAGTTGGCTCCCGGGCAGAAGATCATTTATAGTGATTTGGCAAAAAGGCTTAATATAAGTGCTACTCCAGTTATTCAAGCATTAAATAGATTAGAAGCTTCAAAAATTGTTAAATATATTCCAAATAGAGGATACTTCGTCGAAGTAATAACTGAAACAGAGGCAAGAAACCTGTACCAGGCCAGAGAGGCCCTGGAGGTTTTCTCCATCCCTGCGATCATTGAAAACCTGGATTCCAAGAGCCTGGACTCCATAAACGATACCTTTAAGCGTTACAAAGATGCCATCAGCGACGGCAATAGGCGAGAGCTTGTTCTCCTGGATTGTAAATTTCATCTTAAATTATGTGAATTTAGCAAAAATGATGTTATTTATAGAATATTAAAAGATATTTTTGAACAGATCTATCTGAAATATCGCGCCGAATACCTGAGGGATGAGAGGGTCAGGGATGTCATTAAGGAGCACAGGGCGATCCTGGACTCGCTGCGAAGAGCTGATATTGGAGATTCGGTCCGGATATTCAGGGATCATATCAGAAGGGGCATGCACTACGTTATTGAAAGTGTAGTGAGAAAGAACGACAGAAGAATTGATGATATCTTTCTAACCACAGCATGAATATAACCAATCTTTAGTGTTAAAAAAGAAATAAGCGTATCGGATAATTTTTATTAAAGATTCATACTGCTTTTGCGTACTTATTGGTTTTAGGACTTAAAATGATAAAAGTGAATAATGCTGTCATTGGATTCCGGCCTGCGCCGGAATGACGCAGTGGGTTTCAGAGATGACCAATAAAAGACATTTGAAAGGCTGAAAGTACGCAAAAACCGAATAATCATTATTTTAATGCCTGACGGGGAGTGCCTTCATGGAATATAGAAATATCATCTATTCAAAGGATGCAGGAATTGCTCATATTAGGGTTAACAGGCCCGAAAAACGAAATGCCCTCAACCGCGAGGCTCGACTTGAAATAGCCGATGCACTTGAAGATACAAAAAAAGACACTGATGTAAAGGTGCTCATACTGTCGGGGGCCGGCGGGAAGAGCTTTATAGCCGGTTCTGATTTGAACGAACTGTCAGCTTTCAGCCCGCTTCAGCTGGAGAATTTCCTCAGCACCCTTGGGCAGCACCTTTATACTCAATTCGCTGAACTTGAAAAGCCGACCATAGCCATGATCCAAGGACTGTGTCTTGGGGGAGGGCTTGAACTTGCTTTAGCCTGTGATATACGCATTGCTTCCGATGATTCAAAATTCGGGCAGCCTGAGATCCTGCTTGGCATTATCCCGGGAGGGGGAGGCACCCAGAGACTCACCAGGCTTGTGGGTATAGGTCTGGCCAAGGAGCTTATCTTCACCGGTGCTGTGATAGATGCCGGGGAGGCCCTCAGAATAGGTTTAATAAACAGGATTTGTCCTCCCGGCCAACTGGAACAACTCACCAGTGAGATGGCGGCACGCATATCCAAACAGAGCCCTCTGGCTTTGAAATGGGCCAAAAAATCAATAGCTATGGGGCAGGACATAAGCCTGAGCGCCGGCCTGGCTTATGAAGCCATGGTGGAGTGCCTCCTTTTTACAAGCAAAGATCGTACTGAAGGGATGAAGGCGTTTTTTGAAAAACGAAGCCCGTCCTTCAGCGGAGAATAGAAGAACCTGCCGGCTGTGAACCGGTTATTAAAGCCTTTAAAAGTATGTTGTCTTGCAATTTTAGGCTCAAAGAAATCAAGGGGTAATGTTTATGAATAGAAAAATCAGGGTTCTTGCATCAAAGCCGGGCCTGGACGGACACGACAGGGGTATAAAGGTTATCTGTCGAGGATTGCGGGACGCCGGCATGGAAGTCATCTATACTGGACTTCGTCAGACCCCGCAGCAAATCGCTTCTGCGGCCCTTGAAGAAGACGTGGATGTGGTCGCAATGAGCATTCTTTCAGGCGCCCACGATGTGCTTTTACCCAGGGTGGCGGATCTGCTCAAGGAAAGGCGGATGGAACACGTTCTATTGATTGCCGGAGGCATTATACCTGAAGAAGATATTGATCCCCTGAAACAAAAGGGCATTCGAGAGATCTTTGGGCCCGGCACAACCATAAAGGAGATTAAGGACTACATCATAACTGCTTTGGCCGAATCATAGTTTTTAGATTTTATAAGGCCCGGGCATTGATAGTCTTTTTTATGCAGGGGAGGATAAGGTTAAATGTGTGATAACAATAATATAATTCGGAAAGAAAAGACACGCTGGGCTGAAACATCTTCAGAGAAGCCGACGGGCGATTGCATGACCGATTGGGGAAAGCCTGTTGAGTGGCTTTACACGCCAGCGGATATCGAAGGTCTGGATTACCTTTCCGATATCGGCTTTCCCGGAGAGTATCCTTTTGTGCGGGGAGTCCATCCCACCATGTATCTGAGGCGCCAATGGACCATGAGACAGTATGCAGGATTCGGCACCGCAGAGGATACCAATAGGAGGTACAAATACCTGCTGGAGCAGGGACAGACAGGGCTTTCCGTTGCCTTTGACCTTCCGACCCAGATCGGATACGACTCGGATAACCCCATGAGCGAAGGGGAAGTGGGAAAGGTGGGAGTGGCCGTTGATTCCCTTCAGGACATGGAGATAATGTTCGATGGAATCTCTCTTGATGAGATATCAACCTCCATGACCATAAATGCACCTGCGGGGATACTGCTGGCTATGTATGTGGTGGTTGCCGAAAAAAAAGGCATCTCTCCAAAAAAACTGCGCGGCACCATTCAAAACGATATATTAAAGGAATACACGGCCAGGGGGACATATATCTTTCCCCCCAGGCCGTCCATCAGATTGATCACCGATATATTCGAATACTGCAGCAAAGAAATTCCCCAGTGGAACACGGTAAACGTCGGGGGCTATCATATGAGAGAGGCAGGATGCTCTGCGGTGCAGGAAATAGCCTTCAGTTTTTCAAATGCAATCGCCTACATTGAAGCGGCGCTCAAGGCAGGTTTGGATATAGACTCCTTTGCACCGAGGATAAGCTGGATTTTCAACACCCATAACAAGATTTTTGAAGAGGTCGCCAAGTACAGGGCTGCACGCAAGGTGTGGGCCAAAATTCTAAAGGAAAGGTACCATGCAAAAAATCCCAAATCATGGATGCTTCGGTTTCACACCCAGACATCAGGAGTAAGCCTAACCGCCCAGCAGCCTGAAAACAACCTGATCCGCGTGGCTTATCAGGCCCTTTCGGCCATACTGGGAGGCGCTCAGTCTCTGGCTGCATGCTCATTTGACGAGGCGCTTGCCATTCCCACGGAGAAATCCGTTCGGCTGAGCCTCAGAACTCAGCAGATCCTGGCCCATGAGGCAGGCGTGACGGACACCGTTGATCCCCTTGGAGGGTCCTATTATGTGGAGGCCCTGACAAAGAAGATGGAAGAGGAAATCACCGCGCTCATAGCTAAAATTGATGAGATGGGCGGAGCCATTGCAGCCATAGAAAAGGGATTCATACAGAGGGAGATAGAACACAGAGCATATGAAATTCAGAAGGAAATAGAGGAAAACAGAAGGATAGTGGTCGGTGTCAACAAATACAAGACCGATGAAACAATTCATTCCGCTCTGTTCAAATCCGATCCGGCTGTGGCCGTGAGGCAAACAGAAAAACTTCAATCCCTCAAGGGGTCCAGAGACAACGAAAAGGTAAGGACGGCTCTCGGCTCAGTTAGAAAGGCCGCACAAGGCAACGAAAACCTGATGCCTCATTTTTTGAACGCCGTCAGATGTTATGCGACTCTGGGGGAGATCTGCGACGTCCTGCGCGAGGTGTTCGGGGAATATATGGCGGTTCAGACATTATGATCTTTTTGGAAAAAAGAAGAATTAATATTTGCGTGCAATGAAAGGGGGAACGGGAATGATAGGCATTACATCGTTTGGGGCATATATTCCGATTTACAGGCTGAGCCGGGACTTGATCGCAAGGGCGTGGGAGCGGTCTTCCCTGAAAGGGGAAAGGAGCGTCGCAAACAATGATGAGGATACATTGACCATGGCTGTGGAGGCAGGTTCGGACAGCCTCAAGGGTCTTGACAGAAAAAAGATAGACGGGATTTTTTTCGCGACCACCAATGCTCCTTATAAGGAGAAGCTTTCGGCTGGACTGGCTGCTACGGTTCTTGACTTTAGAAAAGATGTTTTAACCGCTGATTTTACCGATTCCCTGCGCTCTTCCACTGCTGCGTTGAGGGCCGCTGTGGACAGTGTCAAGGCTGGCTCGGCAGGCAGTATTCTTGTAGCAGCAGCGGACTGCCGCCTGGGATATCCGCGTTCCGACCAGGAGCAACTGTTTGGAGACGGTGCGGCTGCAGTAGTGATCGGAGGGGACAAGGTAATTGCATCGGTTGAGCATTCCTTATCCATCAACAAAGAAATCGTGGATGTGTGGAGAAACGACGATGACCGTTTTGTAAGGGTTGGGGAAGGTCGTTTCATATTGAACGAAGGTTACACGGCTGCCATGACGGAGGTCATTTCAACTCTGCTGAAACGCGCCGGCTTGAAGGCCTCCGATTTTTCCAGATTGGTGATACCTTCGCCTGATCAAAGATCTTCCATGAGTGTTGCAAAGAAGCTTGGTTTCAATGAGAAAGAGCAGCTCCAGGACAATCTGCACGCCACCGTTGGGAACTGCGGGTCCGCCCATCCCCTTCTGCTGCTTGCGGCCGCTCTGGAAACCGCAAAGCCCGGTGATTTGATACTGATGGCAAGTTACGGAGATGGAGCGGATGCATTTGTTCTCAGGGTAACTGAAGAAATAGCAGGGAACAAAGGCAGGCTAGGATTCAGGGGACATCTGGAAAGCAAGATGAATCTCAGTTCCTATCAAAAATTCCTGAGTTTCAGAAATATCTTGGAACCTGTCGCCGGTGAACCCTTTCGCCTTTTTCCTTCAAACTCCGCCTACTGGAGAGAACAGAAAAGCATCCTGCGGTGCTATGTAAGCAGGTGCAGGCAATGCGGCCAGACGGAATTTCCCATCCAGAGAATCTGCTCCAAATGCCGGAGCAAGGATGACTATGAAGAGATCTGCTACTCAGACAAAAAGGGCAAGGTTTTTACCTTTACCAGAGATCAGCTGGCAGGGAGAAGCGATGATCCTGTTGTTGTTCAAACGGTATTCGAGACGGAAGATGGAACAAGGTTCTATCTTATGATGACCGACTGCGACCCTGAAAAGGTTGAGGTGGGATTCCCTGTAGAGTTTACCTTTAGGAGGATTTATGAGGGGGCGAATTTCCACAATTATTTTTGGAAATGCCGGCCCGTAAGAAACGGAGGGTCTTATCATGGGTAGTATCAAAGACAAAGTTGCAATCATCGGTATGGGATGCTCGGTTTTTGGTGAGAGATGGTCCCTGGGGGCAGGGGATCTCGCCATTGAATCCGCATACGAGGCTTACAAGGATGCAGGCGTAGGGCCTGAGGACATTGAAGCCTGTTATGTGGGCCAGATGTATGCTCCGGTCAACGGCATAGCAGGCTCTACGATCGCCGATTCTTTGAAGCTTACAAATATCCCCATCATCAGGAATGAAAACTGGTGTACGGCAGGACATATGGCGCTTATAGAGGCGGCGCTTGCAGTGGCGTCCGGGGCCTATGATGTGGTTATGGCAATAGGGGTCGAGAAACTCAAAGACACAGGCTACGCTGGTCTGGGAACCGGACGCGGAATGAACCCTGTTTATGAGGCACGCAGAACTGCTCCAGGCTCATTCGGCCTTATTGCCACAAGTTATTTCCATAAGTACGGACTTTCCATGGAAGAGGGGAAGAAAACCATCGGAAAGATTGCCGTCAAAAATCACAGAAACGGAAGCATGTGTCCCAAGGCACATTTTAGAAACACCATAACACTGGACCAGGTTCTCAGTGCGCCCATCATCGCATATCCTCTGGGGCTCTTTGACTGCTGCGGAAACAGCGACGGATCGGCCTGCGCAATCCTTACAAGGGCGGATGCGGCAAAGAAGTTCCGCGATGATCCCGTTTACATCAAAGGGTTTGGAATTTCCATGGACGCTGTCCTTCCCCATACCCGGCCCGGTTTCGGATGGACCAGCTTTGAAGCCTTGAAGAGATCCTCCGCTAAGGCCTATGAAATGGCAGGGATAAAGAATCCGAGGGAAGAGATTGATATAGCCGAAGTCCATGACTGTTTCAGCATAACGGAGCTTGCAATCTACGAGGACTTCGGCTTCAGCCCGAGGGGTCGAGCAAGAGAGGATATTGACTCGGGCTTTTTTGAACTTGAAGGGGGGCTTCCCGTAAATACGGACGGGGGTTTGAAGTGCTTCGGCCATCCGGTAGGCGCAAGCGGCCTGCGCATGACATATGAGGTCTACAAGCAGTTGCAGTACAGGGCCGACAAGCCCGAACGCCAGATAAAAAACGTCCATAGAGGTTTGTCCCATACCTTCGGGGGACCTCCACAGCTAAGCGCAGTGGCCGTATTCGGCAATGAAAAAGGATAGAGATAAAGAGGCGCTAAAGCCACATTGGGGAGCAAATATTATGGATTACAAAACCATTATTTTGGAAAAATCGAAAGGTATTGCAAAAATTACCTTTAACCTCCCGGATCGCATGAACTTTCTTGACCTTGTCATGAGGGAAGAACTCAAGGATGCCTTTGTGGATATCGGCGCCGACAGGGATATAAAGGTTGTTATAATGACGGGGGCAGGGAAGGCGTTTATTGCGGGAAGCGACATCACCACCATGGAGGGCGTTACTGCACCTGCCGCCAGAGACCGCCTAAAGAGCGTGCAAAAACTGATTCGCCTCATGACGGAACTGGAAAAGCCCATCATAGCCGCCGTAAACGGTTTTGCAACCGGAGCGGGGCTGCACATCGCCCTGGCATGTGATATTGTAATCGCATCAGATGCGGCAAAGTTCCGGGAGGCCTTCATCATGATCGGCCTGGTTCCAGACCTGGGAGGGTTTTATTTCCTGCCTTTAAGAGTGGGGCTTGCAAGGGCCAAAGAGCTGATGCTCACCGGAAGGATTATTGATGCCAAAGAGGCGGAATCAATAGGGCTGGTCAATAAGGTAGTGCCCCACGCAGAGCTTGAACGGGAGGCATTGGAGCTGGCCGGGTCTCTGGCCCAGGGCCCGACACGTGCCTACGGCATGATCAAGAGCGCGTTAAACCATTGGCCCATGAACCTTCCTGCATTCCTTGAAATGGAAGCCAATATGCAGAGCGTTGCATTTGCCATACGTGATTTTGATGAGGGCAGACGAGCCTTTCTGGAAAAAAGAAAACCGGCCTATACCGGTGAATGATATCCCGAATTTTTTATCCACAGGAAGAGAAAGGAATTGAACTAATGATGGATTTTGAGCTCACAGAAGAAAACCGTATATTTAGAGATGCTATTCGAGAGTTTGCCCGCAAGGAGATTGCTCCCTTGGTTGACCAGGCGGAGGAGACGGGCGTATTTCCAAGACAACTCTTCAGGAAGATGGGAGAACAGGGCTTTCTGTGTCCAAGATATCCGTTGGAACTGGGCGGAGGAGGCGGCGACAAGGTAACGGAGTGTATCCTGGTTGAAGAGCTTAACAGAATAAACTCAGGGATCGGCGCAGCCCTGATGGCGCAGGCGGGACTGGCGACGCAGCCCCTTTACAGGTACGGATCGGACGCGCAGAAGGAAAAGTTCCTTGTTCCTGCAATAAAAGGAGAAAAGATTGGATCTTTCGCCCTTACAGAGCCGAATGTCGGCTCGGATGCTGCTTCGCTCCAGACAAGGGCTGTGCGGGACGGAGACAGCTATGTGATCAACGGAACCAAGATGTTTATCACCAACGGCCCCATCTGCGACTATGTCATAGTAGCCGCCTCCACAAATCCTGCCAAAAAAGCCGAAGGCATAAGCCTTTTCATCGTTGAAAAAGGCACCCCCGGCTTTCAGGTGTCGAAAAAATTAAACAAGGTGGGAAACAGGTCTGCCGAAACCGCAGAACTGGTGTTTGAGGATTGCAGGATTCCGGCGGAAAACATGATCGGAACGAGCGAAGGCAGAGGATTCAACCAGATAGCCGATACACTGCTTTCAGGCCGTATAACCTATGGCGCGAGGTGCACCGGAACGGCTCAGGCCGCATATGAGCTGACGGTGCAGTATGCCAAGGAAAGAGTGCAGTTTGGAAAGCCCATAATCCAGTTTCAGAATACCAGATTCAAGCTTGCAGAAATGGCAACCTACATAGATATCATGAGATCCTACACCCACCGGGTAGCCCGTATGTATGACCATGGGATAAATGTCCGCAAGGAGGCATCCATGGTCAAATTATTTACGGCAGAGACTCTTCAGACGATTCTTTCATATTCCATGCAGATTCATGGCGGATACGGATACATGATGGAATATCCCATACAGAGGCACTGGAGGGACGGAAGGCTCTACACTGTGACCGAGGGAACGTCTGAGATCCAGCGCCTTGTGATCGGCAAGGAACTGGGGCTTTAAGGGAGGAGGAATTAGCCATGTCAAAAAAATATGAGCACTGTATTGTCAGCAAGCCTAAAATAATAGATGAGTTTGAAGCCCATGTCCCGGGAAAATACCAGATCATGATGGACAGCCAGCTTGTGCCTGAGGCTGATTTTTTTGTTGCAGGCGGCATCCATCACAAGATATATCAGGCTGAGCCCATATCCTATAAACACTCCCACGATGAAAGCGAGGTATATCTTTACATCTCAAAAAAAGGCGATGCGGAAGTAGAAGTGGAGCTCGAAGATGAGACTTATCGCCTCACTACTCCCTGTGCGGTTTATGTACCCAAAGGCGTGAAGCACACGTATCGCTATATCAGAATTGACGGCCCGCTGACAGTGGTTGCGATTGTCAGAAACGGGGAATATCACACCCATAAATAGCATTAACGCCGGCCGGCTTTTTTATTGAGCTGCCTCAAAGGAGAAGGGTATATAAACATGGAGACATGGAGATTCCTGGAAGTTGATTGGCTGAGCTACGCCCAAACTGCAATCTACAGGCCGGTTCTTATGCGGGCGGTGAGTGAAGAAATAGTGCCCGAGACCTTCTCCTTTTGTACATTCCCCGTGCCCAGCCTGGTGCTGAACTTTCTCAATGATCCCGAGAAAGAGATCAATCTGGATTTCTGCATGAAAAAAGGAATACCGGTTTATAGAGTCATCTCAAGCGGAGGGCCTATTTTCGGTGATACGGGCTACATCTTCACCTTCCTTCACATGAAGAGAAGCAACCCCAAGGCCCCGCCGGATGCCCCTGCCATGTTTGAAAAGACCCTTACAGGGATAGCTAAGGGGATTTCGGATCATTTTGGCGTTGAATGCAGATTCAGACCCCTCAACGATGTTGAGGTAAGGTGTGAAGACGGAATCTGGAGAAAGATAGGGCCGTCTTCCTGTGTCTATGAAGAAAAGGCAATTCAGATGGGATCCGGAATACAGGTTAAGGCACCGGACTCAGATCTTATAGCCTCCGCCATAGCCGCGCCGCCTGAAAAATTCGTGGACAAAGAGGCAAAGAGCATACAGGAGAGGATAACCTACCTGGAAAAAGTAGTGGGTCGAAATATTGACCTATCAGAGATAAGGGATCTGTATCTCAGACAGATGGAAAACGTCTTTGATGTAAAACTGGTCCTCGGAGAACTTGAGGAAAAGGAAAAAGATTATTACCGAGCGATGGAGCGGGAGTATACGAATAACGAATTTTTTATGGAGCGTTCCGAAGCAAAATTCGGAATCCTTCCTCCGGGTGTTGAAAGGAAGATGATCCAGTTCAAGGTTCCGGGCGGACCCTTTATGAGGATCATTGTTTTAAGGGAAGATGATCGCATAAGGGATCTTCTCATATCCGGCACGGTTCACGCTTCTCCTCTCAGGCCGACATCACCGGTACATGAAATAGAAAAGGCACTCAAGGGGCAACCGCTGGACATAGGTCTATTCGAATCAAAAATTGAACAGATATTGAGCCGCAAGGGTTTTCAGATCGCAAAGGTTTCCTCGGATTTTCTGGCTCAAAAAATCTATGAATGCGCGGTTTCCTGATTCCTGGGCGGTTTTTATTAAGCCTTCTGGAGGAAAAAAATGAAATTGACGGCGTTACTTGTAAATCAACTGGAAAGAATCAGCCGGAACTCTTTTTATGTTCAAAAGATGAGGAAGGCCGGCATTGATCTTTCCTCGATAAAAACACTGGAGGATTTTGAAAATATCCCCTTTACGTCCACATCGGAACTTCTTGCGGAACTGAAAAAAAAGCCCTCAGAGTCGGCTCTTTATAGGGAGGATATAACTAGAATCAATTTTTCTCCGTCCGGAAAGGATCTATACCCTGTCTATCATACCGGTCACGACCTGGAAATCATGCACAGGGTCTGCGCCGCTTCCCTTGAGGCGGCAGGGGTTAAAAAGGGCGATATATGTGCGGTGACATTCGGTTATCATCTTTTCATAGCGGGGCTTTTCTATCAGGGCCAGCTTGAATACTACGGAGCAAAAGTGATACCCCTCGGCCCCGGTGAATCGGAAAGGGCTGTACAGATAATAAATGATTATCAGGTTTCCATCCTGGTCTCAAACCCCACCTTTGCCATGAAGCTGGCTCAAATGGGAATCCCGAGCGTCAAAATCCTGTTCGTGGGAGGAGAACCCTTCACCTCAGTTGAAGGATATCCTGAGATGGTTAAAAAAGCCATGGGAGGAGAGATTACCATTATAGACTCCTACAGCATGGCCCTGTGCATGCCCGTTGCCCGAAGCTGCAAGTATGGTACGGGCCTGCACATAATGGATGACTTTGTACATGCGGAAATAATTGATCCTGGAACCTGCCGGGTGTTGCCTCACGGGGAAAACGGCGAACTTGTATTGACTCACCTCCATAAGGAAGCGGTACCCCTTCTCAGATACAGGACCGGAGATTTGACCCGCATGGAGAAAAAGTCATGCCCGTGCGGAAGAGAATTGACTCTGCCGAGAAGCGTCTTTGGAAGGACGGATGAAATGCTCAAGGTAAAGGGTGTCAAGTTCTGGCCTTCACAGGTCAGCGGAATCATCAGGTCGTTTTCAGGGCTGAGCAATAAATACAGAGTGATTGTAAGCACACGGGGAGGGGTTGACCATCTGCAGTTGATGGTGGAAGGAAGCGATCCATCGGGAACAACCGTTGACGAACTTGCTCAGAGACTGAAGAGGGATACACTTCTCGCATTCAACGATATCAGGATCACGGCAAAGCTGGAGGATGGACCTTCGGTGATTGACGAGCGGAAAGGAAGAGGTTTTTAGCCTCAGGTGCCCCGGTTTCGGGGCAAATTAGGAAAACAGCAGCGAAATATATAGTGGAGGTTGGGGATGGAATCAATTTTCTTTTCTGAGAAGGAGCAGGCCTACGCAAGTGAGGTCAGGGAGTTCATGCGGCTGGAAGCACGCCCCCATGTCCTTGCAATGGACAGGGAAAACAAATACCCCTTTGAGCTTTTAAGGAAAATGGGGCAACGGGGATACATAGGCGTTCGGTTTCCATCCGGATACGGCGGCGGTGGTCTTAATATGATGCACGAGGCCATAGCCAATGAAGAGACCGCCGCGCAGTCCTATGCCCTGGCATGCGCCCGCAGCGTCCCCCACCATTGCGCCTTTATTATCGCCAACTACGGCAGCGAAGAGCAGAAAAAGAAATGGCTGCCGGGGATCTTCAAGGCGGATATCATCACGGCCGAGTGCATCACTGAGCCTACCGGCGGTTCTGATGCTGCGCGAATGAAAAGCGTGGCCGATCGAAAAAGAGATTGCTGGGTTATCAAGGGCGAAAAACGTTTTCAGGCATCCGGGGCCGTGGCCGATCTCTTTATTGTCTTTGCAATGACCAACCGGGATGTACATCCGACAAAAGGCATGAGCGTGTTTGCCGTGGAAAAGGGCACACCCAATATTGTGGCAATGGAGGAGTTCGACACCCTTGGATGGCGAGGTCTGCGCATAGTATCCGAACTTATTTTCGACAACACGGCTATACCGGCCGAAAACCTGATAGGCGAGGAGAATCAGGGTTTTCCGATTCTGATGGATATGCTCAACAGTGAGAGAATCCTGGTGGCAAGCGGTCTTTTGGGGACCGCCCGCACCTGCCTTGAGATGGCGACCGCCTACACCATGGAGAGGGAGGCCTTTCACAGGCCGATATACAAGTTTGAAGGAGTGAGCTTTAAGGTGGCCGAGATGGCTACACGTCTTGAGGCTGCAGGACTTATGCGCACCAAGGCGGCGCGCATGCTGGATATGGGCCTGGACGTAACCAAGATTGCTGCCATGGCCAAGGGTTTTGCGGCTGAAAATTCCTACTGGATTGCCAATGAGGCCCTTCAGGTAATGGGGGGCATCGGCTATACCACCAAACATGACATGGAAAGACACTTCCGCGATATAAGGGGAGGAATGGTTGCCGTTGGCACAAACGAGATCATGCGGCTGGTGGTTCAAAGAGAACATTACAAGGAATTTGCTCAAACGATACAGAGTAAGTAGATAATTCCTGGAGAAAAAATGGACTATTTAAGGCTTATCAAAACTGACTATACATATGCGGAATTGTCAACCAGCGCATCCCCGGCAGTGGAAAAGGCCATGGAGGAAGGCGGAGTTCCAAGTACCCTGATGATTAATTATTTCAGCAGGGACAGTATTACCACAGGAGTGCTGGAGGATCCCGAAAAGTCAGTGGATCTGAAATTCTGTCATGAAAAAGGAATCATGGTGCGGCGGAGGCAGAATCCGGGTGGGGCCATCTTCGCCAACCAGGGATCTTATATGCTCTGCCTTTATTTGCATTTGAGCGAGCCGTGGGTTCCCTTCAAGAGCATACGCGAGGCATTTCCCTTTTATCTTGAAAGGATGGCCCAGGTAATAGCCGAACAGTTTTCCCTGGAATCCCGTTACCGTCCTGTAAACGACATTGAAGTAAAGGGAAGGAAACTGGTGGCTACCTCCGCCCGCCTTGAAAAAGGAGTGCTTACGCTGCGCAGTTTGGTCAACGTTACTCCTGTTGACCGGAAGATAATGTCCGGGGCGCTTATTGCAAGGCCTGAAAAATTTAAAGACAAGGTGCACAAGGATGCAGGAAGCCGGTTTACTTGTCTGGAAGAGGAGGCCGGTCGTCCGATAGAGCGGCATGAAATGTATGCCCTGGCCGAAAATACCATGAAAAGGGTATTCGGACCGGAAATAGAGATAAGAGAAGGGGCGCTTACATCAAAGGAGTCGCAGTATTTGAAACAGCTTCAGGATAAGTTCAGTTCTGATGAATGGTTTTTTGCCAACAGCGAACGAACTCGCTTTAAGAACGCCAACCCCGCCGCCCGAAAGGTTGAGGCCTTTCACAAGGCCCCGGCGGGCCTTATGGGCGTGGTGATTCTTGCGCTTGAGGGAAGGGTGGATGATCTTATTCTGCTTGCGGATTTTCATCCGAGTCCCATGACTGTTCTGGCACAGATGGAAGACGCAATACGGGGCCAGCCTCTTGAAATAAAAGACCTTATGGACAAGGTCGGCCAGGTGTACAATGCTCCCGGAGTTGAGATTCCCGGGACCGATTTGAAGGACTTTGAGACGCTTCTGGATAAGGCAATCAAGCTTATTTAGAGTATGCTTTCTCATACAATTAAACAGCATATGCTTTCGCCTCGCAATATCGGAGTGATGAGTTCCCCCGACGGAGTCGGAGAGGTTGTCGGGCCTATTTGCGGAGATCAATTTTCAATGTATCTGCAAATCAAAGGAGGTCGAATTGCAAAAGCCTCCTTTACAACTCACGGCTGCTGGGCGGCAATCGCTATGGGATCTTTGCTTACTGAGTTGATTGAAGGGCTTAGCATTCGGGAGGCTCTTTTCCTTGACGGCGAAATGCTGGCCCGTGAAAGCGCCGGTTTGCCCGAAGACAAATGGCCTTGTGCACGAATGGTTTCAATGGCCCTGCATCAGGCGGTGGCGGACTGGCAAAGACGAAGCGGAGCCGGATAAAGGGAGCTTATGGAACGGACTGCATGGATGAGAGTAGATGTCTTGCGGCATACGGAAGGGGGTGATGAACAGGTAAGAGGTTTGTAAAAACGCCGGGGATAGTTGAAGTGGGCAACCTCATTTATAAATGACAACAAGGAGGCTAAAGATGATGTCAGAATCACGTTTTAAAAAGAATAGTATCAGTCTTATACTTTTTTGTTCACTTTTCTTTTTTTGTTTCATCTCGTCAGCCGGTGCGGCTTCATCTACTTCGCTGCCGAATACCATGTTATGGAGCTGCTATGATGTGGGGTCCTCCGGTTATGTGCAGGCGTCTGCAATAGCTGATGCCTTTTCAAAGAATTATGGGATGAAGATAAGGCTTGTTCCTTCCGGCACCTCCATTGGGCGGCTCATGCCTCTGACAGGCAAGAAGGTCGATTGCGGATTTCTTGCAAACGAGGTCTATTTTGCCTTTGAAGGCATCTATGATTTTGCCACAAAGGCCTGGGGTCCTCAGGACCTGCGTGTGATACTGGCCCATCCTACAACAATCGCAATGGCAACCACCAAGGATTCGGGAATCAAGACCCCTGCGGACGCTAAAGGCAAGAGGTTTTCTTTTATTCCCGGAGCACCTACACTCAATATCAAGGGAGAAGCTTTTCTGGCTTTCGCAGGACTTACGTGGAACGATGTTCAGAGGGTTGATTTCCCCTCCTACGGTGCGTGCCTCAAGGCGCTCATAGAGGGCAAGACGGATATATCGGTTGTTTCTGCAACCGCCTCCACCATGTACGAGCTTGAGACCTCACCAAGAGGTCTTTACTGGCCGCCTTTTCCCCCAGAGGACAAGGCAGGATGGGAAAGGATGGTCAAGATTGCTCCTTTCCTGAGTCCATTTCTTGAGACAGTGGGCGCAGGGATCTCTGCGGACAAGCCGGTTTATCTGCCCGCGTACCGCTATCCCATGATCACCGTGTACGCAGACACAGATGCTGATCTTGTCTACGCCCTGATAAAGGCCATGGATGAATCCCTTCCGGGGTATGAAAAAACCCACGCGGTCATGCCCTTGTGGAACATAAAGGATTCGGGCGTTCCTCCGGCAGATGCGCCTTTTCATGAGGGGGCGATCCGCTATCTGAAGGAAAAAGGTGTCTGGAAGGCGGAACACGACAAATGGAATAACGATAGAATCGAGCACTTCAAGAAACTCAAAGCAGCCTGGGGCAAGGCCCTTAAAGAGGCAGAGGAAAAAAAGGTTGCTGACGATAAATTTTCCGACTTTTGGCTGAACATAAGAAATAGTGCATTAGGTAATTAGGAAAAAGTAAACGAGTTGCATGCAGGGGCGGGATGTTTTATTTCCGTGCTGTCTAATGTTAGAAAGGAAACCGCTCCTGCAAGATAAAATCAAATGATCCACCCTGATAAGCTTGCTCTCATTAACGGCGCGGGCGGAAGGGAATATGGAAACGGGTTATTAGCACCTTCGGCAACGAAGTGTGAGGAGGAATCAGACCAAATGGGAAATGATAATCAAGCGAGGTTGAAGGGGTTTGCCTACTGGTTGACCGCCGTTATGTCTGCTGGAGCTATTCTGCTCTGTGTCAATCAGATCTTCCACCTGGGTATAGCCGGATTCATGCCCATAGGCAACGCTTACTACTATTACATTCTGACATTCTACCTTTCCCTCACCTTCCTGATTTATCCGGCATCAAAGCAAGCCGAAGGGCGAATTCCATGGTACGACTGGGCCCTATTTGTACTGACTATTTTTACGACCATCTATCTTGCCTGGAATGCTTATAATATTCTCACTAAGGGATGGGAGTATGTTGCGCCGCCTCTTCCCACATTTGCAGGTTTCTTGCTGTGGCTTCTGGCCGTAGAGGGAATAAGGAGGGCTGGTGGAATTGTTCTCGCGCTCATATGCCTGATTTTTTCCATCTACCCGCTATACGCGGACTACATGCCAGGTTTCCTTTGGGGGAAATCCTTTACGCTTGTCGAGACAGCGCGTTTTCATTCAATGGGCGTAGAAAGCATCATAGGAATTCCTACGCATGTGGTGGGAGATCTCCTGATAGGGTTCATAATATTCGGAGTGGCGCTGGTGTCCTCAGGAGGTGGCAAGTTTTTTATGGATTTTGCACTCTCTCTTCTTGGTCACAGTAGGGGAGGGGCGGCAAAGGTTGCAGTACTTTCAAGCGCGTTTATGGCGAGTCTGAGCGGAAGCGCTATTTCCAACGTTGTCACTACGGGAACTATG
>QZIK01000025.1 GCA_003599015.1 Desulfobacteraceae bacterium | reverse complement strand
TGCCCATACCCGGAAATCTGCTAACTACCGCCATGGCGGTTATGCCGCACACGGATGTTGAAAGGGCTCTTCAAACAGCGCTCTCCCTTGACATACCTTTCTGGCCCCAGCTTCCTCTCTACAACTACCATGAGGATATGTACGTGCAGGCCTCGGAGCATTTTCCAGGCATTTTACTAGACATGGAAAGGCGAACCTTGCGTTTTTCCATACATAAGTTTGCCGAAGAACTGGAGGACGCCATGATCCACATGGAAGATCCTTCCTACTTTGACATAAGCCCTTCTTATTCCGTGGTCTATCATAGATTCCTTGAAATGGATCTCAGAGACCGCCCGGCCATAAGAGGACAGCTTGAAGGCCCCATCAGCTTCGGTCTTAACATCCTTGACCAGGGCGACCGTCCTATACTGTTCGACGATACCGTCAGGCCTTTCATGATGGAGTTTATGGCCCGCCGGATAAACGTCCAGCTTGCGCGCCTCAAAGAGCGAAATTCGAAAGCCTTTATGTTCGTTGACGAACCGGGCCTGCAGTTTTTATTCAGCGCCATGGCAGGATATAACAATGTGGCGGCCCACTCCGACATGGAGTCCTTCTTTGCAATGACTGATCGGCCCCGCGGTGTGCATCTATGCGGAAATCCCGACTGGGATTTTCTTTTAACCCTTGACCTGGACATACTTTCACTTGATGTGTATTCAAACGGAGAGGTCTTCACCGGATATTCAAACTCCATTAAAAAATTCCTCGACAGGGGAGGCGTGCTGGTCTGGGGCATCGCACCCACCAATTTCGAACCTTTTGAAAAGGAAAGCATCCGATCCCTTGAGACAAAGCTGGAGCATCTATGGACAACACTGGATCAAAGGGGCATTGACCTGGACTTTCTCCTCTCACGGAGCCTCCTTTCCCCTGCCACCTGCTGCCTTGTCAATCCTGACCGTGAAAGGACAGTTGAAAAGGCCTTCAGACTTATAAAGGAACTTTCAGAAAGGCTCAGGGTAAGATTCAAACTGCCATAACATGTCCTTTTGATTTGAATCCGTAACCTCAGGTACTATCTTATTCAATATAACGTTTTCTGGCCTATTGAACTGATGAGGATGAAAATATCATGGAAATAAAAAAAATGAGCCGAAGAGAGTTCCTGGTTAAATCCGCACAGTGCGCGGCCTGCGCAGCAGCCATTGCATCTATTCCTCCAATAGCCGGTGCAAATGAGCACGCAGGCGTCACACCAGATCTTATACTGGCAAACGGAAGCCCCGGCCCTGCAGTCAAGTCCGCCGTTGAAGCCATCGGAGGCATGAATCGCTTCCTTAAACCCGGCGCCAGGGTGGTCATCAAGCCGAACATGAGCTTTGCCAACCCACCCGAATGGGCCACCACAACTCATCCGGATGTGGTGGCCGAGCTTACATCCATGTGCGTCAAGGCGGGGGCATCCTCTGTGCTTGTCCTGGACAACCCCCTCAGAAACATCGAGATGTGCCTTGAAAAATCAGGGATCAGGGGCGCATGCAGCGCATTCGACAAAGCAGAGGCATACGGTGTAAAAGACAGGGGATTTTTTCAGGAGGTGGCAATAAAAGAGGGAAAGGCCCTCAACACCACAATGATCATGAAAAAGGTCCTGGAGGCGGACCTGCTTATCGCGGCACCCGTGGCCAAGTCCCACAGTTCCACGGGCGTGAGCCTATCCATGAAGGGAATGATGGGGCTGGTTTATGATCGAAGGACATTTCACATGGATATGGACCTGGATACGGCCATAGTTGATCTGTGCACCGTACTTAAACCCGCGCTTACCATAATTGACGCATCCCGCATACTTTCAGACAGCGGTCCCGGAGGTCCCGGAAAGGTTGTTGCCCTCAACAAGATAATAGCCTCAACGGACTTTGTGGCCGCAGATGCACTGGCCGTTGAAATCGGAACATGGTACGGAAAAAAATTCAAGGCCGCACAGGTAAAACACATAAGAATGGCACATGAAAGGGGACTCGGAAACATGGACATCTCTTCATTAAGGATAAAAGAGGTTAATGCAGGATGAGATTCCAGAGGATCATTCAGATACCTCTGTTCATAGTCTTTGTCCTTCTAATACTTCTGGCCTCCCATCCTGTTCCGGAATATCTGGAAGTTGATGTTTTTCTGCGCCTTGATCCACTCATATCGCTCGGTTCCATGGCGGCAACGAGGGCTTTTATACCAAAGGCGGCCCTGGCGCTTCTGGTTCTGCTTTGCGCCCTTTTGCTGGGCAGGATCTTTTGCGGCTATATCTGTCCCATGGGAGCGACCATTGATTTTGCGGATAAGCTTCTTTTAAGGAAAAAACCGGAAGAAAACAGCCCGGAGAGGGATGGCGCTTACAGGCATTTTAAGTACCTCTTTTTGGCAGGCCTTGCCGGATCGGCGGTTCTGGGAATTTCATGGGTTTTCTTTTTCTCTCCGCTTTCCCTTGCAACCAGGTTTTTCTCCCTCGTGGTGCAACCTGTCATTATGCTTTTTGGGAACTTTTTGTTGGACGCCGCAAGACCTCTTCTGATCCATGTCGGTCTGGATCACCTTGCAATGGTCCATTGGGCGATGCCCCGCTATAACACAAACATGTTCGTTGCTTTTTTCGTCTTTGGCATCCTTTCTTTCGGGCTGATAAGGCCCCGCTTCTGGTGCCGCAATTTATGCCCGGCAGGAGCAATAGTAGCCCTTTTCTCCATGAGGCCTTTTTTTCGGAGAACGGTTTCAGACCAGTGCAGCCGATGCGGCAGGTGCGCCAGGGAATGCCCCATGGGTGCCATATCCGAGAGCTTCACCTTAACCTCCTATTCAGAATGCGTCGCCTGCCTGAGGTGCAGAGAGATCTGTCCTGAAAAAGCAATATCCTTCAAATGGTCAGGGAATCCCGACTCAGCGAAGGCCGCCGTCAATCTATCCCGAAGAAAGATCCTCAAGGCGGGTGCAGTCGGAATGGCAGGCGCTGCTGTTACCATGACCGGTCTTAAACACCTCCACGGCGGCGAGGAACCAAGGCCTTTGAAGTCCTCAAACCTGATAAGACCGCCGGGCGCCCTGCCGGAGGTGGAATTTCAGGCAAGATGCGTCAGATGCGGCGAATGCTCCAAGGCCTGTCCCACCAACACCCTTCAGCCTGTATGGCTTGTGGCCGGCATTTCAGGTCTTTTTTCGCCCTGTGTAACCCCAAGGATTGGAGGATGCGAACAGGAATGCAACCTGTGCGGAAGGGTATGTCCCACAGGGGCCATAAGGCCCATTGACATTCAGGAAAAGATCTTTGCAAAGATAGGAACAGCCCGAATAATCAAGAGCAGGTGCATCGCCTGGGAGCAGGACAGAAAGTGTCTTATCTGCGATGAGATATGTCCATACAACGCCATCACATCCCGGCTCGCGGCGGATCATCCGGTGACCGTGCCCGTGATAGATGAAAAAAGGTGCAACGGATGCGGTTATTGTGAAAACAAATGCCCTGTTGAAGGAGAATCCGCAATTGTGGTTGAGTCAGCCGGGGAAATTCGTCTTTCAAAGGGTTCCTATAGAAAAGAGGCGGAAAGGCTGGGTCTTATCTTCCATTCCGAAGCCGGACAGGAGGACCACGTCTTTGAAGATCCGCAAAAAACCCTTCCGCCCGGCTTTGAGGAATCAAGATGACCCGTCATGCTATTTTCTTGAATTTCCCCTTTACTGCACCGCAAACAGGGCAGTTATCCGGCGCTTCGCCTTCGCTTACATAGCCGCAGACCTGGCAAACGTAATAGTCCGCCTCCCGCTCCTCCAGCATATGGCCCATGGCTTTTTTGTAAAGCTCAGCGTGTCTTGATTCCACATCCCGCGACTGGGAAAAGGCCTTTTCCGCCGCATCTACTCCCTCATCAAGCGCGTCCTTTATAAGTTTTGGATATTCTTCAATATTAGCCCTTATCTCATTATGAAAAGCCGCCTCCAGGTTCTCCTCGGTAGTTCCCACCTTTCCCCGCATAAGCCGTAAATACCTCTGGGCATGAACAGCTTCGGCATCGGCCACCGCCTTGAAAAGCCGGGCTATCTGCTTGTATCCCTCGTGTTCCGCCTTGAGGGCGAAGGCCAGGTTTCTGGCAGATGCCTTTGATTCGGCGGCAAAAGCGTATGCGAGATTCTTTTCAGTCCTGGAATTACCTGTCATGGATTAAACTCCTTTCTTGGGAAAAATCCCCCTGGATCTTAAATCATTCGAACGTATTCATAAGGTTTAACATCAAACAACAAGCTCCAGAGGCAACCTGTCTGCAACCAGAAAACCGTTCATCGTCGGAGCTACATTCATTCCCTCGCGAACTATTAACCCCTCTTTCTCCATTGCTTCAATGCGATCCGTCCTTATCCAGTGCCGTGTCTCTTCGTCAAGGGAAAAACCTTCCCTTATTCTGAGACCCATGGCCACCTTCTCAAGGGCCGTCTGCTCGGCCGTGAGATCTTCCCGGTCGTCAACCGGGAGAGACCCCTTTTCCAAAGCCTCACAATATCCCTTTATTGATCTTATATTCCACCATCTGGCGGTTCCGTCAAAGGAGTGGGCGGACGGCCCCAGACCTAGATAGGGCTCCCGCCTCCAATATTTAAGGTTATGGCGCGATTCAAACTGCCTCCCCCTTGCAAAATTGGAAACTTCATAATGAATGTAGCCTCTGCGGCCCAGAAAATCAGACGCGGCAAGAAAAAATTCTCTTTCTTTTTCGGAGGAAAGAGTCGCAAGATCTCCCTTATGGGCCATGCGGCCGAACCTTGTTCCATCCTCTAAACTCAGGCAGTAGCAGGAAATGTGTGCCGGGGAAAAGGCAACCGCCTTTTCCAGGTCAGCCGTCCATTCCTCAATAGTTTGTCCTTGTATCCCATATATTAGGTCAATGCCTGTATTCTGAAACCCCTCCCTCCTCAAAACCTCCATGGCGTTTCTTACGTCTCTGCCGCTGTGCTTTCTACCGAGAAAGGCAAGAGATTTTTCCGAAAAAGACTGGGCTCCTACAACCACCCGTGTGAAACCCAGGGACCTTATAGCCGAGACCCTTTCAGCCGTAAGGTCCAGGGGGTTTGCCTCCATTGCCACCTCGCACAAGCCGGAAAACGAAAAATGAGCTAAAAGGCACTTCATTATCCGTTCGAGAATTCCCGGATCAAGTATGGATGGAGTACCTCCGCCGAAATGTATGGTGTTGAAAGATTGGAAACGATCCTTCAAAGATCCGGAGACAAGTCTGCATTCGCTCTTCAGAGCTTCTACCCAGCGGGGGATAAGGGATTGCGAGGCAATGGAATAGAAGGCGCAGTAGGGGCATTTGCTTCGGCAAAAAGGGATATGTACATAGAGACCCGACTGCAAAATGCTATTTTTCCTTTTCATCCGCCTTGAATATGGCCACAAAGGCGCTCTGGGGGATGGAGACCGACCCTATGATCTTCATCTTCTTCTTCCCCTTTTTCTGCTTTTCAAGGAGCTTACGCTTCCTTGTAATGTCACCGCCATAACACTTGGCGGTAACATCCTTTCTGAAGGGAGATATGGTTGAACGGGCTATGATGTTTCCCCCCAAAGCCCCCTGTATGGGGATCTTAAAGAGATGCCTGGGGATCTCGTCTTTTAGCTTTTCACACACATGCAGTGCCCTTTCCCTTGCCCTGTCCTTGTGCACTATCTGGGAAAGTGCATCCACCCGCTCCCCGTTTACAAGGATATCCAGCTTCACCAGTTCGCTTGCGCGGTAATCGAGCATGTCATAATCAAAAGATCCGTATCCCTGGGTTATACTTTTTAGTCGGTCATAGAAATCATAGATCACCTCTGAAAGCGGCATCTCAAACTGGATCTCTATGCGGCCGGGACTGGGATAGCTGAACCTGGAATTAACCCCTCTCCTTGAAAGGCAAAGTTCCATCACAGCTCCCATGTATCTTTCGGGAATCAGTATCCTGGTTCTGATATAAGGCTCAAGGCTTTCTTTGATATTGACGGGGTCCGGATAGTAAAGGGGGTTGTCCACATTCACCGTCTCTCCGTTGTTGAGCACTATCCTGTACATGACGGTGGGAACAGTCATTATGATTGATTGATCAAACTCCCTCTCCAGCCTTTCCTGGAATATCTCGAGGTGCAAAAGCCCCAGGAATCCGCAGCGAAAACCCAGTCCCAGGGCCGCTGATGAATCCTTCTGAAAGGTAAGGGCCGCGTCGTTTAGCTGATATTTTTCCATTGCGTCCGCCAGGGAGCGGTAGTCGTCGGAGGATACGGGATAGATTGAGGAGAAGACCACCGGTTTGACCTCCCTGAAGCCGGGCAGCGGCGACGCCGCAGGGGTATTTGCGAGCGTGACGGTATCCCCGATCCTTGTATCCCTGACTGTCTTAATACCGGCTATTATATAGCCCACCTCTCCGGCGGAAAGAGAGGCCCTGGCTTCCCTTTTCAAACGGAACACCCCCACCTCCTCCACCCGGTAGGTGGCTCCGTTTGACATGAGCTGTATTATATCGCCGGCTTTAACTCTACCCGTAAAGATCCGGCAGGTCACTATTGTCCCGCGGAAGTTGTCATAGTGTGCGTCAAAGATGAGTGCCTGCAGGGAACCCTCCTGGCTTCCCGACGGTGCAGGTATCCTCTCAGTTATTGCATCCATCACATCGGTGACGCCTGTGCCTTCCTTGGCTGAACACAGAAGTGCAGAGGAGGAATCAAGCCCCAGGTCTATCTCTATCTGCTCCCTTGTGCGCTCCACATCCGCTGATGCGAGGTCTATCTTGTTGATCACCGGGATTACGGTCAGATCATGTTCCATGGCGGCGTAAAGATTGGCAAGGGTCTGGGCCTCCACCCCCTGGGTGGCATCTACAAGAAGCAGTGCTCCTTCGCATGAGGCAAGGGCGCGGGATACCTCATAGGAGAAGTCCACATGACCGGGGGTATCTATGAGATTGAGCTCAAAGTCCTCTCCTCTGGAATTGCGGTACGGAAGGGTGACGGCCTGGCTCTTAATGGTTATGCCCCTCTCCCTTTCAATGTCCATGCTGTCCAGGATCTGATTGCGAAAATTCCTTTCATCCACGAGCCCGGCCTTTTGTATGAAACGGTCAGCAAGGGTTGATTTTCCGTGGTCAATATGGGCTATTATGCAGAAGTTGCGTATCTGTGACATATTACGCCTTTCTCCGATTTCACTTTAATGCCCTGTCGAGGATTAAAGATTTTCACTGAAAATTACAGGCAACGCTTAGATTTTTTATTTTATCATATATCAGGCTTTAAGCAAACCCCGCGAAGTGTCCAGGAAATCAAGGCGGCTTATGTTGAGGGTAATCGCCCCGCGGTCCTCCTCCACTCGTCCCTTCAGGATATAAGGCCTGGAGGCGTCCAGGAGATGGCAGAAGCGGTGATATACCGCCGGGAAAAGCACCGTTTCGTATATGCCGGTTGTATCTTCAAAGGAGATGAATTTCATGGGCTCGCCCTCCCGGCTTTGGACGGTCTTCCCCGTAATCTGCCAGCCCACGGCGGTCACATTCCGGCCCTTCCATGCCTTAAGATCCTTTGCCTTTACGTGCGGCGTGCGCCTTATTTTCTCGATATAGCGCTCAAGCGGATGGATGGATATGAAAAGCCCCAGGGTTTCGTATTCATGTCTGAGCATGATTTCCCTTGAATAAGAAGGCAAACCCGGTCTCCTCGGCGGTCCTGAAATAGCCTCTTTTTCCCCTGAAAACAGCCCAAGCGTCCCTTTATCCTCCCTGGCAGAAAAAAAACGCAGGGTCTCCCACATGAGTGAAGGCCTTGCTCCGCGTCCTTCGATGCCGTCAAAACATCCTGCCTTTATAAGTATCCTCACATCCTCAAGCCCTAGGATAGATGCCCTGCAAGAGACAGCGCCGGTTCTAAGCCTTTTAAGAAACTCCTCAAGCGAGGAGAAAGGACCGTTTTTTGATCTCTCACGGACAATGGCATCAAGGACGTCGCAGGAAAGACCTTTAAGCTGCATGAGCCCCACCCTTATCGCCTTTCCTTTTCCACCGTACTTAATATCGCTTTCATTGATGTCGGGCAGAAGTATGGAAAGCCCCATCCTTCTTGCCTCGGATATATAGCCCAGGGTGGAATAATAGCCGCCTCCGTTTGAGATGACCGCAGCCATGAATTCGGCAGGGTAGTGGGCCCTGAGCCAGGCAGATTTATATGCCACGAGGGTATAGCTTGCGGAATGAGGCTTGCAGAAGCTGTATCCGTCAAAACCCATCATCATCCGCCATACATCCTCGATGATCGAGGAATCCACACCTTTCGCCGCAGCCCCCTCCACAAACCGAACATAGAAATTTTTCAATTTCTTGTCCCTGTGTTTCTTGCTGACCACCTTTCTCAGAGTATCGGCCTCTCCGGCGTCGAATCCGGCAAGATGGATGGCGGCCTGGCTGAGCTGCTCCTGAAAAACCATCAACCCAAGGGTCTCCTTCAGGACCGGTTCCAGAAGGGGATGAGGCGGGCTCCACGGCGCTCCGTGCAGCCTTGAGACCCAGGCATCTATGCTCTGGTTGGAGGCAGGTCTTATGATGGATGTTACGATAACATTCAACAGAAAATGGTCCTTCCCCAGATATTCCTTCAGGGTTAATCCTGAGCTTACCTTGGCAAGGGTCTGACGGGTTGCCGGGCTTTCAAAGTAAAAAACCCCGATGGTATCGCCGTCATAAAAAACCCTTATCGTGGCCGGGTCATCTATGGGGTTAAAGGAGGCATAGTCTATCAGGCGGCCGAAGTTTTTCTCAACCATCACAATGGCATCCCGGATGACGGCAAGGCTTCGGTTGCCAAGGATGTCTATCTTCACAAGCCCTCCGTCTTCAACCGAGTCCTTGTCCCACTGAAGAACCTGGAGCCCTTTTGCCGAAATCTCCACAGGACAATAGCGTCTTATATCGTCCGGGACTACCACAAGACCCCCGCAGTGGGTGGAAAGGTGGCGAAAATGGGTCTCAAGCCGGGATGCGGCGTGGATTATCTCGCCCCAGGGTGCCTTGAAGTCGGTATCCCTCATCCTGGGATGTTGAGTTATCCCGCCTTCCATATCCCCAAGGCGCCAGGAATAGCCGATCTTGCCCGTGACCTGACGGATCTCCTCATCCGAAAGTCCGAAAACCCTGGCTGTCTCCCGTATGGCGGACCTTGCCCCGAAGGTGTTGTGGTTTGCCACCATGGCGGCCCTTTTTGTCCCATAGGCGGCAAAGACATAGTCTATAACCCTGTCTCGCTCATCCCAGGGAAAATCAACATCTATGTCGGGGGGATCCATCCTCCCCGGATTGAGGAATCGCTCAAAAAAGAGATTATGCCTTATGGGGTCCACATGGGTTATGCCCAGGGCGTAGGAGACAATGGATGCGGCGGCGCTTCCCCGTCCGCAGGACCTTCCCGCCCGTCCGGTAATATCGGCCACCACCAGAAAATAATGGGCAAAGTTCTTCTCTCTAATAATCTTCATCTCATGTTCAATTCGGGCCTTTACCTCCGGGGTGATATCCCCGTAGCGCCGGATGCAGCCATCCATTACGGCTTTAAGGAGACATTCAAAGGCGGCATTATCGTCCATTCCGGAGAAGCGCGGAAAGACCGTCCTTCCAATGTCCCAGTCCTTAAAGCACCTTTCGGCAATCAAAACAGTGTTTTCAACGGCGGCAGGCACATGGGGAAACTGATCCATCATCCGGCTTGGGGAAGCGAGAAAATTATACTCCGTGCACGTATCTCCGATATTGAGGCGGGATAGCTTTGTGTTGAGGGTAACTGCCCTAAGGACCCTGTGAAGGGGAAACTGCTCTCTGCAGGCAAGATAGACACGATTGGTTGCAACAGGGGCGATACCCGTGCTTCGGGAAAGTGATAAGGCCCCTGCCATGTTGAAACCAGGGGAAAGCTCCACATAGAGATCCTCCGTTCCGTCCCCGGCCAGATTTTTAATTAAAAGAGGATCATCCGAGATGACCACGAGTCCCCTGCGCCTGTCCCTCAGGGCGCGGGAAAGATCAATATCATGCCGGCAGCAGCAATCGGATATGAGTTCACAGAGATCTGCATAACCTCCAGGGTCCCTGACAAGGGCCACCGCCCTTCTATCCCCCGCAGCCAGTTCGCTTCCAAGCAATGGGGTGATTCCCATATCCCTGGCCGTTTCCAAAAACAGAACAGCGCCGTGGAGGCTGTTGGTGTCGGTGAGTGCCAGGGTGTCCATCCCGGCATCCTTTGCCGTCCGGCAAAGCTCCTCAATGCCTGCAATCCCCCAGCCCCTGGAGTAGTGGGAATGTACGTTCAGATGTATAAAGTCTCTGGTGCCCATAATGGATCAATCCTTCACCGTGTCTTTTCCTTATCCTGTCCATGGCATCCGTTACAGCGGCGGCTCGCTTAACCTCACAGGGGGAGCCATCCTTAAAAAGGCTGAGCTGGATCATGCCGGAAGAAAGATCCCAGAACCACACCCTCATTAAACGCACACTTACCCGACGTATGCACAGTTTTAAAAAAAGGCCTTTCAAGGGAGTATAGAGATCCGATCCGCCCCCCAGGGAAATCCTGCACCTTGCCTCTGCAAGATCCGAGTATCTTATGAGCAGGGCCGCCTTAGCTGGCCGGGATTTTGCGTCCCTGAACCTGCGGCCGCATATCTCCACAAGCCCTGCCAGCGCCCCGAGAAGGACCTGGTCGTCGTTTTCATCCTTTTCAAATACGATCTCCTCGGACACCACGGGTTTTTTGCAGGCCGGATAAACAGGGGCGGGATCAATGCCAAGGGCCCTCTGACGGATTACAGACGCCTGAGGACCGAAAATCATCCTGAGACTTCCCATGTCCAGAGCGGAAAGTTCTCCCACCAGCCGGATGTTGAGTTCCTCAAGGAGGGTCCTGCGCCGCACATCCCCTATCCCGGGCAGGACATCGGTCCTTAACGGAGCCAGAAATGAGGCCTCTCTCCCGTGATCCACATCCCTTACGCCGTCAGGACATTCAAGGCGTGAGGCAATGCTTGATACCATCTTGTTTCCGGAAACACCCACAAAGGCCCTGAGACACAGCCCCGCGACTTCCCTGCTTAGGCGCATTGCGGCATCCCTGGCCCTTCCCCAGAGCCTGTGTGTGCCTGTCATATCCAGATAGATATGGCCCGGTCTTGACGGCTCAAAAACAGGGCTGTAGTTCGCCGCCATATTAAAGAGCCTTTGGGATGCCCTTTCCACCAGCAAAGGATCAGGCGCAATAACCTTAAGGGCCGGACAGCGCTTCAATGCCCTTCCGACCGGCATTCCCTTCCACACACCCTCTCTTCTGGCCTCCGAGGAAACTGAAAGTACGACACCCCGCTCAGACCCAGAAGGTGCCACCGCTACCGGCCTTTCCCTGAGTCCGTGATTTAAAACCCTTGCAACCGCAATGGGAAAGGCAGGCACATGCAGATGTAGAATATCGCGTTCCATACTGGGGACGCCCTTAACTTTTACAGATTTTTACAGATTAAGACCCTTATCCAGACTTCATCTCCACTAGGGATAGCGCCTCATCACCCCCACAACCTTTCCCTGGATACCGAGGCTTTCCCCCGCCACACGGATGGAAGCCATGCCCTTGTGGGCCGGTCTTAATTCCACATGGTCGTCCCTGAGATAGTAGCGCTTGACCGTGACCTCATTACCTATAAGCGCCACAACCGTGTCCCCGTTTTCAGCCAAGGGCTGTCTTCGAACCACCACAAGATCTCCGTCCAGTATCCCGTCATCCTCCATTGAATCCCCCTTTACCAGCAGCGCAAAGTGTTCACCTTTGCCCGTCATGGACGCCGGCACTTCCACGGCGCGCCTGTCCTCCACAGCCTCCATGGGCCTTCCTGCCGCCACAAAGCCCAGTAGGGGAATCTCATAACGCCTGCTTTCCAGAGGCTTTAAAATCTCAATGGCTCTCTTGAGATTTTTTCTGGAAGGAAGACGGATAAAGCCCTTTCTCTCAAGGACCTTAAGATAGGTCGTGACCGTATTGTATGAGCGAAAGCCGAAATGGGAGCATATCTCATCAAAGCTTGGGGCCGTCCCCCACCTCTCTGAATAGCGGCTTATGTAATCCAAAAAGGCCTTCTGCTTGTTTGAAAGTTTCATCAAATCCCTCCGGCAGGATTCCGCAGAAATTTTACTGTAAGTTATACTGTAAGTCAAGATTCAAAAAAATTTCACTTTTTCCTTGACAAATCCTCATCCCCTGTCTTAGAAGATTACATATTAAAAAAGGATGGAAGATTGATGAACTTGGCAGCCGGACACATTTATAGCCTTTATTACTTTTTCTGGGCTGGAGGTGTGCCCCTGCGCTGAGGGATATTTTGGCTCTCAAAGGCCGTGGGCACACAAAAAGTGCTCACGGCCTTTTTGTTTTCAGCTAACGGGCAAGGCAATGAATATCGTTCTGATAGGTTACAGGGCAAGCGGCAAGACCACTGTGGGCAGTCTCATGGCCCGATATCTGGATTGGCAGCAGGCCGATACGGACCGGATTATCCGTAGGCTGTGCGGCATGCCCATAGAATCATTTGTGGCAAAAAAAGGCTGGAAAGGGTTCAGGGCAATCGAAAGGAATGTCCTTCTGAGCCTGGCTGGAGGCGATTCGATGGTTATCTCAACCGGAGGAGGCGCAATACTCCACAAGGAGCCCTTTGAGATGCTCAGGGAAAAAAGCTGGGTCCTGTGGCTTGATGCAGAACCGGAAACCATCCGCGAGCGGATGAAGGCTGGAAACGATATTCGGAAAAGGCCGCCCCTCAAGGGCATGGACCCTCTTTCAGAGATAGAAGCCGTGCTTTCTGAACGCAAACAGGTGTACAGGGATCTGTCTCACCACACAATCAGAACCGACGTAAAAAAACCCATGGAGATAGCCTTTTCAGCCTTGATGCGTTTTCTGGCCTGCCATGGATATCAATCACCCGGATCAAGGGAGGGAAAAAGCATATGCCTGGAAACACCATAGGGAGTCTTTTCAGGGTAACAACCTTCGGTGAATCCCACGGTCCGGGCATCGGGGTGGTGGTTGAAGGCTGTCCGCCTGGAATTCCACTTAAGCCCCCTGACTTCACTGAATCCATGAACCGCCGGAGGCCGGGCACAGGGGTCTTTGATTCTCCAAGAAGCGAGCCTGACAGGGTGGAGATACTCTCGGGGGTCTTTGAGGGACTGACGACAGGAACACCCATTGCCGTTTTCATCTCCAACGTGGATGTTCAAAGCCATACCTATGATAAGACCAGAGGCCGTTTCAGGCCGGGACACGCAGATTATACCTACTTTAAAAAATACGGGCATGTGGATTTCAGGGGAGGTGGAAGGGCCTCGGCAAGAGAGACCGCGGCAAGGGTGGCGGCAGGCGTCGTGGCGGGAAAGATCCTTTCACCCATGGGGATTGTGGTGACAGGATACACCCTGGAACTTGGGGGAGTTGCGGCCAGGGAATTTGACCGGGAGGCTGCCTCAAAAAATCCACTTCACTGCCCTGACCTTTCAGCGGCCCTTCAGATGACCGCCCGCCTTGAGAAGGCAAAGGCAGAAGGAGATTCCCTGGGAGGAATAGTGGAGATGAAGGTGACCGGATGTCCTGCAGGAATGGGAGAGCCGGTCTTTGACAAGCTGGATGCAGACCTTGCAAAGGCCCTGATGTCAGTGGGGGCAGTAAAGGGGGTGGAGATTGGTTCAGGCTTTGCCTCTGCCCGCATGAAGGGATCGGCAAACAATGATCCCATAACCCCTCAAGGTTTCAAAACCAACCACGCTGGAGGCATACTGGGAGGCATATCCAACGGAGACGATATTGTGATGCGGGTGGCGGTAAAGCCGATTCCCTCCATCTCAATACCCCAGGAGACAATAGACATGGAGGGGCGCCCTGTCTCACTTAAGCTCTCAGGACGCTTTGATGTATCGGCCATACCCAGGATCATCCCTGTCCTTGAGGCCATGGCAATGATTACCCTGGCGGACCATCTGCTCCGACTTAAAGCCGCATCAATTCAAAACCCGGATCCCTTGTTCGGCAAAAATAATGAACAGAAAAACACTCAGGAACTGAACAAAAACGATGAATAACCCCATGGAAAAACAAACTACTTCAAACCGATCAGGATGGTATTGCTACTACTATTTTTTCAGGGGACCTCCCCGGCCCTGAAGGGCGATTTGTTTATCCGGCCGGGGGAGTTTTTGAGACATCCCCCGGCCTTTTTTTTGATCCCATAAGACAGGAGGAAGGAAAGATGATTGGAAAAGAGATACGCATGGAACGCATCATGAACAGGGAAACCAAAAAGACGGTAATCGTGCCCATGGATCACGGGGTAAGTGCGGGCCCGATTAAAGGGATTACAGACATCAAAGATGCCATGACACAGGCGGCCGAGGGTCTTGCCAGCGCCGTAGTTGCCCACAAGGGCATGGTGGCGCTGGGGCACAGAAAGCAGGGAAGAGACATGGGTCTTATCGTGCATCTTTCAGGAAGTACGGCCCTGTCCCCTGAACCCAACTGCAAGACCCTTGTTTGCTCTGTTGAAGAGGCAATCAAACTGGGGGCCGACGCGGTTTCAGTGCATGTCAACATAGGAAATGGCCACGAAAAGGAGATGCTGGCGGACCTCGGCATGGTGGCCCACGTGGCCGCCCAGTGGGGAATGCCTCTCCTGGCCATGATCTACCCAAGGGGAGAGAGGATCAAAAATGAGTTCGACCATCAGGCAATAAAGCATGCGGCACGCCTTGGGGCGGAACTTGGTGCCGACATAGTCAAGGTTTCCTATACGGGAGATCCGGAATCATTCCGTGAGGTGGTGTCGGGTTGCCCAATACCTGTGGTTATTGCAGGCGGCCCCAGGATGGATTCGGACAGGGCCATACTAACCATGGTCAAGGGAGCCATGGAGGCAGGAGCAGCAGGCACCTCCATAGGCAGAAACATATTCCAGCACAAAAATCCCGTTCGAATGGTGCGGGCGATAGTGATGGTGGTCCAGGAGGGTAAAACAGTAGATGAGGCTCTGGAATTTCTGAAAAAGGAGGATGTGATCCGGTGGAAGCTTGCAGCGAATTAAAGGAATCCCGGACAGAGGAGAAAAGAAACAGCCTGGCGCTTCTCCGGAGGCAGATAGATCGCCTTGACCTTGAGATAATTGCGCTTCTCAAGAGGCGCCAGGCAGCCGTAAGACCTATAGCGGCGGTTAAAAAAAGCCTTGGAGCTTCCATCTATGACCCGGTGAGGGAGGAGGAGGTCCTGAACGGCTTGAGCGAACTTGGAGATGATGATCTGCCTGCTGCATCCGTAAGGGCGATATTTGAGGAGATCATATCCGCCGGCCGAATGATTCAGTCCCGGATCAGTGTAGCATTTCTGGGTCCTGAGACAAGTTTCTCCCATGAGGCCGCCCTGGCAATATTCGGAGGCTCTTCCCATTACAGGCCGGCTGAGGATCTGGAGGATGTCTTTGAACTTGTTCAAAAGGGAGAATGCGGCATGGGTGTCATCCCCATAGAAAACTCCTGGACAGGCTCCATTGTAAAGGCCATGGATCTTCTCTACAGCTTTCCCCTGAGGGTCACGGGCGAAAAATATCTCAGGGTGGAACACCGCCTCATGAGCAGAGAAAAAGAGCTCACAGACATCTCAAAGGTGTTTTCCCACCCTGCGGCAGCGGCACAGTGTGCGGGATGGATGAAGAGAAACCTTCGCAGGGTGGAAATAAGGGAGGTATCAAGCACATCTCTCGCCGCAAGGCTTGCAGCAGAGGAAAAAGGCTCCGCGGCCATTGGAAACAAGGCATCGGCGGCGGATAATGGCCTTTTTGTCCTGGCTGAAAACATACAGGACTCCGGCGCCAACACCACACGGTTTCTCGTAATAGGTAAGGAAAAGACCCCTCCCACTGGAAGGGATAAGACCTCCATAGTCTTTGCAGTAAGGCATGAGCCCGGAAGCCTTGCTGATGCAATTGCTCCCTTTGCCCAAAGGAAAATCAACATGATGCGCATTGAGTCACGTCCCATAAGGACCAGACCGTGGGAATACATATTCTACGTTGATCTCGAAGGTCATGAAAATGATCCGGCTCTTTCAGAGGCACTTGAGGAGACAAAGGCGAAGTGTTCCTTCATAAAAAATCTGGGATCATATCCCCGGGGGAGGAATCCATGGGACTAGATGCACCCATCGTAGGGATAGTGGGCGGGTTTGGAAGGATGGGATCATGGTTTGCAGAACTTCTAAAAGGGCATGGGCTCCAGGTGATCTGCACCGGAAAACAAGGCCCCCTTCCTGCAGAAAGACTTGCCGGGAAGTGCGATGTGCTTGTCATATCCGTTCCTTTCGAGGAAATCCTGCCGGTCGTCTCCGCAGCGGGTCCCTGCATGAGAGAGGATTCCCTTCTGATGGACCTCACATCCCTCAAGGAAAGACCTCTTGAGGATATGCTTGAATACTCCTCCTGCGAGGTGGTTGGATGCCACCCTCTGTTCGGTCCCGGCGAAAAGAACAAGGGGGATCTCACGATGGCCCTGTGCCCGGGCAGGGGTAAAAAGGGGATTTCATGGATCAAGGGAATCCTTGAGCGGTCAGGGATAACACCCCTCATCATGGAACCGGCTGTGCACGACAGGATGATGGGGATAATCCAGGCCGCAAACCACCTGAATACAATCATACTTGCACTTTGCGCAGCCGGATCAGGCTTTTCCCTCAATGATATGGAGGCTGCGGCCACCCCGGCGTTCCGTGAAAGGCTGCAAAGGATCAAGGCCATGCTTGGCCAGCCCTCAGGAATTTTTTCAAACATACTTATGGACAACCCCGGAAGGGGAAAGGTTTTAAGTGAGATACTCAGAACCACGCAAAGGCTTGCCGTGATGCTGGGTGACGGCGACCGCCCAGGTTTTGAAAGGCTGTTTTCAGATCTGGGCAGTTATTTCATTCAAACTGAAGAAGGAGTGAGATCGCATGAAAGTTGAACTATGGGTAAACGCCGATCCCTGGGACAAGGCCCTTGTCACCACAGCCCTGGAAGGAGGCGCTGAGGCCGTTATTGTCCCTCCTGGCTGTGTGGAAAAGACACGGTCCCTCGGACGCATCAGGATCGTATCTGAAGGAGGAGATCTTGAATGGGGAAAGAATGTCCTGCGGGAAGACCTTGCCTGCGCGGAAGACGAGCAAAGAATCCTGGCCTTGAGCAAAGAAAAGCTCGTAATTGTAAGAACCCGCGACTGGAGAATCATCCCCCTTGAAAATCTCGTTGCCCGGTCTGAAAACATTTTAGTCGAGGCATCAGGACTTGAAGATGCCGGTATTCTTTCAGGGATACTGGAGAAGGGAGTAAAAGGCATCCTTGTCCTTGAAAGAGACCCTGCGAGGCTTTACGAAATCCTCAAATACCTCCGTGAGAAAGATCAGCAGATCTCCCTTGAGGCATTTTACGTGGAGGATGTGCGCTCAGTGGGAATGGGAGACAGGGTATGCGTGGACACATGCACCCTTATGGGACCTGGAGAGGGTCTTCTGGTTGGAAACACGGGGCAGGCCTTTTTTCTGGTGCAATCCGAGTGTCTTGAAAACCCTTATGTATCACCACGGCCCTTCAGGGTAAATGCAGGCCCCGTGCACGCATATGTGAAAATGCCGGGGGACAGGACATCATATCTTTCGGAGCTTAAATGCGGAGATGTGATCCTAAAGGTTGATCACGAAGGAAACGCAACCCCTGTCACAGTAGGCAGGGTAAAGATTGAACGCCGGCCCATGCTTCTTATCGAGCTTTCAGGCCCTTCGGGTCCGGCGGCATGCCTGCTCCAGAACGCTGAAACCGTTCATTTGATCAGGCCTGAAGGAGGCTCCATATCCGCTGCAAGGCTTAACAGAGGAGATCATATCCTGGGAGGTCTGGATTCCCCGGGCAGACATTTCGGCCATCGAGTAAAGGAGACGATCCTGGAAAAATGAGATTCACAAAAGAAAATAAGATACAGGAACGCACCCTGCCGGTCACGAAAGGAAAGATATGCGTTTCAATATTGCCTGAAGACCGGGCCGATGCCGTGGAAAAGATGCGGAAAGCCTTCCCCCTGGCAGATGTCCTGGAAATCCGCATGGACAAAATGGCTCCGGAGGAAATGGATCGTCTTGTACCCTTCTCTCAACTGCCTGTAATCATTACATACAGACCTCCGGCAGAAAGGATGGAAAAAAGAGAGGCGCTCATTTCAATGCATATGGCATTTCAGGCCATTCGCCTGGGGGCGGCATATCTGGACCTGGGAATGGATATGCCCCAGGAGATGAGGCAGGAAATCATCCGGGAAAAAGGCAAGACAAAGGTTATTATATCATGTCATTTTACGGATACGACCCCTTCTGCTAAATACCTCGGAAAAACCATGCAAATTATGGCCGGTACAGGGGCGGATACGGTCAAGATAGTAACCATGGCAAGCAATGCCAGGGACTGCATGACCGTGCTTGATCTCATAGCCTCTGGAAAAGAACTGGGGGTCGATGTCTCAGCCTTTTGCATGGGAGCCGCAGGCCGCTGGAGCAGAATAGCCTGTCTCTTAATGGGGGGGTGCATGAGCTATGCATCCTTAAGCGAAGCAGAGAAGACGGCGGAAGGACAGATACCTGCCGCACAGATGAGATGCATTTTGGAGATACTTCAATATGGAACATGACGCACGAACCTTTCTTTACGGCATAATAGGCCATCCGGCCATCAACAGCCTCAGTCCCGGCATGCATAACGCAGCCTTCAGGTCCCTGGGACTGAACGCGGTATATCTTGCATTTGACACCATGGACCTTGAGGGAGCAATGAGGGGCGCAAGGGCGCTCGGCATAAGGGGCATGAGCATAACCATCCCTTACAAGGGCCGTGTGATTCCACTTCTTGATGAAATCCACCCTGACGCACTGGCGGCGGGAGCCGTCAATACGGTCTTTAACGACAACGGCAGGCTAAAAGGAATGAACACGGACATCACCGGCTCGGTTGCGGCACTTAGAAGGATCACCGGTCCTCAAGGAAAAAGAGCCCTCATTATAGGGGCCGGAGGTGCGGCAAGGGCTGCCGCCTTAGGACTTATAAAAGAGGGAACAGAGGTTTTTTTAATGAACAGAAACAGCCGTAAGGCCGAAGAAGCAGCCCGGAGCCTGGGGGCAAACTTTCTGGAAAACCTCGAACAGACAGACCTCCGTTTCCACATCATCATCAATGCAACGCCGGCGGCCATAGGACAGGAAGGAAGTTCCCTCTGTGTTCCGGATCGTTTTCTTAAAAAGGGGGTGGCTGTCATGGACATGGTTTACCGGCCTGCCATAACTCCCTTTCTTGCACATGCGAGGAAGAGGGGCTGCCTTATCATAAGCGGACTATCCATGCTGTTTCATCAGGGAGTTGAGCAGTTCCGTATCTGGACAGGGCTTGAACCCCCTCTGGAAATAATGGCAGGAGCGCTTTGCCACTACAAAAGCATTGTTTTACCCGGAAAGATATCAGGAGCACCCTGTGAGTAATATGAAAGAATGCAATCCAGCAGTACCGTTCAATGCCGCCATTACCCTGCCCGGATCAAAGAGCATAACACATCGCGCCCTCATAGCAGCGGCACTGGCGGAAGGGAAAACAATAATCAGTAGGCATCGCCGCCGCTTTGGCAAAAAGCTCACGAGCCAGATCAGTATTGCTGCACTGCAGGTTGTAATAGGCGGCATAGTACTTCACCAGAGGACTAACATATGCAGTCCCGGCATTCTCCGCCTGGTTCAGAATGGAACGCGCCTCGTCTATGGCACCGATATCACCGTAGTCGGTAACCGCCTCAAGCATCTGCTGCAGCTTGTCCCCGCGATTCTTTTCCACCGTGGCTAATGCCTTTTCACCTTTGCCCTTAAGAAAACAACGCTCCGTGACGGACCAGTAATCAAGCGGATCATTCTTAACAGCCAGATCCAGCTCGAGTTCCGCATTCTTCTTCTGGCCAAGTTTACGCAGGATATATGCACGCAGTGTATGCGCCTTACTGGACCGCATGGCCACGGCCAGTGCGCTATCAATCATTTCCAGTGCATGCCCGAAATTGCCTTCCTGGCAGTCAATTTTTGCCAGTTCAATATAAGCCGCACGCTGGAAGGTGTCACGCCAGACCGCTTTCCAGAGTTCATCTTGCGCCTCCTTCAGTTTGCCCTGTTCCTTCAACACAATACCGAGGTAGTAGTGCGGCTCGGCATCTTTCGCACGCATGTAATTGCGGGTCGTGCGTGCTGTCGCGCAGCGCAGATGTTTTTCGGCCTGTTCAAACTTGGCTTCCCGTGCCCGCCTGATACCCAGCACGGTATTCACACGCAGGTCATTCGGATCGCGCTTGAGCGCCTCTTCATAGTAAGGCAGAGGATCTACGATTCCATTATGAAACTGCTCCAGCCGCAGACCGACCAGGTACAGCTCCTCCACCGTCTTGTACTCGGAAGGAGCCTTCGGATTCTCCACCAGCTCAG
>QZIK01000022.1 GCA_003599015.1 Desulfobacteraceae bacterium | reverse complement strand
GAGCTTCTTAAATATGTCACAAACCATCTCACCCACCATGCATAGGCTCTGCGTCGCATCGGCTGACGGCATCTGCACCACAGGCATATCCGAGGGGCCAAGCATATCAACGTATTCAGGGCCGGTGACCTTTGCTACCTCTGCCCTGTCAAAAGGGATATCGAGGTCAATGAGATTTATAGCTTCCCTGTCCTTTTCTGATATGTTAGCCTCAGTCAGGTCTCCGGATATGGCCTTGTCCACACTGGCCCTCAGTTCATCAGGGGTGAAGGGCTTGGATACATAATCCAGTGCTCCGAGACGGATTGCCTTTACGGCGGTATCTGTGGAAGCATAGGCCGTCATCATTATCACCTTTGTGAGCGGCCATTGCTTTTTTATAAGTCTAAGCAACTCAAGACCGTTTTTTCCGGGCATAACAATATCCGAAATCAGAAGAGAAAAGCTCTCCTTGGCCATCTTGTCCAAAGCATCATCTGCGCTTGACGCCTTCCGCACCTCAAAATTATTCTTGGAAAGTATCTTTTCCACGTTCTCGCAAATACTTTTTTCATCATCTATTACCAGGATCTTGCCTCTTGTCTCCATTTCTCCCTCCTTTTAAACCCGACCGCCCCTCTCAGGACCCGAAAGCTTTTTGCTTTTTAGTAAGCAGGAATAGTGCCAATAACCTTATTGGACATAACCTATTGTATTTTATTGTTAAGATATATGGGCTTCCGGAAGAATAAAGCTGATGCGTATATAAAAACTATACATAGAGGCATGAAATACGCCGGCCTTCCGGCGGGCGTTAAACTTAAAAGGCTTTATTGCGGCAGGACTTCAACTCCCTCTGAAAGGTAAAAACCATCTTTTTCAGGTAGTGTATAAAAAATTAATACCATGTATGATTTTCTTGAGGCGGCATCTCACTCATTCCTTGCCTGCGGCCGTCTGATTCCATGTTTTTTCATGAGACTTTGGAAATTTGTTCTTTGGAGCCCTACCTCCCCTGCTGCTTTTGTTATATTCCAGTTATTCCTGACAAGGGCATTGAGTACAAATTCCTTTTCAACTCTTTCTACCGCTTTTTCCCTTATTTCCTTTTTGGCTTTTTTGAGTTCTTCATTTGTATAGGGCACATAACCCACAGCACTCTCAGGCTCCTGGGGAAGCACCATTTCTTTGACCGTTATCTGATCAGTTTCACAGAGTATTGCGGCCCTTTCGATCAAATTCCTCAGTTGCCGCACATTTCCCGGCCAGTCATAGCCGGAAAGTTTCATTGTTGCTTCTTCGTCAAATCCCTTGATGTTTTTACCCATTGCCTTGTTGAAAAGGCCAAGAAAATAATATGCGATGGGAAGGATGTCACTCCTTCGTTCCCTTAGGGGTGGAACCAGAATCGGATAGACAAATATTCGGTAAAAAAAATCCTCCCTGAAGGAACCATCCGCAACCATCTGTTTGAGGTCACGGTTTGTAGCCAAGACAAGCCTTATATCCACCTTCTGGTTCTTCACGCTTCCAAGAGGAAGAAATTCCCTTGATTCCAAAAAGCGAAGAAGCTTTCCCTGCACCTCCGGACTTACGTTACTAATCTCGTCGAGGAAAACAGTTCCCTTATCAGCCAGCCTAAAGATTCCCTCTTTGTCCTTGTAAGCCCCCGTGAAGGCACCTCTTTGATGGCCGAACAGCTCTGACTCTAATAGATTCCCTGTCAGGGTTCCACAATCAACAGCAAAAAAAACTTTGTCGTTTCTTTTACTGTTGGCATGGATAGCCCTGGCGATCAGCTCCTTGCCGGTCCCGCTCTCCCCGTAGATCAGAACCGTCGAGTCTGTGGGGGCAACCTTTTCTATCATCCTTACTACGGTCTTTATCTTCTGGCTGTTTCCGATAAGCTGGTGTGTGATCGGGCCCGTTTGAGAACTTTCTTCTCTAAGGCGCCTGTTCTGGAGAAGCATCTCTCTTTCCATTAGTGCGCTTCGAACCACCCCTCTGAGTTCCTCCGGCGTGAAAGGCTTTGGGAGGTAATCGCTTGCCCCCATCTTCATAACCTCTACGGCCGATGAAACTGTTGCGTACCCGGTAATCACGATCACCATGGTATCGGGATACTTATCCCTGGCCCTTCTTAGTACCTCCATACCGCCCATGCTGCTCATCTTGAGATCAGTTACAATGACGTCAAAAGGACTTTTCTCCATCATCTTCATTGCATCGTAACCGTTCAAAGCAAACTGGGCGTTCCAACCTGCCTTGGCAAGGGCCCTGACGCAGACATCACATATCTTTATCTCATCATCAATGACCAGTATGCTAATCTGATTTTCAGATATCCTGTTCATTCCCTTTAACCGGCAATCTAATAGTGAACGTGGTTCCTGCTCCAACCTTGCTGTCGAAACTTATGGCCCCCCCATGCTGCTGAATAAAGCCGTGGGTGATAGCCAAACCAAGTCCTGTGCCCGTATCCTTAGTGGTAAAAAAGGGTTCAAAGATGTTTGTTGCATTCTCCTCGGGAATCCCCTTTCCCGTATCCTTAACCCTTATTGCCACAGCGTCGTCACCTGGGAGGTATTCTGTCTCAAAGGACACCTCCCCCCCTGCATCTGTTGCCTCTATGGCGTTCAGCCCAAGATTGATCACGCATTGCTGAATCTGATTCTTGTCTAGGTATATCTCCGGCAGTGAACGGACAAGTGACAGCGCCACTTCAACATTTTTGAATGCAGCCTGTTTTTTTATAAGGGCTACGCTTTCGTTGACAAGTTGGTTAACGTCGCTTTTTTTCTTGGACGGCCTGCTTTGTTTGGCAAAATCAAGAAGATTGGTTACGATCTTTCGGCATCGAAGGGTCTCGTCTGCGATGGTCTGAAGATCTTTAAATAAAGGATCGTCCGGACCCATATCCTCCTGAATCAGCATTGCCGTAGTCAATATGGTGGTCAGAGGATTATTTATCTCATGTGCCACGCCCGCGGCCAGCCTGCCGACGGATGCGAGCTTTTCCTGCTGCATCATGACCCTCTGAATCTCAATATCCCTGGTGATATCCTTGGAAATTTCAACCAAGGCGACGATTTCCGATCCTTCAAAGATCGGGTAACAGGAGATAGCGTAATGATGTTCGTTTTTATCCTTATCCAGATGTACATGTGTGGTCTGAGACGGTTTCCTCGAACTAAGGGCCTGTCTTAAGGGACAAGGATGGTGCTCTCCCTCGCATGGGTTGGTTCTATGGTGGGAAATCTCAAAACATGTCTTCCCGACAACCTCTTCTCTTTTGAGTCCCAATTTTTTCAGCAGAGTGTCGTTGGCGTCAATGATCCTGTATGAGGGACTTATGATCATTACATCTTCCTGAAGAAGCTGGTTTATGAAAACAGTATAGAGAACCCTGGTCTTAACCAATTCCTCTTCCGCTTTCCTGTGCAACTGGGAAACCCTGCTCACCTCCCAAAAAAGCTCGGCCGTCTTGCTGTCAAATGCCCTGACCGTCTTTTTTTTCTTGCTCAGGATATCGTAGAAAACCTCGTCCTTGCCGGTAAGCTCAATGATTAGATCAATATCATCCCTGTCAAATAACTCATTGTAGTCGCTGGTGATAAAAATATCCCTTTCCGCTGCCTTTCTAAGACAGGGAGTATCCTTACCGTCATGTGCCAGAGCAACCACTCTCGGGTTTAGTGTATGGAAATCATTTCTCAGCATGAAATCCATTAAAAACTCACACCTTGGGCCTCCCCCCACTATGGCAATATTCATTACAACCCTCCTCTTAACAATAAGGCCCCTCTGCCTCGGACGGACAGATAATAAGGGCCAAGCGCTCCGGCAGTATTTTCAATACTATGGCAAAAGCTTTGGGGAATCAACCTTTGCAATTCAGCAACATTTCCATTAAGACCCTCTTATTTATATGGTATATTGTAAACATATATAGTCTGTCTAAAAGGACTTGATGGAAAGAAGGGAATTTTTCAAAAAAGGTTTGCTGGCATCAATTTATGGACTGGCTCTGGCGGCCGTTTCATATCCTGCAATTGTTTTCATTACCTTCCGAAGGTCGAGCAAAATAGAAGTAGTATTTGAACCCCAGGATCAGGGCCCCGATATACGCTATAAGGAAGGCGTATATCTTTTAAAAAATGGAGATGAATTAAAGGCAGTCTCCGCCAGATGCACCCATCTGGGGTGTCTGGTTAATTACAATCCCATTTCCCGAAGATTTGAATGCCCCTGCCACGGCAGTGTATATGATGCAACTGGAAAAAGGATCGCTGGCCCTGCATCAAAAGATCTTCTGGCGGTCCCCCTCAACCGGAGCCCCGATGGAACCATCACCGTAACCATTGAAATACAGGCTTAATGATGTCCACTGAAAGATCCCGGATCTCCTCCTTTTTTACTTCCACTTGTCGAGAAGGCGGCCGTTTTATTTTTGAAGGACATATCCCGGCCTTTTCAACGGTTCTCCCGAGGCTGGGGCTTGCCGCACTGATACTGTGCATACTGTCAGGCGTAATTCTCACATTTCAGTACAGGCCTTTCGGCAATGTTTTCAAAAATCTTGAGGAGATAACAAGCCTTATCCCATACGGTTGGTTTTTCAGGCAAATCCACTATATCACAGGCCAGGCTTTTGTATTCCTTATGCTTCTGCATACAGCCGATCATTTCATTCGAAGGCGCTACAGGGTTTACGCCCCAGGCGAATGGACAAACCTGACGGCAGCGTTACTTGCGTGCTTTTTCGCACTTTTCACGGGCTTTATACTAAAGGGAGACAAAGAAGGACTCTTCGCGGGAAAAATACTTGCAAGCATCCTTGACACCATCCCTCGTTTAGGCAAAGGAATCGCAGGACTTCTGGTCGGATCTGAAGATGATTTTTTCTTCCTGCCGTATCTGCACCACTGTTTTTTTATTCCCCTCCTTGTAGGGTATCTCTTAAAAGATCACATAAGGGACTGGCTTCCTGGAAAAGGATTCATGGCGGCGGCGGGAATCCTTGCAGCAAGTTACGCCCTGGTCGTTGCCCCTTTTATTGACATCCCCCCTGATGCCCCTGCTGAAGCCGTTACCGGCCCATGGTTTTTCCTGGGCATTCAGTCTTTGCTCAGAAACTGGCCTGTTTTTCCAGTCGGAATTCTTCTCCCTTTAATATTTGTTTTACTGGTTCTCATCCTGCCACTTGTCTCCTCGATGTCAACCGGCGGTTCGAGAAAAGCAATGCGGGCTTATTATCTGCTTGAAAGGGTTATTTACTGGATCATATTAGCTGCTGCCTTCAGCTATCTTCTTCTTGTACTGAGCGCAGCGCTCAAAGGACCTTAGGACAGGAAAGGCAAAGATAATGAATACATCCTATCCCATCGTACTTTCCCACGGCATTTTTCCATTCGACAGACTTTTTTCGCCCTTTGCCTCCAGGGACAACCATCCCGATGACCGGTTACACTACTTCCGAAAGATAAGAAGCACCCTTATGGAAAAAGGCTATACCGTGTTCCACAGCAGGGTATGCTGGGGAGGCCCCCTGGAGCTGCGCGCTTTGGATCTTAAAATGAATCTTCTTAGATTTACGGATGATTTCAAAAAATGGCCGAAGGTTCACATTATTGCACACAGCATGGGGGGACTCGACGCCAGATGGATGATCTACAGATTCAGGATGGAAGAAAAAATCGCCTCCGTCACGACCATAGGAACCCCACACCTTGGAAGCCCCTATGCCCGGTGGAGCCTCGAAAGGCTGAACCGGCTGGTTGATCTTTCTTTTCTCCTTGGACTGGACCTGAGAGGAGCAAGGGATCTTACCCCTGATGCATGCGAGGAGAGAAACAGGCTGACCGCCGATTTCGAAGCACACAACAAAGTTGTTTACAGGACCATAGCAGGCGCCCAGCCCCTTGAAAGGATATTCAAGCCTCTTACATCATCATGGAAAATAATACATGCTCTTGATGGAGAAAACGACGGTCTGGTTTCTGTTCGTTCAGCAACATGGAAGGAGGAATACCTCTTCAAGGTCATGGACGCCGATCATCTCAACCAGATAGGATGGTGGGATTCCAATGAAAATATAACAGGCATAAGCCGCGAGGCATTCGAGGCCGATATACGCTCCCATTATCTTGAGATAGCTGACGGGCTCAAAGATTAAACCGCATGGGGGTCAAAAGTATTCATCAAGCCCGAAAGGAATACGCTCATAGGGAAAGGTCCGTGATTCAATGCAGTCCATGCAGCACTCCTCCTCTGAGCCTGTAAAATTTAGGAGCATAAGCGCTTCCGTCTCACTCAGCTCCCTTTGTTCCTGGGCAGGCCGCCTCTCTATATACAGGGATCTTTTTCTGTTCAGGACTATCTTTTCAAAGGGATGGCTATAAGATACGTTGGAGAGAAGAACCGGGATGTAGTAGCTTACATGGGTGGGCAGAATCCCGGGGGGAATATGTTTCCACAAACGGGCTCTTATGGATATCTTTTCGCCTGCGGGTTCCCTGAACCATCCCTGCCCGGGTTCGCTTATTTCCCTGAGGGAACTTTCCAAACCCTCCAGCACTTCAGGCTTTCCCTTTACGGTCATTCTCCTTATGGCTCCCGCGGCTGTCACATCCTCGAAGGTTTTTTTCACTAGTTCCGCCAGTCTTCGCCTCTGGCCTCTTGTCTGGAACCTGTTCCTGTAAGCAAAGGAGCAGTAATTGACAGGGATGCTGAGGCCTTTTTCCTTTGAATAACGAACAAGACTAAGTGCTGCCTGTTCAGACTCAAGCACCGTAACCTTATCCCCATGGACGAAGGTATAGCCCCGCTTCGCCAGATTCATGCAATTGTGATGGGTTACTCTTAACTGGTGCAGATTGAGGTATCGAACCCCAAGCTCCGGAAGTCTACCCATAAGGACCTGGAGCAGTTCCACATGCTCAGGTATCGCCGGCATCTCCACTGTAACCGTATCTATTATGTCTGCTGCAAGCTCAATTCTTGATGTATCGTACTCGACTGCGCTGAGATCAAATCGTATCTCGTCAAGGCCGGCATCCTTGAGACTTTTTAACCCATCAGGGGTGACTGCAATTCCGTTGGTGTAGATCCACAGGTAAATCCCCTCTCCGAAGCGCCTCTTTATTTTAGAGGCAAACAAAAGGGTGCGCTCAAAGGTCAGAAAAGGCTCTCCCCCGCTCAATCCCACACCCTTAATTCCCATCCTTTCAAGGTAGCCCACATAGTCCTGGGGGTTTTCGAATTCAAGACCCGCGGTCATCGGCCTGGATTTGGATTTCTGCTCAGCCGGACAATAAAAGCACCCTGCGTTGCATATGCCGTTGATGAAAAGGCAGGACCATCCTCCGGTTCCGCACAGGATGCATCCTGGAGAAAGGCTGCTGCAGTCAAGCTTTGTGCCGCAGAAACCATAGGTTACTTTTCCTTCAAGTGAAGAAAGGATCTCGCTTCTTTGTCTTGATGCCTCTTGAGCCTGAGCTGGGGTGATCCACTTGAAACGGTGGGAAAATTCACCAAATTCCAGTTCGTTTGATGCTATTATTTTATCTTTTGATCCATCCATTTCGCGGGCCTTTAATCCGGCAATTTTGTATCAGTCTGTAAATAGTGCGTTTATAATCATGCCGTTAATCTTATGTCAAAAGCGTTTTCATGCAAGTTTAAATCATTTTCTTATATCATCGGGACCAGAAGGGGAACCTCGTTGACATTCCGGTTCACCGCCTTTAGTCTTATTTCACCTAAAGTGCCTGGTGCAAAAACCTATCATCGCCGGAATAACCGCAAATCAACAGATAGTTTTTTAGCGTGAGGTTCAATATGAAAGAGAAAATAGAAATCATCCAGGGTGACATTACCAAACAAAAAGTGGATGCAATCGTCAATGCAGCCAACACATCTCTTCTCGGCGGGGGAGGAGTTGACGGGGCCATCCACAGGGCAGCCGGTCCCGAGCTTTTGGAAGAGACGCGTAAGATAGGCGGATGCCCCACGGGTGAAGCCCGCGTCAGCAAAGGCTATCGCCTTCCGGCGCGGTGGGTGATACACACTGTAGGGCCCGTGTGGAGAGGAGGGCGGTCAAGGGAACGCGAACTTCTTGCCTCCTGCTACAAAAACAGCCTCAAGGCTGCTGTCGAGATCGGGGCAAAAACAATAGCCTTTCCCTCCATCAGCACAGGAGCCTACGGCTTTCCCCTTGAAGAGGCAACCGAGATCGCCCTCAGGGAGACCGGAAAGTTTCTGGCCTCAGACAGCAACCTGGAAAAGGTTGTCTTTGTCTGCTTCGGAGATCAGGTAACCGGGGTATACCGCAAGCTATTCTCCCGCTTTTTCCCGACCGGGCCCTGATCTTTCATCCCGATCGGCCGCCTAAGAGCAAAGGCGCAGCTCCAACTCCTGCGTGCGGCAAGGAATAAGTCTCTTCATCATTCCTTCAGAAAATGACTGTGATATTCAGCGTCGGTTATGTATTTCTTCATGAGGCCCGTTATCATGTCAAAAAGCGCTTCCATGTCGGAGGCCGTCATGCGTCCGCTGATGAGTTCCATGAATCCGTCGTCCGAAAACTTCTGAAGGTAATAGGTTAGCGTTTTTTCGTCCACATCCCTGCTGAGGCCGAAACCCACGAACCCGTCGTATTCATCAACAAAACGGTGTGAATGGCTGCCCATCAGAACCCCAGTGAAGCGGCCACCAGAACCACGGAGATGTCGCTCAGGATGGGCTTGCGATGAAGTATCGTTGTGATGCGGCAGATCCGCTGGGGCGAATTACAGTCGCTGCAAATCCCTGTCTCCGCGCAGGGGGTGGCCATGCTAAGGCTTTTTGCCCTCATGGGACCCGCCACTTCTCTAACCCTTTTCAGTGCCGAATCCAGATCATGTGTCACTTTGTTCATGCCTGCAATCACGACTATTTTTCTGGGACCGAAGCTCATGGCGTTTGTGCGGTTTCCAATCCCGTCCACATTGACGATCTCGCCGGTTGCTGAAACAGCGTTTGCGCTGCAAAGGAAACAGTCGCAACTGCCCTGCTGCCTGCGTATCTTAAGGTCCGTTTCACGGTCAAGCCCCTTCTGCCAGTGATCGTAAATGGTTTTTCCACCTGCCTTTAGCTCTTCCATTATACCCATGGCCCTTGTGGTGTCCGAGCCCCCAAATCCGAAGCTCTCAAATTGGCTTATCATGCCCAGAACCAGGGTCTTTGCCTGTAAAACAGAGCTTGTAAAATGGGCGTCAAAACCGTGTTTCTTGAGGTTTTCAATACACTTTAATCCCAGTTTCTCCCATAACCATGCCTGATAGTTTCCTTCCATTGCCTTTACTTCACTCCTTTCCCGCCCTTATTTTTATAAGTTCAGCAACAATACTGACTGCAATCTCCTCCGGAATCTCAGCCCCTATGTCTATCCCTATGGGGCAGTGGACCCGTGAAATGTCCTCCCTGGTGAATCCGCCTTCAAGCAGACTTTCGTAAATCGCATCCCTCTTTCTCCTGCTGCCTATCATGCCTATGTACCTGGCTTTTGTGCGGAGCGCCTGGGCAAGGACATCCCTGTCGTGCATGTGTCCCCTGGTTACAATAACCAGGAAGGACTCCTCGCCGACACCAAGGCGATCCATGAGACCGCCAAAGGGCAAGGCATGGACCTCCGAGGCATCAGGAAACTGAAGCGGGTCGGCAAAATCCTCCCTGTCATCCACCACCACCACACGAAACCCCACCCTGGATGCAAGGGGGACTACCTGCCTTGAAACATGCCCTGCACCAAAAACAAAAAGGGGATGATCGCCCACAATCGGCTCAAGAAAGATTTCCGCCGCCCCCCCATCCAGGTCCACCCCCTGAAGCAATGCATATGCCCTCTTTCTAATAAGGTCCCCCATCCGCTCCCTTACAGCTTCCACAACGTCTTTGCCGACATTAAGGCATCCTGTTACCAGGCCGGTCTTTTCAAAAAAGGCCTTAGGAACTGCACCTTCGCCCCATGCCTCTTCCTGAACTATAGTCGCCAGAATCCCCGAGCCTCCTTCCCGGGCGGTATCTTTTATTTTTTTAATAATGTCCGCCTGAAGCCGGCTATCCTTTGCTACCGGTTCAAGAAAAATCTCCACCTGTCCGCCGCACAGCATATCGGTCTGCGCGACCTGGGTGCCGGTAAGGGAGAAAAAGATCCTCCTTGGCATGCGTGTTTTGGCCACATCAATGGCAGCCTTGGAGGTCATTGCCTCCAGTATGCCTCCGCCTATGGTGCCTATTATTGAGCCGTCCTTTCTAAAAACGCAGGAGGTGCCCAGAGCCCTTGGCGAAGACCCGCTTTGTCTGATTATTTTTGCAAGGACCGCCACCCCGTCTTCGATCACGGTCCCCTCCAAAGTCATGTAAAGCTCACTCATGAAATTCTCCTCATGACTCTAAATCTTTTTTTGAGAAACGATCCCGAGACTACCGCCTCAAGGTTCCCCCTCTTATCTGCAAGCAACAGCCTTGAAAGCATCTCAACTTCATCCATACGCCCCGCAAGGTCTGTTTTGTTCAAAAACGCCACCTTGCCTGCACCATCAGGACTGCCTTTGAAAAGACCCCGCGGGTCCAGGAAAATGACTTTCAACGCCTCGGCCGACAAAATATCACCGTTTTTTATTCCCGTAATACCACTAAAAATATCCTGCCTGAAGACGTAATCAGGTCCCGAGGGCCTGCCCAGCACCTCACAACCCATAAGGGCGACAACCAGGGTAGCCGATGCCGGAATAACAGGTTCGTGCTCAGCCGGGGCCTTGAGAGGCCTCCTGGATGCACCGTCCGCCTCAACTATGAGGTGATCCACATCATCTCTTGAAAACAGCCTGTCAGCCTCAACGGGAGATATTCCCTGGATTTTCCCCGAGGAAAGAAGTCCTGATCCCACAAAGATTGATCGCCGCGCCGAAAGGCACCGGGTGAGTATCCGTTCCGGGGCTTGTTCATCTTTCAGCAGCAAGAGGCATTCATAAAGACCCGCTTCATCCCAGTGCACTTTTGTTGTGGTGGTTGCCGCAACCTTCATATTGCGGCCGATAAGTTCTTCCGCCAGAAACCGCATAAGGGTGGTCTTTCCCCCCGCTCCCACCAAAGCCACATGGGATCTCGGCCCCAGCGAAAGTGCCTCCGAAAGGCTTGAAACCTCTTCTTCATGGGGATTATCCATGTATGACTACTTCTTCCTCAGCACCCTGTTGTCTCCCACGCGGACGGTGAGCTGGCTTCGATCAAAATGCTCTATAAGGGGGATTGTATATTTGCGGGAGACACCCGTGAGATCCTTGAATTCGGGGGTGGTTATCTCGCCCCGCTCCCTGAGAAAGGCCACAAGCTTTTCCTCCAGTTCCTCCATTGCCCGCCTGTGGAAATAAAGGTCTTCCTTCACCTTCACAAGGCTCCCCTCCTTGCACATGACCTCCAGGACATCCGAGGCGCTCTTTTCAGGAAACTTGTCCTTGATCTCCTTGAAATACGGAGGCTGAAGACCGCTTTTTTCATATATCTCCTGGAGCTCTTTTTTTGTCTTCTCCTGGTCCTCGGCCAGGGTTACCTTGTGATCCTTTAGTCTGACCGTCTCCTTTTCCACGGCTATCAATCCCTCATTGGCAAGCCTGTTCATCATGAAGGCAAAAAGTTTTGGATTTATCGCGCCGACGGTGCGCGTGCGAAGCTCCTCTCTGGAAAATCCAGGCTTGAGGGGAAATTCCTTGTGGTATTTGGCCAGGGTCTCTAGCAGTTCGGAAACGGCCTTTGAAAGATAATCTCCATGGATAAGAGAGCCGCGCTCCCTGTCATAGGCCACTATCTTCCTTGCTGTCTTGAGCGCCTGCAACAAGGGTTCAAGTTTTTTCGCTCCCATGTTCGCAAGGAATGACAACTCTGCCTCGTCAACCCCCTGGTATCTCCCCATGGATACAAAGGTCTCGACAACCTCCTTAAGATCCCCATCATGCAGGACTTTGAGTTCCGAAAGAAATGACTCTGTGAATCTTTTCTTTCTCCTGGGAAGGGGGTGAAGAATCTCCCCGCCGCCGATGGTTCTGACGGGCGAGTAGCTCCTCAGCACATACCTATCTCCCTTGAGAACGGCTGTAGGTTCCTCAAGCTGTATCTGCGCCAGGCAGCTTTGCCCGGGATCAAGCTGGTCGCGATCCAGCAGAAGCACGGTCGCTATTATCTCGGAGGTTCCGGTGTGGAATCGGGCCTTGGCCCTGTTTTTAAGTTTGCGCGGGGCGCTGGAAAGATGTTCCAGGATAACATCAACAAGTTTTGTGGGCCTTAACATTCCCTTGCCGGCAAGGACATTTCCTCTTTCAATGCTGGCCCTCTCGACCCCCTGCAGGTTAACGGCGGTTCTAAGCCCCGCCTTCACCTCAGAGACCTCCTGGTTGTGCACCTGAATACCCCTAATCCTGGCAGTTACCTGCTGGGGATATACAGTTGCCTCATCTCCCGTGTGAATTACACCTGAAACGGTTGTGCCAGTTATCACGGTCCCGAACCCCTTCATGGTGAAGACCCTGTCTATGGGAAGGCGAAAGATATGTCCTGAGTCCTTATCGGGAATCCCCTGGACCACCTCGTCGAGCACGGCGACAAGCCTTTCCATTCCCTGCCCGGTGACGGCGGAAACCTCAACCATGGGAGATGCGGCAAGAAAAGAGCCCTTTAGGTATTCCCGCACATCCTCCCTTACCAGTTCCAGCCACTCCTGATCAACCATGTCCACCTTGGTGAGAACTACAACGCCGTGTTTTATCTGGAGAAGAGAGCATATCTCCATGTGTTCCCTGGTCTGCGGCATCACCCCTTCATCAGCGGCTATGACGAGAGCTACAAGATCAATGCCGGTTGCCCCTGCAACCATATTCTTAACGAATTTTTCGTGCCCCGGCACATCCACTATGCCCAGAAGCTTTCCTCCCGGAAGCTTTAGGTGCGCGAATCCCAGCTCGATGGTTATGCCGCGCTCCTTTTCCTCCTTGAGCCTGTCCGTGTCAACTCCGGTAAGGGCCTTTATGAGGGATGTCTTTCCGTGGTCTATGTGTCCTGCCGTTCCCAGGATTATCTGCTTCATCTCTTTTTCTTCCTCTAAGACAATGCGTTCCTTCCTGACAAGTTCATAGAGGTATCCCGGCCCGCTGTCAAGCTCATTGACCGGTAACCGCCCCGGATTTCAACTTAGATTTATGTTGACCGACTCGATGCCTTCTGCTATTGTACCACGCTGTTCATGTTCCCCGGTAGCTCAATAGGCAGAGCGGGTGGCTGTTAACCACTAGGTCGGCGGTTCGAGCCCGTCCCGGGGAGCCAAGAAAAACAAGGACTTAGGGAAGAAAACCTTAAGTCCTTTTTTAGTTCAAGCCGATTTTGTCAATAACCTGTCAATAAAAATCAAACCGTGACCCGCTCAAATTGATAAGCCAAAATAAGAAAAGGACCTCATCTTTCGATGAAAGCCTCCTCGGATCGCTCAAGTTAAACCTGAAGTATAAAAAAGGTTTTATTTTAGCCTATGTCGTTCAAGCCTATAATAGGCTATGCCTCACATGACAAAAGCCCCAAAAATAGCCATCCCGTGCTTCACTCTTGCTGCTCAGCACTATTGTCTTACTAACGGTCACTTGATTTCATTGGTCCCCTTTCCCTGATCCTGCGTCTCAGGTTCAGGCAGACAAATTGTAATTGATTGCAACATGATAAAATAGATGAGAAACAGATAGTCGTAAGCAGCCCCGTGTCTACATCTATTTGAACAATCAATATTTACGGATCATTGGATTCCTATCCCCTCAAAAGCAGCATTGCCTTTGCTTATGGCAACACCCCACACCATACTCATGCTAGTGTTCGATGAGTAGGAGGTGTTAAATCCTCCTCGCAGCCATAATGCCTTTGAAGCATTCAAGCTTATGGCTTCTTCATAGTTGCCTTGTGCTATAAATATTGTAGCGGGAGATTCCGCCGAATCTATGGCTTGCTGGATCTTTGGGTAACACGGTGCAAAACCATTGCATAACCCCGCATGGTCTACATAGAGGATACTACCCATAGATGGCTGCTTAGCCGACCCTGACAAAGGGATCTGCTTCGAGGGAGTGTCCGGGTCGTTTGAATAAATTATCAAGGCAGCATCTTTCAGTCCAGTTGATTTCGGCGAAAAAACAACCTTGAACTCGCAGATGCCTGTAGGGGGCAAGAGTTGACCGCTGCATCCTCCTTGAATGGAGTATTCTGAAATGCTTTCTCCTCCGAGAGTCGCTGAGATTATTTCAAGACCCGATGTTCCGTTGTTGGTTATGCTGAAAGGCCTGGATGTGTCGTCACCTATGCTAAGTTCGCCAAACCAGAGCGAATTGTCTGAGAACGCGACATTAGGGGCAGGGGCAACAAAGTTTCCTCGCCGGTATATTACCCCGAAAGCTGCATCGTCGAGATACTCTGTCGATCCCCCAATAGGACTCATTAAGTCCTCTTGCAGAGGCTGACGCCATAGGGAACGGCCGGTACTAATAGCCCAGTAATCAGGTATCGAGTAAACTATGGCCATGTCATCCCCTGCAAAACATGGAACAGCGAACGCGGAGGAGTTGCTTACAGTCTGAACAAGAGAAAGCTCCCCTGTTATGAGGTTGCCTGTAAAAACATAGGAAGTCCCGGTCGCTTGTTCATGGTATTCAAAAGTGATGATGTGGTTAGTTGTCTGGCTGAAGGACGGGTAAGCTATCTGACCCGTTGTAATGGGTTGAAGCAGAGAGAAAGTCTGACCACTTTCAAGATCTATCAGATATATGCTCCATGTTCCTATTTTCGTTCCGTCCTGGAACTCAAGAATATTGTAGGCGTCATAGAGGAGATAGCGGTTGTCTGAGGAAATATCCATCGCGTCTGCAAACTTGACCGTATTAACTTTAACACCCTCCGTAGCTGGGGAAATAAGGTCAACTATCTTAATGTCCTCTACTTCTCCGCCCTGTTTGATTGTCGCCACGCCTATCTTGTTCATCGGCTTTCCCAACGCATCAAGCACTACCAATGCAAGCACTGTGGAATCAGGAGATAAGGTTATAGAGTGTACTTCACCACCGTACCCAGTACAGATCGGATCTTCAAAAGAAGTGCTATCGGTGAGTATAAAACATGCGTCATTATTGTCGCTTACGTAACAAGCAAAACTTCCGTCTCCACTTACAGATGGTCTGCTCGCAGTAGCCGGGGTATTGCCCAGCCATTTAGCAACTGCAGGGTCGCTTAACGATGGGTCACGCCTGATTAAATAAGGGCGACCGTCTATCAACCAGATGCGCAAAGCAAGCACTCCGTCGGTTCCGCTAACAGCTGGGATAGCGGGCGGCTCTGGAGTTGCTGCCTGTTCAAAAAGCTCCACTAAGTCAAAAGCTTCCTTAACCTTCTGTACCTGTTGTGATCCCTGCATGAAAAGCTCTTCAGCAGATGCAATGCAGGCAAGCCTGGCGTCCATGAACTGAGAGTTCTGAACAAGGTGTTCGGTCTGTGCCCGATAGAAGATCTTAGCTGCATCGGTAGTCCCTATTGCGCCGCTCAAACCTTCAGCAAGGAGATAAAAGGCGTGGGAGACTATTGTGCAGTTGAAGTGAACGCCTCCATAATCTTGATAGTCATACAACTGGAGGAGAGGACTGTCGCGACTATAATACTTGCTCATCCTGCCAGGATAATAATAACCTGTGTTACCTATTTGTGTGAGAGCTGGGCTCTTAAGATTTCTGCTACTTCGCCCGGGTCCAAGGACAGCCCCATGCAACCAGTCAGTGCTTCCTATCGCGTACTCTTCAACCAATTCTCCAAAAATGTCCGAGAGTGCTTCATTAAGCGCACCCGATTGATCCTGGTATAGTAGATCGCAACTGAAATGGGTCACTCCATGGGTGGCTTCATGCGCAACTACATCAAGAGCTCCAGCGTATGGATAAGCATCTCCGAAAAACATGGCATTGAAGCTGTAGTCGTAAGAAGCGTTTGCCCAATTTGTCCCCTTACGGACAAAACCCAGTAGATTACACCCACTCCCGTCAATGGAATTCCTGTTATGCCGACTATAGAAGTAGTCATAAGTTTTAGATAGATTATAGGCAAGGCTTACACCATCGGGCAGCAAGCCATAATTCGCGTTGTTGGACCTCAAATAGTAAGAAGTGAATCCCTGTGTTGACGTGTCGCTGTTCATTAAATCTAAAACAATTATCGCCCCTTTCGTTGAGGCGGGCTCCGGCGGGTCAGAATTCTGGTCAAACATGGGCTTGCTTGTGTCCACTGTATAATACCAACCGTTTTTAAGCCACAGGTTGAGGTTGCGGGTTGTTCCGAATAGATCAACGCCTGATCCTGGTACGTTTTGATAACTGATCTGGTTATAAGCATTCAAGGTTGTGCCGTTAAGTGCGTCTATGACAATCAGCCAGAGGGAGTCCAACGCAATTGACAGCTGTATTTTCCAAGCAAGCCTGGGCATTCTATCACCGGGAGCATAAATGATGAGGGATTGTTCAGTTACTGTTCCTCTATCTCCTCCCTGAACCGCAGCCCTTGCCTTTGAAATTGCTTCATCAAGTGTAAATACCGGCTCTGTTATCAACCTTTGCGGAGTTGGCACGAAAGCTCCGTTAAACAGATCAACATTTCCATCTTGATCTAAATGTACCGTGACCTCACAGGGCCATACCGGAAGCCCCCCAAAAACCTGTTCATAGCGCAGATGGGTTCTTCCAATATCATCCTGCCAATGCTTTAGTAACCTCAGTTCTTCAGATGGCTCCTTTATGTGCAGCAGCGCCTTTTCGCTATTCAAAAACTGCATTGTCGTTGCCGTAGCGCGTTTCATCTTGGTAGGCCCCTCACTTACTGACCGTCGCAGCACACCAGGGCTGCCGTCGGGAAGGGTTTTAGGCTTTATCTGACGAGGTGTGCCCGCAGGATGTCTGTATATAACATCTAGAACTGTATCAAATTGCCCACCCTTTTTATCTTCCTCCCCACCAGCATTGATGCCGAGATCCATTTCTGATGAAGAAGCTCGATTCTCCTGCTTTGATGATTTAAGTTCAGCCAGTTTTATCCTTAATCTTTCGGCCAGATCCTGAATCCTAGGATCGCTGTCAATATTTTTTATTGGCGTGGGAGAAGAATTGGACATACTGACAGAATTAAAAGAAAGGCCTGATGGGATCCTTAACGATTTTTCTTCTGAAGAAACATCGGCTGAACTTGCCGTAAGTACTGAAACAGCCGATGAGAATATAAGAAAGGCCAACGTAAAAAGCTTCATTGCCTTTTTCATCTCTTACCTCCTCAGATTGCTGACGCGTTGTTAAAGGGGGGAATCCTGCTCAGCCTTAATAAGGTACTTACCAAGTTGCATTATGGCTAACACTGAGTCTACTGCAAAAAAGAACATCTCGCCTAGAAGCAAAGCATCTTAATATAACCATGGATCTATATCCAGGTTATTAGTTTTCTTTACGACGGGGATTTTTGCATCCGAGAAATCCCATTTATAGGGGAAAAGGCGTTGTCGGCTCCCTCCCCACGGGTAGGCCCAAGGTGGGAAGAAGAAACACCTGGCATCGAAAAGAAATCCCCCCGCTCTCCCGAACCCTGTCTTGACGGTATCCCCCAATTAAAACCTCAATGTTATGGTCATATCAGCCATCGAATTGCTTTCATAACATTTCCTATTTATTCATCAATAACGATAGACAATAATTCAGATACCGTCATAAATACCGTCATTTTTTATCGTTAGCTTCAACAAGGGATTCAAGGATATTTACTGTTTGTCTTTCATTTTCAAGCGGTTGCGTGCTTGTTTTCCATCTTATGAATTCCCGCAGGCTTGCAAGTGTCTCTTTGGTGATCTCCGTTGCGGCCTGTGCGCCGGCCTCAAAAACCTCTCTTATCGCCCGTGGCTCCGCACCCATAGGACCAAGACCCACTATTCTGGTAGCAAGCTCCAAGGCCCTTATAGCTGACTTCTGATCCTCGGAATAACAAAGCTCAACAATCCTGTGCGCCAGGTTAGGGGCCTCATTCAACAATATCATAGCGGCCTCGTCAATGATACGCCTTGCATCTGTGCTGTCCCTTATCCTGGCAACCGTGGAAGGTGCGCTGTATCCAAGCTCGGTAGCAACCATTGACAGAGGCTTACCCTCTGCAAGTCCCTGAAGCGCTTGGCCTGTAACCCTCAGCCTTTCAGTGCTCCTTGTGGATCTCGGCTTTCCATCCATTTTCAAGCCCTCTGGTGGCCTGCCTGTCCGCCTCTTCTTTTTAGCCTCTTCCTGCAAAGGCTCTTTCATCTTCCCACTCCTGCCTTTCATTTAACATCTTGGCTTAAAACGATATTGATTCTTTTGTTGCCTTTGGGAAGCTTATCAGTAGTGGATAGGCAAGCCTTGTAAAATGCCTCCCATTCTTGTTGTTGTCCTTCATTGTGTGACTAGTCATAAATTTGCAACCAGCCTCTCCTTGATCTGCGTAAGCCGTTGTCTTTCCTCTTTCTCAATAATCTTGTTTTCGTTAAAAAGGGTCATGTCAAATTCTGCCTGTATGGCCTGTTCGGCCAGCTCTATCAGCTTTCCAGGGTGCAGGGCGTCGAGTTCAACCGCCAGGTGCCCGTATTGGGATACATATTTCTTATATCTGCTATCGGTGAGCTTGACGGCGCCGGGGTCAACCGGAAGATTGAAAAGATTTACTTGCTCAGGGGTCAAGGCAATACGCTTGCATTGAATGTTAGCAAGATTCATCTCTTCTCTTAGTGTCTGCTGTGTTGCTTGAAACATCTGAATGCCGCTTGGGTCACAGTCCCCAAAATAGAGGATTACCGGAATTTGCCCGCGCTTCTGGGCCTCCAGGGCACGACGGCGGAAGCTGTCAAGAAACGTGATGCTCTGATACCCCTTACAGGCCACTGACCGGATACAGTAAGGCCAGACTACATCATCAAAGACACGGGCGAGGGCGTCTTTTTCATACCACAGTTCTACGTATGCGGGCTGATCCTGGACAAGACACCTTGAATATCCTTCAAGAAAACCATCTACCTGCTCAGTCAAGAACTCCTGGTGATCCGTAAAACCTTTTTTGTCCGTGACGTGTCGGCCTCTGTCCTCCAGGACTTCCCACGGCAGCCAATCGGATAAGCGCATGTGCTTAATGAGTTTGGAGAGGTCTTTATATTTTGATCTTGTGTTTTCGATATGGCCTGCCGCCACAAGGCGGTAATAGATCTGCCTTAAAGTCAAAGGCCAATAGTCCACAAGATCGTTTGCAACCTCAATGACTGCGTTACCTTGCAGAGTTCGCTTGTCAGTCCAGCTCCATTTGCGCCGTTGGGTTCGTATCAGCTCCATACTTACACCTCCTCTACAATCACAGCTTTATCTTGTATGCCTTTCTCGTCAAACCGCATTGGCCACGCTAGAAGTGCCTTTCTGCAATGGCATCTTTCCCACCCTATTCTATCCCCCCTTACCAAAGGCCGCCCTTACCTTGTATCTTCAGATTTTCGCCTTAAAACCTGCTTCTACAAGACGCTTCCTTGCCGCTTCACCCTTCCTGCTCGGTGCAGGATCGCGTCCCATCCGGTAAGGGAACAAACGGCAAGCAGGACTTGAGCAATTTTGAACCTCTTGTGCTTGGCCTCCCATGCACTCAATACAGTTGGCCCTGATGTTTTTCAAAATCGCTTTCTTAGTAGTCATCTGCTCTCTCTCCTAATCAGCGATGCGGTACTTCCGAGCGATCAAATCCCGAAACTCGCACCTCCAAGCGGTAAAATTACAATCTATTTTTGACGAATTGACATATTTTGACGCACTTTTCGGTATAACCGCCAAAATGAATTCTCCTATAGAGTTAACCTGAAACCCGTGTCAAAATGCGTCATTTTGTCAAATCCCGCCTTGTGGCTTGCTCTCTAACCCAATCCCCCGCCATGCTCTATCCCCCTGGGCGTCGCGAAAGTCCTTAAAGGCTTTCTCTCGAAGCCGCTTGCCGAAGGCGATCTTTTTAACAGGGTCTTCACCGTTTTCTTTGCTCCATTTCTCGTAAGCCTGGTAAAGTTCCGCGCTCTTTGCCCTGGCGTATTCGGATATTGTGCAGGTATCATCAATGAACCGCTTGAGCACATCGCTCTGGTCTCGGTAGGAAGCATTTGCTGCCAAAACCTCGCTTGGCGGGTTCAATCCACTCTGAAGCCATTCGCGACAACCCTCAAAAAGCCAATTCAGTATTGCGGCCCCTTCGGCCCTGAAGGATACAAGCATATCTTCCCTAGCTCGTCGCTGGCTGTCGGGGATCCGAACATCAAACGGTATCAAGGCGATTCTGTCCCATATTGCTGCATCGGTGCCTTGGATGATTGGCAAATGATTGGTGGCAATAAACAGTTTGAAAGTAACCGGGAATTCAAACCACTCACCCTTCATGAATCTTGCTGTTAGATATTTATCGCCGCTCAATTCCTTCACAAGTGATTCAGCCATCTTCTTTCCGTCCGCGATCTCGCTGGTATAAACAAACCTGGCCCCGTGCAGTCGTGCAATGTCGTTCGGGATTCCTTCGAATCTTTTTACCAACAGGCTTTCCGCTGGCGTCTTTGCAGCATAATCCCCTAGAATCATTTGGATGGTCTCAAGGGTAAGGCTTTTCCCGTTTGCCCCTTGGCCCCATAGAAG
>QZIK01000118.1 GCA_003599015.1 Desulfobacteraceae bacterium | reverse complement strand
AGCTCGGAGGAGTACCTGGTTGAGCTCTCCGGGAGGGCGGATCAATTCAATCCCTTTAACATCATATGCGGAGTGGGGGATGAGCTTTTCTGGTACTCCAATATGGGAGGGACTCCCCTCAGAATAGGTGCAGGCATCCACGGAGTGAGCAACAGCCTGCCGGACATCCCTTGGCCCAAGGTGGCGAGGGGGAAAGCAGGTCTTGAACGGGCGCTTAAGGATGCTGCACAGGAAAATGAGTCTTTCACCGCGGACGTGGATGAAAAAGAAAAATCCGCCATTCGCCTGGAACTTGAAGGTGTGGCCAAGAAGAGGGGTGCCTGTTCAGACGAGCTTGACCATGCGGCGATTGATTTGACGGCGTCTCTTCTTTACCTCCTCAAGGACCGCACCATCGCCCCGGACTGCGACCTGCCCGACACAGGCGTAGGAATCGAGTGGGAGCGTCTTCTTTCTCCAGTCTTCATAGATGCCCCCGGCTACGGCACCCGATCCTCAACCGTCGTCCTGCTGGACAACAAAGGTCATTACTCCTTCACCGAAAGCGGGGACGCCCTTAACTTTTACAGATTTAATAGGTAACCTGTAAATTAATATTTTATATTAAAAACAAAAAATCGGTCATCGAAAAAAGTGTAAAAATAAAGGGCGTCCCCATTTATCGGGTTCTGATTGTAAGTACATCCCTTGACCTCATGGATATGATCGTCCTTGCAGGATAGTAACCGGAGGGCACGCTGACGCATGGATACACCATGGATCCCTTTCCCATGACAACTCCGGGGTTACTCACGGAATTGCATCCCATCTCGACTCTATCGCCAAGGATTGCGCCCATCTTCCTCAAGCCTGTGTGAAAGACCTTACCCTCAATCCTTACGGTGACGTCCTGGCTTATGATCTTGAGGTTGGCAAGCTTTGTACCTGCGCCGAGGTTGACATCGTTTCCCAGGATGCTGTCGCCGATGTAGGCGAAGTGGCCAGCCTTTGAGCCGTTCAGCATCACGGCGCTTTTGAGCTCCGTTGTGTGGCCAACTACGCAGCGGTTCCCCACAAGACACGTGCCCCGTACGTATGCCCCCTGCCTAACCTCTGTAAAATCGCCTATGATCGTCGGTCCCTTGATGAAGGCTCCGGGCTCTATAACGCTCCCCTTCCCGATCTGTATATCTCCTCCAGAAATGGATGCCCCGGCGAAGATCACGGAGGCGCCGTCAAGTATCTCGCCTTCCAGTATCACCCTGAGCCCGCCTTTGGTTACATCTCCCGTATCAATCGAAGCCTTTTCTCTTATCACCTTTCCGCCGTGAAGAATCAGTGTTTCGGAAATAATTACATCCTGGAGATCTGCCAGATTCGGCGTCAGTTTTTGCTTCAGATATCCTTTAAGCCTCGAAAGCCCTTCCCAGGCATATTCTACATCATCAAAGAGCCCTTTATGGGCAAATCCATCCAGTTCAAAAAGCTCGGTTGCTCCTACCATGTTTCCACTTGCCCTTTCTCCAGGTGTTTCTTCTTTGGCTTCTATTAAATACTTATCTCTTCCTGTACAAATTTGATAATGACTGCATGAAACTAAAACAGGCCTTCACTCTCGTCATTTGCCATGCCATCATAGGAGTCTACATAACTAAGTTTTAAGCCGATGGAGCAGTTTGAGAAACTGTAAAAGTAAAGGGCGTCCCCATAATATGGATGATGAAGCTATGAGAGGCAGTATCGAAAGATACTGGGGGCCGAGGCAGATACGCAGAAAGGCCTGCCCGTGTTCTGTAAGAATCGTCTTAAGGATCAGCCCTCCCTCCAGTTTTCCGAGCAATGCAAGTCCTCCGCCTGCAAGGACCGACAGCAGGGCCGCGCCGGCAGTCACATGTATTCTGTCCTTGAAAAGCGCGCACAGGGTCGGAAAAACCACTCCTCCCACAAAGACCGAATAGGCAAGGAGCAGCGATGAGATGATGCCGGCCTGCCGGCCCGCAATGATCCAGGATACGGCCCCCAGGACGAGGACAAGAATCCGGGTTAGACGATAACTGCCTTCCTCTCCCAGGTCCCTGAAGGGGCGCACGACGTTCAGGGTCAAAATAGTGGATGCCGAGATAAGGCAGGTATCGGCTGAGGACATGACGGCTCCCAGGAAACCCGCCAGGATTATTCCTTTAAGTCCGACTGGAATCAGGGTCGACAGGGCAGTCGGAAGGGCAGCCTCCGGGGCAAGGCCGGGAAGGGCAGCCCTTGACATAATGCCGAAAAACGCCAGGAGAAAAGATACCGGCACGATTGCCATGGCTGCAAGAAGCACGGCTTTTTTCGCGGTCTTGCCGTCTTTTGCGCAAAAGATCCTGGAATAGATATCCGGACCGACCAGGTAAGGAAGTCCGACTATGAGGGGATAAAAGACAATAACCTCATACCAGCCGAAGGTTTCTGTAACGGGAAACCTCGTGTGTCCTGGGGGAAGAACCTGCCGGGCGGCCTCGTTTCCAGGAAAGGCCTGGAGGAGAAATCCGAGCGCTATGATCAGGCCGCCCAGGAAAAGGAAGAGCTGCCACGAATCCGTTTTTATAACCGAAAGCTGTCCTCCCCAGAAGGTGTAAAGTGTGAAAACAACTGCCACGGTCCCAATTGCAAGGCTGAGGTCCAATCCGAAAAAACCTGCCATGAGGCGTCCCCCTGCCACGATCTGTGCGGCTATGACCCCGCACCAGGCAACTGCAATCATCAATCCGGCAAGTATTGCAACCCTGTCTCCATAAGCCTCCCTGAGGATATCGGGCAGTGTATAGGCATTGCGGGACCTTATCCGCTCCGCCAGCCAGAATGCGCAAGGGATAAGGGCTATCCCTCCCGTTAAAGACCACCAGGCGGCCGTAAGTCCCCGCTGGTATCCGAGACCGATTATGCCCATGGTTGATGAGGCCCCGAAGACCGTTGCAATCAGGCTCATGGCAATACGCGCGGTGGAATATCTCCTTCTTGCAACCCAGTAGGATTGAGCATCCTGGCCCCTGCTCCTCCAGCCCATAAAAAGCATCGTTATGAGATATGCGCCTACAACAAGGGCGTCTATCATCTTCCAGGTTTGCCTCCGTAAAAAGTTCCGTGCTATGCTTGTTGATAATTATTGTCCCGGAGTTCCGGGGGATTTTTTCTCATGCCCTGCTGAAATAGGCTGAAACCTCCTCAGTTGATGCAAAGATGTCCGTCTTCATAAGCCTTGCCTTGGCTGCCTCAACTCTTGCGACGGAGCTGTTCAGTCTCGTGAGCATTTTTTCATTTGTGAGGGCGGCATCTCTCATGGCGTGCATGGCCTCAAGTATACGGTTCTGATCCTTACAGATAAGAAGGATGTCTGCCCCGGCCATGAAGGATGCAATTGCAGCATCCGCGATTCCTCTTCCGCCTGCTATTGCGCCCATTTCAAGGTCGTCGGTTATGATAAGTCCCCGGTATCCTAGCTCGTCTCTCAAAAGTCTCGTCAAGACTGAAGGGCTGAGGGTGGCTGGAAGGGACGGATCAATGGCCGGGTATATCGCATGGGAAGTCATGATGCCTGCAACGCCCGCTGCTGCAGCTCCTATAAAAGGAGGGAGGTCAACCCTTCGTAGTTCATCCATGTCAACGTTTATTGAAGGAAGCCTGTGGTGCGGGTCAAGGGTTGCCGCCCCAAGCCCTGGAAAATGCTTTGCGACCGCCATGACCCCTCTGTCTTGAAGCTCTTTTACCACTATAGCTCCCAGGCGGGACACTGAAGAGGGGTCGTTTCCGAATATCCGGCCCTCAAGGTGGGCCTCAACAGCATCCCGGGCAACGTCCACAACGGGCGCAAGATCCATGTTCAACCCTACAAGCCTCATCTCCAGGGCCGTTTTCCGGGCAAAGGTTTTCGCCTCCTTGACAGGATCGGGCGATGCGCCTATAGCCGCATTTCCGGGGAATCTGGTGAAGGGCTCTATAAGCCGGGCCACTCTTCCGCCTTCCTGGTCTACGGCCAGAAAAAGGGGAATGCCTCTCTTTTTCATGGAGGTTTCCTGGAGGGTGTTGCAGAGCCGGGCCAGTTGAAGGGGGCTTTCTATGTTTCTTCTAAAAAATATGACCCCCCCAAGGCCGTATTCGGAGATCAGGAACTCGGTTGTGGCATCCATTTCGGTTCCAGGCATTCCTGCCATAAAGAGTCTGCCTATCTTTCCGTAAAGCTCGGATAGTTCAAGGGTTGAGTTGCTCATGGCCGCCTCATTAATCCGCCCGGCCTCAAATACATTGACAGGTCCGGGGCTTCAAAGTAGAAGATTATCAGTTTAAAAAGTTAAAACAAGGGTCCGAGTATAATATAATACATCACATGAAGGCCATGATCCTTGCAGCAGGCCTCGGAACGAGGCTTCATCCCCTTACGGGCAAAAGACCCAAGGCCCTTGTTCCCGTCATGAACCGTCCCATGATCCTCTGGGTCATGGAACATCTCAAGACCCACGGAGTGGATCAGATAGTGGTAAACGCCCACCACCATGCCCGGATGCTCCTTGAATACCTGAGCGAAAAAAATAACCTGGGTCTCAAGGTTCAGGTCCGCTTGGAGTCCGAGATCCTGGGTACAGGAGGCGGCATCAGGAATACGGCCGACTTCTGGGATGGGGGACCCTTTATTGTAGCCAACGGGGATACCCTCTCAGACATTGATCTCACCGCAGCATGCAAAGCCCACACTGCCGAAGGCTCCCTTGCGACCCTCATTGTCCATGACAGGCCGGATTTTGGCAAGATACAAATAGACGGCAGGGGAAGGATAACGGATATTTCGCGGGATGTAATTCCCGATAGGTTGGCTTTTACCGGCATCCATATCATGGATCCGGCCATTTTTGATTACATCAGGCCGGGGGTTTTTTCAGATATAATTGACTGCTACAGGGAACTCATAAGGGAAGGAAAACCTCCCCTGGCCTTTGTCTCAAAGGGACACAGATGGCATGACGTAGGGACCCCGGAGAGCTATCTTGCGGTGCACGGGGATCTTGCGGGAGATAGAGGGCTTATTCTTGGGCAGGGATGCAGGATGGACGAATCTGCAGGTTTTGTTGACTGGGCGGTGGTGGGGGATCGAGCGATCCTTGAGGCAGGAACTGAGCTCATCCGTTCCGTAATCTGGGAGGATGTCCATATAAGGCAAGGGGTCAGGATCACAGACAGCGTGATAAGCTCAGGATCTACCGTGGAGAAAGACATTGAGCACGGTGTGATTTGAGATGCCTAGGTCGCGTGATTTGTATCCCGGCGTTTCGGCGGCTCATTCCCGCTCCTGCCCGCCTTTAACCAGCGCCGGAGAAAGGATGGCAATGCTGCGGTTCAGGCATCCGGTCGGACGAGGAAGGGTATTTATTGGAAGAAGGTCTTAAAGGATTTGTAAAACGCTGCCTCTTGGAAAGAGGTGCCCCCGGGCCTGGACTTGTATTGGAGCCCATGGCAGGGGATGGCTCCGTAAGGAGCTTTTTTAGAGTGAGGGGCGCAAATGGGATTTCACTCGGCGTCGCCATGGAAAATGCCCCGGTGGATGATGCCGCAAAAAGGGAAAACAGGGCCTACAAGATGATAGGGGTTCACCTGCGCAAAAAGGGTGTTCCCGTGCCTGAGATATATGGGGATGACCCTGAAAGAGGATGGTTTTTGATGCAGGATCTGGGCCCTTGCAGCATGCAGGATGTTTTGAAGGCGGGCCATGATCCGTTTCCCGTCTTTGAGGCGGTCTTTGACGTGCTTATAAGAATGCAGGTGGAGGGGGCAAAGGGATTCGACACACAATGGTGCTGCCAGAGCGAACGCTATGACCGCGAGATTATGAGAAGAAAGGAATCCGACTATTTCAGGGATGCATTTCTAACAGGTTATCTTGGGCTTGACAGGGACTTCAGTTCCCTGGAAAAGGGCTTTGACTGGCTTGCTGACAGGGCGTCCGGGGCAGGGGCGGAGCTTTTCATGCACAGGGACTTTCAATCAAGAAACATAATAATAAAAGACGGCAGGATCGGCATAGTTGACTGGCAGGGAGGCCGTATGGGACCTGCCGGATATGACCTTGCCTCGCTTTTGATGGATCCGTATGCCGGCATTGATTCAAAAACAATGCAGAGGCTTTATGTATCTTACCGCCTGCGTCTTGACAGGGAATGCCCCAGGCTTGCAGAAGAGCTTGACGCGTATTTTCCATTTCTTGCCATACAGAGAAACCTTCAGATCCTTGGGGCCTTTGGGTTTCTTTCAAGGGTCAGGAAAAAGGCCTATTTCGAGGCATACATACCAGGGGCCCTTGAGAGTCTCCACCGGCTTTTGACTGAGAGACGCGAGCCGGCGTTTAAAGAGCTTGCCGATCTTGTTGAAGAAATATATGAAGGGAGCCAGCCAATGGAAAGGAAAAGGGCCTTTGATCCGGAAGATATGGTCTCAGCCTCAAACGGCCAAATTGGAATGGTGGTTGCGCCGGCGGATCTTGAAACACTGAGGGCGCGCTTTAAGGAGGGGCGAAGGGCAGGAAGCCATTTTGCCCCCGGCTGCTGCCACGTGCTTGATTATACGACCCAGGTTCCGGTGCTTTTTGAGGATGGGACCTACAACGTGATGAGGGGGATAAGCATAAGGAAAGCAAAAACAGGCCATGAGGAAAAAAAGACCAAGATAAAAGGGCTGTTGAAGGGTTGATTTTTTAGTATCCGGGAGAGGAAAGGAGATAAACCATGGAAGATTGCATCTTCTGCAGGATAGTGAGAGGGGAGATCCCCTGCTTTAAGGTCTATGAAGATGAGAGGGTCCTGGCCTTTGAAGACATTAATCCCATTTCAGACGGCCACACACTTGTTATACCGAAAGCGCACGCTGAAAGCCTTTGGGAGATTTCAGAGGATGATCTTGCCGCCGTTCACGTCGCCTCAAAAAAGATAGGGCAGGCCATAAGCGAGGCCCTCGCAGCAACAGGGGTGGCCTGCCTCCAGTTGAACGGCCGCGGCGCAAACCAGGTGGTGATGCACTACCACCTTCACCTTATTCCCAGGATCAGCGGCGCTCCTCCGCTGCCCGTGAGCAACTGGGAGCTTAAGGCCGGGGATATGGCAAGGATAAAGTCGGTAGCGGAAAAGATAACGGCAGCAATGAGATAGAGACTTGGGGGTCAGTCCACCAGTTCCACGTTCCAGTACAGATAGTCCCTCCAGGACTGCGGGACATTCCTGTAGCCGATTGTGACCTTGAGGACAGGCGCCCATTTGGGGCGGGCGGGCTTTCTGAGCAGCTTCATGCCTGCTTCCTGGGGGGTAGCCCCGCCCTTTTTTCTGTTGCAGGGGATGCAGCAGGTAACTATGTTGCTCCACTCCGTCTTGCCTCCCCTTGACTTGGGGATGACATGATCGTAGGTGAGTTCCTCGGGGCTCATCCTGGTGCCGCAGTACTGGCAGCAGTTGTTGTCCCGTGCATAGATATTCTGTCTTGAAAAACGGGGCTGGGTGCCGTTTCTCCTTACCATCCTCAAAAGACGCACCACGGATGGAAGGCGCACGGTAAAGGTCACGGCGTGAACCTCTCTTTGATACTCCTCAAGGACCTCCACCTTGCCCAGCAGAAGAAGGGTGAGGGCCTTTCGCCAGTCTATAATCTTGAGCGGTTCGTAGGTAATGTTAAGAAGAAGCACCTGCTCCATAGAGCTGCAAGTCCGGAAATAGGTTGAGGACCAACGTGCCTTAAAAAAAGGCCTTTCCAAGGCCAAGTAAAAATATTATAGCCTGAATCCATTAAAAATGCAAGTGGGAATTTAGTGTAGAGAATCTTTAGGAGCGATGGGAGATGGTTAGAATATTAATAATATACCATTCACAGACCGGCAATACCAAGGCCATGGCCGATGCCGTTGCTTTGGGGGCGGAAGACATAGACGGTGTGGAGGCGGTAGTCAGAAGGGCCTTTGAGGCCACCCTTGAGGATCTGCTCGGGTGCAGAGGAGTCGTCATAGGCTCCCCTGAGTATTTTGGATACATGGCGGGGGCCGTGAAGGATTTTTTTGACAGGACCTACAGCGATGCCAGGGGAAGGAGGGAGGTTTTCAGAAAACCCTATGCCGTATTTGTAAGCGCAGGAAACGACGGATCAGGGGCGCTGAACGCCATAGAGCGGATTTGCCTGGGCTATCAGTTTAAAAAGATCCTGGAGCCTGTTGTAGCAAAGGGAGAGATAGATTCGGAAATCATTTCCGAATGCAGGAAACTGGGAAAAACAATTGCTGCCGGGTGCGAGGCGGGGATCTACTGAACGAGCCTCTTCAGTTGCTTGTCTTGTCTTCCTTTTTAGGAAAGGGGACCTTAAAGAACTCCACCCCTTCCTGTGTGAGGACCTTTTCTTCTTCTGAGGTGGCCGACCCCCTGATGTTTCTCTTTTCAGCGACACCGTAGTGGATTTTCAGCGCCTCAGAGGTAAACCTGGGACCGACGTCTTCGAAATTGGTACGGATATATTCCATGACCTCAAGGGCCAGTCTCCCGTAATCCAGTTCTCCGGGGGCGCGGTCAGTCCTTTGTGCGGATTTTTTTACGGATACAGCCGGCATTATTCTTATCACCATGGTGTCGCTGCAGTATGGACACTCCACAAGGCCGCTCAGTTTCTGGTCCTCAAAGGATTCGTTGCTGGCGAACCAGCCCTCGAAGATATGTCCCTGGGAGCACTGGAGATCAAAGGCTATCATGTGAGACTCACCGCTTCCTTTCAGCGACCGGCGTTGAGAACGGCAAGTATGCGCGTTGCCTCTTTGCCGTGGCATTTGACCAGGTGAGGGATGGAGGAGTCGTAGTAAATGGCGTCTCCCGGCCCGAGAACATGGACTTCCTTTTCAAGCCATACCTCCATGTTGCCGTTCAGCACAAATATAAACTCCTGACCGTCGTGGCTTGAGCGTTCTTCCTTTGTATTGGAAGGCTCAAGGGTTACAAGAAAGGGTTCCATCCGCCTGTCTTTTTTGTGAGGGGCGAGGGATTCATACTGATAGCCGTAATATTTTCCCTTTTTGGAGTCGTATCGCGAAACCACCTTGCGGTCGTCTTTCCTGACTATGGTGTAAGGCCTGTTTTCCTCCCCTGAGATGAGATAACCCATCTTCATATCAAGGGCCTTTGCAAGTTTTATTACGGTTCCGAGAGGTGGATTAAGGCTTCCCTGCTCTATCTGCTCAAGGAGTTCCGGGTCCAGATCTGTCCGCTGGGATATGTCCTTGAGGCTCAAACCACGGGCCTCTCTGACTGCTTTTACCTTTTCCCCTACATGGGCCTCAAAGTCCTCTTCATGCACATGGCCCCCGATGCTGTCAAGAAAGTCCCTTTCTGCATCTCTTACCGGATGTTGGGCGCCGGTTTCCTTTGATTCTGTTTTTTGTTTTCTTAAACCGTCCTTTTTCATGGCCGGATCCCCTTTAGTGATTGCCCAGATTTAAGGGCTGGATAAGCCGTTAAAGTAGCTCTTTCAAAGAGTCTTAAGCCCTTTTACCATCTTTTGGCGGCCACGGTCAAGGGCGTGGCACACAATCTTTGCACACACCGACTTCTATTTTTCACCCTTCAAGTACGAAAATTACCTCCATCCTGACCCGGTATTCCGTGATCTTTCCGTTTTCTATGGCCACCCTCTGCTCAATGATCCTAAGACCCGTTATATTGCGCAGTGTCTTGTTGGCCCTTTCAAATCCCACCCTTATGGCATCGTCAAAGCTCAGGGGGGAGCCCGCAATTATCTCTGAAACCCTTGCAACCCTGTCCATGACAACTCCTCCTTTTAACATTTTTTTGACCGTCATTCTTTATTGTTTTTATCCCAGGGAACGTCGGTCAAAAGTTCCCTGTTTTCTTCCATATCCTTCCGGAGCAATTCCAGAAGACGCTTATAGGTGTCTCCGGGCAGTCCACCGCCTATGGCCTTTCCGTCATAGGAAATTATCGGAAGGATATTAATTGATGTGCCTGTCAGAAACATCTCCCTTGCCCTGTAGGCATCAGCCGGAGGTATGTTCGCAAAGGCTACACCCTTAAGGGTCCCGTCTTTCAGCAAAGAATCCGCCAGTTCATATACCCTCTGTGCGGTGGTGCCCGCAAGGGTTCTCTGGAAGTCAGGGAATAAAAGGACCATATCGGTTGTCACAATGCCTATATTTTCCGTGGCTCCTTCGGCTATAAATCCTTCCTCGTCAAGGGAAACGGGATACATGCATCCGGCTCTTCCGGCCTCTATCTTCATGAGCACATTGGGAAGGTAGTCGCACGATTTTATGGTGGCAAAAAAGGATTTTTTTATGGGTATGGTGGAGGTGCAGGCTGAGACGCCCTTGAAGTAAAGATCACGCGGAAGGCCCTTAAACCGGATTACGTTGATGTAGAGCTGGGTTTCCGGACAGTCTGACGGGTCTATGGAAAAGCTGCCCGGCCCCCTTGAAAGAACAATCCTTATGATGCAGTCCCTTTCTCCTCCAAGCACAACCATCTCCTTTATAAGGCTGCGAATGTGCGGATATTCCCGAGGAGGTCTCAAAGAGACGGCACCGGCCGAGTGTTCAAGGCGCGCAAGGTGTTCCTCCATCTGGTAGATCTTTCCGTTTATGCATCTCATCACGTCAAAGACCCCGTCGCCACGGTGGACAAGGTGGTCGTCGGCGGGGATCATCATGATCGCAGGATCAGTGGTCGCGCCGCGCCACTGGCTTGAATACATGGCCAGGTAGTTAATCTGCCAGGGCTTTTCCCCGGCGGTTATGACGGACAGGAAGTTCTTCCTCGTGACAAGCCTTTGTTTCATAGATAAAAAACGGCGCCTTCCAGGGGTATTAAGAATGCCTCGTGCTTGACGGCCTCGAACTTATGCTGATACTCTATATAATCCTGAAGGAAAGCTCAACCATAAACCCAGCGATGCGGCACTTTCATGTGTGCCGGCAGACGGGGGCAAGAGAGGCTCGGTCGAGATGACAGAATCAGAAAGACAGTATCTGGTTGATGACATAAACGTAAGGGATACCTGGAGACTTTTCCAGATAATGGCGGAGTTTGTGGACGGTTTTGATGTGCTGCCAACGGTTTACCCTGCGGTTTCCATTTTCGGGTCAGCCCGTCTCAAGCCCAACAGTCCTGCCTACAAGACCACGGTGCGCATAGCAAGACTGCTTGTGGAAAACGGGTTTAACGTTATTTCCGGAGGAGGGCCGGGCATCATGGAGGCTGCCAACAAGGGGGCTGCAGAGGCCGGAGGAAAGTCCGTGGGGCTCCATATCCATCTTCCCAACGAGCAGAGACCCAATGATTTCGCAAACGTGCGCGTGGCCTTCAAGTATTTTTTCATACGGAAGGTGATGTTTGTAAAATATGCCGTAGCATATGTGATCATGCCTGGAGGGCTGGGGACCCTGGATGAGCTCTTCGAGGCATTAACCCTTATACAGACAAAAAGGATAAGGTCCTTTCCCGTGATACTCTTTGACTCCTCCTTCTGGGGAGGCCTTATCAACTGGATGAAGGATACACTTGTGGAGCAAAAGACCATCTCGGCGACGGATTTTGACATATTCAGGATGGTGGACAACCCGGAGGAGGCGGTGGCAATTATAAAGAGGCGCGTGATAGTCTAGGGTGGAAAAGGGAGACAGAAAACGGGTTGTTGTTTGGGCAAGGGACATTGGGGTGGAGATAGGAGATGATAGCCTTGCACTTTTAGATGCCCATATAACAACTCTCTGGGAATGGAACAGGCGAACCAATCTCACGGGGGTTTCCTCAAAGGAGGAGGCGGTTGAAGAACTCCTCATGGATTCCCTTGCTGCCGTGCCCTTTTTCCCCCATCAGGGAAGATACCTGGATGCCGGGTCGGGTGGAGGTTTTCCGGCTATTCCCGTAAAGGTATGCAGGCCGGCGTTGGAGACCCATCTGGTGGAGTCGGTGCGCAAGAAGGTCAGCTTTCTGAGGGAAGTGATCCGGATTACAAATCTTAAAGGTATTTCGGTAATCCACGGGCGGGTAGAGGATCTTCCCATGCCTCTGTCCCTTGCAGGGTATGACAGGGTTACGGCGCGAGCCGTCGCCAAGCTGCCGCAGGCCATTGTCTGGTGCGGCCCTCTTGTGGCTGAAGGCGGTATTCTTTTGTGTTTTCAGGGCAGGGACAGCGAACAGGGCCTTGCAGAATCTCAAAAGGCAATGGAAGAAAACGGCCTTTTTGTTGAGACCGTATTCAGTTATAAACTTCCGGGAAAGGCCTTTGAACGCCACCTTCTTGTTTTAAGGAGAAGCATCAGATGATCTGACGATCCTGCTCCTCATGTTTGAGGGAGTGAATGATGGTCTTTAACTGAAGGTCTGCGTATTTTTCAAGATCCAGCCGTTTCTTGAAATGCCATCCCTTGAGGACCCACATGTGGGTCATGAGCATGATGTTGTAAGCCATAAGGTCCACATCAACCGGTCTGAATACCCCCTGCCCGATTCCCTGCGTGATTATCTCTCCGAAGATCTCACTTACCTCAACTTCAAGCTGCATGATGCGGGTCCTGGAAGGCCTGTCAAGCGAGCCGGATTTCTGATAGAGGAGCAGAAGCTGGTCCTTGTGCCTGTCCACCACACGGGCGTAAATAATGAACGCTATGGCCAGCCTTTCCTCCGGGTCGGTTATCCCGACGGTCTCTCTGGTGAGGCTTTCCCTGAAGGCTTTAAGGACATCCTCCATGATGAGGCGCATTATCTCGGATTTGCTCTTAACGTAATGATGGGTTACGGGAAGGCTAACCCCTGCGGCCTCCGCTATCTCCTGAATGGAGGTTGCTGCAAATCCCTTTCTTGCATAAAGGGTGCTGGCAGCATCTATAATGGCCTTTCTCACCTCCTGAGAGGCTTTGATCTGGTCAAGAACCGTCAATTCCCTCTTGGATTCGTTCATGTAGCCTTCCTCATACGGCCTTTTCTTCCGGGCCTGCAGCCTGATGGGAAATGGGCAGGAGGTTCATGGTTTCAGCTAATCACCCTTGTGATATTTGAAGGATACATTCAGCCGCGCCCTGTACGATACAACCTTGCCGTTTTCTATAGCCAGATCAAGCTTTGTGATTTCAGCAATCCTGAGGTCCTTGAGGCTTTCTGATGCTGTTTCAACCGCACCTTTAGCTGCGTCTTCCCATGATTTGTCGCTTGTTCCGACAAGCTCTATGATTTTATAAGTGCTTCCGGCCATCGTTTTTCTCCTTCCTTTAGATAGGGTTTAAACCAATTCTTCCTCCCTGATGGTGTCTATCACCCCCCTTCAAAGATCGGACTGTTGGCCTTAGTGTACTCTTTAAGACATTTTAACCCATAAGCACCTCTAATGCAACACTTACTTTGGGGACGCCCTTTAATTTTACAGATTTATCGCCATGGCAGCCGATTTTACGCTGGAGTCGGCGGGTTTGATATGATAAAAACTGATGAGTCATAAGTCGTTAACTTGCCTTTAATAAAACTATAAGGAGTAAGACGATGGCGATTGCCTTTGAGGAAAATCCTGTCCTGTGCGGTTCCAATCCAACGGCAGGCCTGGTAGCGGTTGAGCCCTCAGGAGGTTCCTCGGTGCGTCTTTTTATCCGCAAAGACGGTCGGCTTCGTGTGGAAGACGCCGCTTTTTCCGGTTTTATACTTCTTGAGGACAGGGCTCTCCTTGAGGGCTTTAGGAGACCTTTCAGGCTTGAGGAACTTAAAGGGGAGAATCCCTACAACTTGATGGTTGTAATGGAGGACTGGCAGGACATCCAAAAGGCTAAAAACCATCTCCACAAGGCTTGCGGGGAGCCCGCTTCCTCCCCCCGGGCACCATATTTATTTCTGAGTGATCCCGTCCAGCAGTACCTTCTTTTAACAGGCATGACCCTGTTTAAAGGTATGCTTTTTTCAGACCTTCACAGGCTTTCTCTGGACATAGAGACGGCCTGTGCACCAGGTTATGATTTTTCAAATCCTCAAAGGCCGGAGGACAGGATAATTTCCATAGCCCTTATGGACAATAAAGGCTACGGAGAGGTTTTGTTCGGAAAGGATATGGATGAAAAGACCATGATCCTGTCCCTTGGGGACAGGATCGCCGGGGTTGATCCGGACGTGATAGAAGGGCACAACATATTCAACTTCGATCTCGACTACATCCTGAAAAGGGCTGATATGCACGGGTTAAGGCTTTCCTGGGGGAGAGACGGAAGCCAGCCGAGGATAAGACAGTCCAGATTTACCGTGGCTGAGCGCATTATTGACTATCCGCGTGTTGAGATATTCGGCAGGCATGTGGTTGATACCTTTTTTCTTCTTCAATATTACGACGTGAGCGCCAGGGAACTTGAAAGCTACGGGCTCAAGGCCGCGAGCAGGCATTTCGGACTTTCAGAAGATGACAGGGTCTACATTGAGGGCCATGATGTGGACTGGTATTATGAAAACGATCCTGACACCCTCAAAAAATACAACCTGGACGATGCCAGGGAGGCACTGGCGCTGTCTGAGCTTCTGGGATATTCTTTTTTTCTTCAGACCAAGATATTTCCGTTTTCCTTCCAAAACATCTTCGTGAGGGGAAACGCCACCAAGATAAACTCACTCTTTTTAAGGGAATACCTGAGACAAAGGACCTCTGTGCCCAAACCCGGAGGCGGCGGCGAGTTTGAGGGCGGATACACGGATATGTTTTTAGAGGGAGTTATAAGGAACGTTGCCCATTGCGACGTTGCGTCACTGTATCCCTCCATAATGCTTTCTTTCGGGCTCAGACCCGAATGTGACAGCCTGAATGTTTTTCTGCCTCTTTTGAAAGATCTCAAAGAATTTCGCATCGAGGCCAAGAAAAAGACCGCTGAGGTCTCAGACAGGCATGTGAGGGATTACTATCAAGCCCTTCAGCAGACCTTCAAGGTGCTTATCAATTCATTCTATGGCTATCTTGGAACCGAGATCCACAACTTTTCCGATCCTCAGATTGCCTCCGAGGTGACAAAGCAAGGGAGAGATATAGTGCGATCCATGGTGGATTGGCTGAGAAGGGAAGGGGCCGTTCCGGTCGAGATAGACACCGATGGAATCTATTTTGTGCCGCCCGGCGGGGCGGGGGAGGAAAAAGAGGTGAACGCCCTCGTGGATCGCCTCTCCGAGACCCTGCCTCCAGGGATTGAGGTCCAGGCAGACGGGATATATCCTGCCATGTATTCATACAAGAAGAAAAATTACGCCCTTCTGACTGATAAAGGGACATTGATAATCAAGGGAAGCGCCCTTCGCTCAAAGGGCATGGAAAAGTATCTTAGGGAGTTCCTGTCCGAGATGCTTAAAAGGATTCTCCAGGGAGATGAAAAAGGCCTGGAAAATCTCCTCAATGAATACCTTCACCGACTTGAAAATCATCTTATTCCCATCTCATGGCTTTCAAAGAGGGAGACCCTCAGAGAGTCCCCTAAAACCTACCAGGAAAAGCTTAAGACGAGGAAAAGAAACCCCTCCGCCCTCTATGAGCTTGCACTGGCATCCGAAAGGGAATACAAGGCGGGGGATCAGATCTCCTTTTATGTGACAGGAACAAAGAAAAACGTGACCGTCTATGAAAATTGCAGTCTCACATCAGGCTATGATCCGGACAATCCTGATGAAAACGTGGTCTACTACAAAGACAAGCTCCTTACACTTTATAAGAGATTTTCCCTTCACTCCGGGGCCGAACCGTCATCAGGGCAAGGGCGGCTTAACCTGTGAAGCCCCTTTGAGATCCGGCCATATTCCCACCCAGGGTGCAGCCTGCTCATAGGCCGCTGCCAGGCGAAGGACAAGGTCATCTCTGTAATGGGGGGCCACTATCTGAATTCCTGCCGGAAGTCCTGATGAGGTGAGACCTGTGGGAACGGTTGCGGCAGGGTTACCGGTAATGTTAAAGGGATATGTAAAGGCAACAGCTCCAAAAAGCGGTATGGGGACTCCTTCAATTTCGCCGGGAGGAGGGCCTTTTGCTTCAAATGCCTCGGTCGGCATGGATGGGGTCAGAAGAATGTCGTGTGAGGAGAAGAACTCGGCGAGCCTTTTTTGAAGCAGGCTTCTAATCCTTTGATGGGAGAGCATATCCTCGACTGTGAGTTTCCTTGTCTTATCAATGGAGGCAACAAGAGTCCTTCCAAGCTCAGGTCTTATGGATTCGAAACGGTCCTTCAGCTGCCCGTAGAGCTCCAGAGCCATGAGATCCGACCAGGCATCGGCAGCGTCCGGAAATACCATATTGCTGATCTCCACCCTGTGCCCCATCTCACGGAAGACACTTAGGGCCTTTTCAGCCGGCGCCATTACATCGCTTTGCACCCTGGCGTACCCGAGGGTGGGGTTAAATCCTATTTTGAGGTTCTTCGGCATCCTTTTAAGGGCTTCCAAAAAGGATGAGGAAGGGGAAGGGAGAGATTCGGGGTCCGCCGGGTCATATCCGGCTGCGCAGTCCATGTAAAGTGCTGCATCCTCGACCGTTCTGGTGACGGGCCCGAGGGTCCATGTGCGTGTCATGAATAGGGTGGCCTGGGGTCCATGGGGTATGCGGCCGAAGGAGGGCTTTATCCCGAAGCAGCCGCAATAGCATGCTGGAATCCTTATGGAACCTCCCGCATCAGAGCCTGTTGCCATGGGTATCATTCCAGATGCGACGGCTGCTGCGGAACCTCCGCTTGAACCTCCGGAGGTTCTTTCAGGATTCCATGGATTGCGCGTTATTCCAAATAGCCTGTTTTTGGTAAAGCCTGTAAATCCGAATTCCGGGACATTGGTCTTTCCAACCACTATGGCCCCTGCCTTTTTTAGCCTTGCCACCTGGATGGAGTCGCTCTGAACGCGATTATTCCTGAAGGCTGTACATCCGTAGCTGGTAACCAGGCCTGCTGCGTCCTCCAGGTCCTTTACCCCCAGAGGTACCCCCGCCAGGGGGCCGGGATCTTTTCCCGCGGCAATTGCAGCCTCGAGGCTTCTTGCATCATCCATGGCTCTGTCAAAGCATGTCTCAGAGAAGGCGTTGATCACAGGATTGGCGGCCTCTATTCGGCCTATTGTTTCCCTCATGACATCCACGGGCGAAAGCAGGCGGCCCCTGATGAGGCGCGCGATTTCAATTGCAGACTGGTACATGGAATCGGATCTCCTTAAATTATTTGTCCTTGAGGAGCAGGCCCTTTTTGAGCCTCAAGGCATCAGCCGGGGCCTGCTCTTGTTCCCTACACAAAGGGATAGATGAGGAATGCAACGGATGTGATGATAAAGTAGACAAAGAAAACAAGCAACAGCCATCCCATTATTTCCCTGAACTGCAACTTTGCAACCGCAAGCATGGCTATTGCCCAGAAGGGCTGGATCATGTCTGTCAGCATGTCACCCCAGGCGTAGGTAAGTACTGTCTTGTGCGCTGCAATACCTAGTTCCTTGGCTGCGGGAAGAAGATACGGGGCAGTGACCGCCCACTCGGAGCCTCCTGATGGAATCAGATAGTTGAGAAGCCCTGAATACCAGTAGACTATCAGCAGGAAGGTGCTGCCGCTCGATACGGCAACAAATGCCTTTGTGAAGACGGTGGCCAGAGAGGTGAACTTGAAAAGCCCAAATATGCCTGCGTAAAAGGGGAACTGGATCACTATGCCCCAAACTGCCTTTCCGGCATCCTCCGTGGCCTTTAGAAAACTCCAGGGCCGCCAGTGGAAAAGTATGCCGAGAATGAGGAAAAATAGATTTATGTTGTCAAGGGTTATGGCCTTTGCAAAACCTGTTTTGCTGACCTCCGATCCCAGCCACCAGAAGCCCCCTGCAGCAATAAGTATGTTCCAGCCCCACCACCAGTTTGCCCAGTCGGAAAAACTGCTGTAACTGGTGGGCCTTGGGGGCGCCTCGTAAAGCTTGAGTCTGTCCATCAGCTCCGGGGTTACCTTGAAGGTCTTTTCCTCTGAGGGATGCATGAGGGCCATGAGGGCGGTGACCACCACCAAAACTATTATGAGAAGTATCAGGTTGAAGGGAGAGAAAATGGTTGCGGTGGTGCTTATGGTCTCCGTGAGATAGCCGCCCTTGATGAGAAAGTTGTCAGGCGTATTGACAAGCAGGGGGGCTGATGCCGAGAGTCCCGCGTGCCAGGTACAGCCCAGACCCAGGTAAGCGGAGGCCACCAGGAGCCGGTAGTCCACCTTGGGGTTGTTTTTGGCAATATAGAGGGCCAGCATTGCGCTTCCGATGAGACTAAGCCCCCAGTTAAACCACGCAATGATCATGGAAAAAAGAGCCATCACCATTATGGCCTGCCAGGGTCTTTCCTTGTTGGGCCACCCTGAAAGACCGTTAAGGAGCCATCTGAGAGGCGGCGAGCAGGCTACAATGTATCCGGTCATCATGATGAGACACATTTGCATCGCGAACTGGAGAAGAACCCAGAAGCCTTTGCCCCATGCCTGAACAGCCCCAGCCAGACCCACGCCGCCCCACAAAAGGGCCATGATGAAGGTCACAATGGTTAGGATCCACACTATCACAAGGGCGTCGGGTATCCATCTTTCTGTCCATGAGGTCAAACCTCCGCCCCAATCCTTGAGGAAATCCAATCCAGACTTTTTGTTTCCGTTGGCCATGACAACCTCCTTTTTTTATGTGGTTTTTAAAAGCCAACACACTTTTATCCGGGGGCTCCTGCGCCATCACCTCCTTTCATGATCGAGAAGCTCTCAAAAAAATAAAAAATCCCCGGCTGGGGCATTCCCGCATCCGAGGATCCTGTTTTATGTCTTTTTCATGGGCAGAGAGCTTCGCAAAGGTTTAACTCATACTGTTAAGGAACCTTCAATCTGCTTTACTCTGATTACATAAATCCTGCAATATCTGTCAAGCCAAAAAAAAGCGCAGGCAAAGGGTAGGGGATCATTTTCGCAGAATTACCCTTGCGGGTGCTCCGTCCGCTCCCTTGATGAGCAGGGGCAGGCAGAAGATCTCATAGCGTCCGGAAGGGACCTCGGTCAGATTAAGCCCTTCCACGATGAGGGCCCCGGCTTTGAGGAGGGTCCTGTGCACCGGGGCTCCAGGGTTTTGGAATCTTTCAATGGACAGGTAGTCTATTCCCACCAGACGGATCCGTCTTTCCGCGAGAAATCTGGCCCCATCCTCTGAAAGAGAGACATAATCCTTGCAGAACTCCTTTTGAAAAAGAAGGGAGCCGTTGTCGGTCTTAAGAAGGAGCCTTGTTATGCCCGGGGGAAGTCCTTTCTCAAGGTCGTTTTCTCCGATGGATCTCTTTCCCCGCAGGTCCAGTACAAAGGCCTCCCCCACCAGGGTTTCAAGGGGAATCCTGTCAACCGTCGCTCCTCCGTCCAGATAATGGGCCGGCGGATCCACATGTGTGCCGATATGGGTTCCCATGCTCAGAAGGGCAAGGTCAAAGGGGTCTCCCTTTTTTCTTTCAAAGCAGGGAGTCATGCTGAAGGGAGGATCCCCTGGAAATGTGACCATCCCTGTCCTGAGAGGAACCGTTACGTCGTATAAGGTCATATCAGAAATGTGTCCCTCATCATTTGTAAACAAATTCGATCACGCCGAAGTCTCCATAATCGGCTTTATATGAGCCTGTGCCGGCCGGCACCATCTGGCTTATGGCGCCGCTTATGACAATGTGGCCCTCTTTTACTTCACCTCCCATGGCAAGCACATTGTTGACCGTCCATCTGAGGGCCTCCCATTGATCCCCAAGGGCGTTTTTACCGAGTCCGCTTGTTACCTCCTTTCCGTCGAGGGAAAGTGTAACCTTGACGGCGTTGAGGTCCCTGGACCTGAAAGGTACCGCCTTTCCTATGAGGACCTTGCGGGCGGCGACGTTGGTTGCAATCAGGTCCGTGCCCTTGAGGGATTTCATGTCGGTATAGGCAACATCAGGGAGTTCGATGGCCGGAAACACGATCGCCACCGCATCCTTCAGTTCCTCTATATCCTTTACAGGCTTTGTTATTTCCCTTCCAAAGCGGAAACCTATCTCCGTCTCTATGAACATCTTGGCGAAGTCCTTCTGCCTCAAGGTTCCAGGCCATCGCAGCATGGAGGTAAAAAGCGTTCCCCATACGGGCTCTTTTACCCCGAACCTTGCCTGGGCGGGCTCCGCCGTCAGTCCTGCCTTATAGCCTATTATGGTATCGCCCTTTTTCTTTCTTATTCCCACAAAGGCACTCTGTATCTCATAGGCCTGCTCCACCGTGAGGGTGGGAATCTCCTGGGATGCCATCGGGTATGGTTTTTTTGCCAGATAGGCGGCCTCGACCTTTTCTGCAAAGGCGACATGTGATCCTGCTTCGGCTGCCGACGCTGTAAAGATTGCAAGGGCCAGTGCACACATAAAAAAAACGGCTGTTTTTCTCATGATCTCCTCCTTTTCGTACGCCATTGTTCTATCCTGCAGTAACCAACCTCTTTATTTTATACCGAAAGCCTGCGGGTTATTCCCTACTCCAGTATTGCGTTTACGAAATCCTCAGGCTCAAATGGCCTTAAGTCATCCACCTTTTCTCCTATTCCAATATAGAGGACAGGCACCTTCAGCTCCCTGCAGATCCCTATGACGATTCCACCCTTGGCGGTTCCGTCCAGTTTGGTTATGATAAGACCAGTCAGGCCTATGGCCTTATTGAAGAGCTCTGCCTGGGATACGGCGTTCTGGCCTGTGGTGGCGTCCAAAACCAGCCAGACCTGGTGCGGGGCCCCCGGGATTTTTTTTGCCGCTGTCCGGCGGATCTTCTGGAGCTCATCCATGAGGTTGACCTTGGTAT